>NZ_JBFUPN010000030.1:0-85253 GCF_041355315.1 Mucilaginibacter sp. RCC_168
TCAATCTCACCGGGTTCGATACGGTATCCCCTTATCTTGACCTGGTCATCACCGCGACCGAGGAACTCGATATTGCCGTCGGGGAGCCACCGTCCCAGGTCACCAGTTCTGTAGATACGATCACCGGCTACGGTACTGAAAGGGTGGGGGATGAACTTTTCGGCAGTCAAGTCAGGGCGGTTAAGATAACCCCTCGCCAATCCGGCCCCGCTGATGCAGATCTCACCGGTTACCCCAACAGGCACCAGTCCCTGATCCGGCCCCAGGATGTATATCTGGGTATTGGCTATCGGATGACCGATAGGTACTAAGTTATGATTTTCATCTTTAAAATGATAAACTGTGCTATAGGTGGTACATTCTGACGGACCATATAGGTTTCGAACTTCAATAGTAGAATAGTCAAGGGCTTCTTTAAGTTTTACAGGTACGGCTTCCCCCGCTATATTCAAAGCAACTACGTTATGCCAGTTGACTCCCAGTTCAATTAAACTTCTTACTGCGGATGGCACTGTATTAATCAGTACCATGCTATCCTGTAATAAGTAGTTTTGAATTTCAAACACAGAATTAAGTACTCTGATAGTTTTCCCTAAAATAAGCGGTAAAAAAAATTCAAAAACAGATAGGTCAAAACAATAAGATGTCGTGGCATACATTATCTCAAAAGAGACTTCCTTAAACGCATTAACAGCCCAATTTAAAAAAGCTATGGCATTGCCATGGCATAGTTCTATCCCTTTCGGTTGTCCTGTAGAACCGGAGGTATAGATGACATAAGCGAGGTTTTCATATCCTGCTTTTTTTCTCACTTTTTTGGATAATCTTCGTTTTGAAAATTCTCCAACCCTTTTAACATTAATTATACTTCCATCAAAAGTACGAGGAATTACTTCTAATCCATTTTCGTCAGTCAAAAGCAGATTTAATAGCGTATCTTGAATTATATCAGTAATTTTTGATTCAGGGTAATTTATGTCAATTGGTACGTAAGCGAACCCAGCTTTTAATACCGCTAATAACGATATGATCATCCATTCAGAACGATCGAGGAGTAAGCCAATAATTGAATTTTGATTACCTTCTTTAAAATTCCAATCAACCAATAATTTGGCTAAATTGTCAGAACATAAATCTAATTGTTTGTAAGAAATAGTATTATCTTGAACTAGTATTGCTGTTTTGTGAGGGTTCTTTAAAAATGATTGGTTAAAAAGATCAAGGATGTTATTTTCTTTTATTTTTTCAATTGGTTTGTTAAAATGGAATAAAAGAGTATCTTTTTCTACCTGAGTCAATATTTCAAGATCTTTAATTGGTTTTTCGGGAAAGTCGATTACTTGTGATAATATTATCAGGTATATTTCGTAATATTTTGATATTGTAGATTTATGGAAAAGATCCGTTGAGTATTCGATTTCGAGAAAGAAATCGCCATCAGGGTCATTCGAAAAAAAAAAGGTTAAATCCAGCTTGGAGGTTAAATTTTCGAATTCAATTTTTCCTCTAGGAAATAAATATTTCTCTATAGAACTCCATATCAGGGAACTCTGTTGGCTATTGAAGTTACCCCAATTCGTTTTATGTAAAACAACCATAACATCAAACAAGGGATTTCTACTGGCATCCCATTTTAAGTCAATGGCTTTTATCATTTCCTCAAAAGGGAAATCCTGGAATTCAGTTCCTTTGAGCGTATTTAAACCAAGTGTTTCAAAAAAAGATAAAAGCGATTGTTTTTCATCAATATGAGAGCCTATGGGTATTGTATTAATGAATAATCCGATTTGATTTTCAATAGCAACATGATTTCTTCCTGATACGGGAGCTCCAATGATAATTTTTCTTTGACCGGATAACTTGTAAATCAGCAAGATCAATACTCCAGAAAGCAAATTGAATACGGACAAATTTATCTTTTTGCAAAAATCAACAACGGTTCCATACTTTTCTTTTCCAAGGTAGAATTTAGATATTCCTCCATTAAACGTCTTTGTTTGCTTTCTGGAATAATCATAGGGAAGATCAACCAGATCGTATCCTTCTAAAAGATTGCTCTCGCGAAATAATTTTGATTTTTTTTCCTTAGAATCATTAACCTTTTTTATAAACCAGTTAGAATAATCCCTATATTGAATACCAAGAGGCTCAAGGTTAACAGACTTATTTTTAATAAGGTTTTCGTATGCGGTATTTACTTCATTTATTAATATATCTAACGACCACCCATCGCATATAATATGATGAATGCAGATAAATATTGCAGCTTCGTTATTTGCGACATTAGTTAATACAACTTTAATTAGAGGGCCTTCCGAAAGGTTAAAATAATGATTATGTAAGACATTGATATTTTTTAAAATATCTTTCTTCTTATGGGTGACTTGGCTGAAATTCTCAAATTGGATATTGAAAAGAACGTCATTTAAAATAAATTGTCGCGGTTCGTTTTTTACTTCTTTAAAAATTGTACGTAGACTTTCGTGCCGTTTTATAACAATTCTAAATGCTTCTTCTAGATGAATTTCATCGATGTGTCCCCGGATGAGAAAGCCTTTTACTATATTATAAGCTATGGTACCTCTTTGGGACTGGCACAAAATCCAAATCCTAAATTGAGCATTTGAGAGCGCGTAACTTTCTTCCTCTTTTATTTTTTCAATTGGATTACTAGTGTTGGTGGAGTTTCTTAAAAACGCAATTAAATCATTTTTTTTTTTCTTAACCTCGGCGATGAATTCATCTGATAGATTCTCCACTTGTCCAATTAATTTTAATTGACCGGCCTCTGCTGCTACAGGAACAACATTTTTATTTTTTAATTCCTGAATAATTTCAAAAACATTCATAAGATGATTTGGTTTCCATGCGCTTCATTGTATTTCAGCCATACTATTTGTTCAATAAAGTTAATTAGTGAACTAAGCCTACTATTTTTAAATATGTCAGAAGCCTGAAGATTAATACTAAAATCTTTGTTAATTATGTTAATTATTTCCACCATTATTAATGAATCTACCCCGATTTCGTTGAGTTCAAGATTTGAGTACTCAAGCAGTTCTATATCAGTTAATCCTGATTTTAGAGCGATGATGTAAATTAAATATTTTTTTACACTTTGGAAGTCTTTTTCTAATATTACCCGATTTAAAAGTTCTGTTTTTGTTTGCGGCAGTGTGACATTGATGGCTATTTTATTCTTCGACATTAGGCTTTTAAAATCTTTTTTCAGATAGAGCTCTTTACACAGCAGCCGCTGCAATTTTCCGCTAGTGGTTCTGGGAATTGCACGGGGTTTTAAAATAACTATGTCAGACGGTGATATACCGAATTTAGAAGTGACACAACGGCTGATCGAATTAATTATTTGGGTTAAATCGATTTGATTAAGAAACTTTCTTTGCAATTCTGCAGCAATTATAAATGTGTCTTTTTCTTGTGGGTTTTCAAAAACAACAACTCCATTGGACTCCAACTTTGAATGGCTTTCAGATACCGCCCTCTCAATGTCATATGGGTAATAATTTTTACCTCTAACGATTAACATCTCTTTTATGCGGCCGATAACAAAAAGTTCATTGTTGTAAAAAAAACCAATATCTCCGGTTTTTAGATATCGATTTCCGCCTAGTTCGATAAAACCCTCACCACTTAATCCACTCCAGTACCGTTTGGTTACGTTCTTGCCAGAGATGCAAATTTCTCCACATTGTAACTCCTGGCATTCAATAATATATTTGGTTAAAATTATTTTAACTGTTAAAGCATCAGGAACTTTCCCAGAGCTCACAATTTTTTCTGATGTTTTATTGTTTTTTTTTGTTAGTTGAATAAAGCCCCCGTCTTCTAAATTTTCCCCCTTATTAATTGAAATGATAGTTGGTTTCTTTGAACTTTTAATCCCGGAAACAAGCAAAGTAGCTTCCGCTAAACCATAACACGGGTAAAAAACATTTTTTTTAAATCCACATGGTCTAAAAAAAAATGAAAATTGGGTAATCGTCCCCGGTTTTATATAGTCAGCTCCGTTAAATGCGACTTTCCAGCTTGAAAGATCAATTTTAGATAAATCACTATCAGCCATTGCTTTAATACATAAATCATAGGCGAAATTGGGTCCCCCAGAATGAGTAACTTTAAACTTCGATATGGCTTCAATCCATATTTTAGGCTGTTGAAAAAAATAAAATGGAGAAACTAAAATACAAGTGCAACCAACGTAGATACTTTGAATGATGTTTCCAACCAACCCCATGTCATGGTGAAATGGAAGCCAGGAAAAAATGATAGACTCTTTGTTACAATTGAATGCCTGTTTTATTTGACGTTGATTGCTTATCAGATTTTCGTGTGTAATCACCACGCCTTTAGGGTTGTCTGTGGAGCCAGACGTATATTGAATAAAGGAAATTCCACTGTTTAAGATATCAGGAAATCTTGAACTCTCGATTAATGGGTAATTAAGGTCAGTAGCAAATATGGGTAAATATTCTAAATGGTTTAACTTAAGCGAATATTCTATTTTTGATAGTAAACTATTTGAACACAAAATAAGGCTGGCTTCAGAATCCTTAATTACATTTAAAAATTTCTCAGTTAGGTTATTCTTTAATAACGGGGCAATAGGTACAGCAACGGCACCCACATATTGACAGGCAAAGAAAGAAATGATAAATTCTAAGGTATTATCGTATACCAATAGTACATTTTTTCCATTATGTGACCTAAATAGTAGTTGATTAGCTAGTGACTCAATTCTATTGTGAAGTTCACCATAGGAAATTTTAATATCAGAAGCATCATTTGTGTCGGCAAATATAAATGCCGTTTTTTCAGGAAAAATAGTGGCATTTTTTTTTAGATATTTAACAATGTTATCCTGGATTTCCTCCATAATACAAAAGCGTTTGTTTTAATATTTATTAATTTTTTTTAGCTCAGTTGGAAACAATGTGCGGCGTATTATATGAAAGCATTTAAAATTAATAACTAAAAGTTGAAGTTGCCAATAAAATATAGTTTCGAAAAGATATAATTCTATAATGCGGTCGTAAGTTTTTGTTAATTAAAAAATTGGAATTAAACAATTGAAGGAAAGTACTAAAGGGGTTAGAAAAATCAAAGAGATAATGGAGGTTGCAGGCGGAGATCAGGCAGCTATGGAATTTATAGGTTTAAAGCAGAGAGCTTCATTGCGGCTATTGTTCCTGTATCTTAAATTTCTAAAAAACGCCTTTATTTTTATTCGCAAAATGTAAGTGCCTCTTGATAAAGGTTTGCTAATTTGGGGTCGCAATAAAAATAATAGGGGTATTTGAAATTGATAGATGGCAGTCAGCGATTACAATATCGGCTGAAAATTGGATTTTTTGAGCGCTGATATTTTTAAAAGATTCTAATAAACATGGCGAGGGAGAGATAAATATTATATTCCAAAACTTAATTAATTTTCATAAATGATAGCTTATTGGGCATAAGTGTAGATTGGGATAGTACTAAAAACGCCATTAACTTAAAATTATTTATGCTGAAATGTATTTTAAATTTTTTATAATCAATTATTTAATATGAATTGTATTGTAATATTTATCAAAAGACTCTTTGAGAAAATGTAATATATAGTAAAAGCAGTATGAATATAGAAGTATTAAAATCAAAAATCCACCGTGTAAAAGTCACGCAGTCTGAGTTAAATTATGTTGGTAGTATAACCGTCGACGAAAATCTACTGGATGCCGCAAATTTAATTGCGGGTGAAAAGGTACAGGTTCTTAATTGTAACAATGGTGAACGTTTAGAAACATATATCATTAAGGGAGAACGCGACAGTGGAATCATATGTCTAAATGGACCTGCAGCGAGGAAAGCCTCGGTTGGCGATATCATTATTATAGTATCGTACGCAACAATGGATTTCGAAGCAGCTAAAGAATTCAAGCCTTGGATGATCTTTCCGGATTGTGATAACAACCTAATAAAATAAATCTCTTTCCGAAGGAAATGCCTTTAGTTGGTGTTGTTAATTAGATACGTCGCTGGGAGAGTTTGTATTTTGTAAATTTGTTTGGAATCATAAACAACGAACATTTATGTGCTTGAGTAAACAAAATATAAATAAGAATGAATGAAATCTGATGCTCGATACAAAGATGTCGTTTAAGATTTGCAAAAAATATTCTAGATTTTATTTCGACATCGTATGGAAAATATAAAGAATAAATTGAATTGTATTCTTCATTTTTGAAATTGGCACCGTGTTAAATAAAATTTTAATAAATAAGCTGATTTGATAAAATCTGAATATATATATATTTATATTGTAAGCGCTTTGACTAGGCTTCAAACAATAGTTTGAAAAGAAAATGTAATCTCAAAAAATTAAAAGATAAATTTGATTAGGATGGAAGATAAAATGTATCTAAAACCCAATGTGGTGTTCGAACCTTTAATTTCAAATTGGTATGCCTGGAGTCATTTAGTGTTTCCTGCGACCGCTGCGCTAAATTTGACCGGCAGATACCTCCCTATCATAGATTCTTACCTTTTGGAACCGGAAGCTCATGCAGAATCAGTACGTAACCCTAAAATGTTGGGGGGGCCATTTATGGATTTGAAAGGCGAAAAAGTGGATGAGGTTAGTCAACTTAAAACGAACATTTTAAAATTTAATAGTCTATTAATTAATTTTTCCGACGCTATCAAAGCTCTTGATAGGTTACTTTTCTATGAAGCTAAGGGATATGGACTTGAGAGCCTTTATGAAAAAATACCGCAAATTCTGAAAGGATATGTGGAACTATATTATGATCGCAACAACAACGCTGATTTTCGATTTGTAGAGCCATTGTTATATAAAAGTAAGTATTATAATAAAGAGATACAAAGTATAGCAATATGGGTTACAGAGAATGATCAACGGCCATTTTGTCTTAGTACCCCTCGTTTTAAAGACCTAAAAACAGTTTTTTTACCTTTGCCATTTGAGGACCGTCGCATAGATGAATTAGTTAAAATGAAAAGAATACCTCAACCGCTCCAGAACATTAAATCATTGTTCGATATTTCAGAGTCAGACGAGAAATTATTTGATTCGTTTTTTACCGAAGAAAAGCCAAAAGAGTATAAAAAATATTTAGGGGATAAAATACGTATGCGATATTTTGGACATGCATGTATATTAATTGAAACTAAAGAACTTTCGATTTTAATAGATCCACTAATTAGCTATTATGGATATGTTTCTGAAGTAAATCATTTTTCTTATGAAGATATTCCGGAAACTATTGATTACGTACTGATAACGCATAATCATCAAGATCACATTTTGTTTGAGACTTTACTACAATTGCGATATAAGATAAAAACAATTATAGTCCCAGATTCAGGCGGCGGTAGATTGGAGGACCCCAATTTGAAGCTCATTTTAAATAATATCGGTTTTGACAATGTAATTTCCATTAAGGAGATGGAAACTATAAATTTTTCTGATGCTGCTATAACGGGAATACCCTTTACCGGAGAACATAGTGATTTAAATATTTTGTCAAAAACTTGTTTCCTGGTAAAAATAAGCAAGTTTAAACTCTTATTTATGGCTGATTCAAGGATTATAGACCCGACATTATATCAACATGTTCAAAAAGAGATAGGAACGGTTGATGTAATGTTCTTCGGAATGGAATGTGATGGAGCTCCATTAACTTGGCTTTATGGTCCATTAATGACAAAAAAGATTCCTCGGGATCAAGATGCTAGCCGTAGACTTGCTGGTTCCAATTTTGAGGAGGCATTCTCGTTGTTAAATATTTTTCGTCCAAAAGAGGTTTATGTTTATGCAATGGGGCAGGAGCCGTGGTTGGAATATATATCTTCTGTAAGGTATACCGACGAGTCGAATCCGATTATTCAATCAAATAAATTAATAGCAAAGTGCAAAGAACTTGGACTGACTACTGAAAGACTATTTGGAGAAAAAGAAATCCTTTATGAACGACTTAGTTGATTTTTCAGATAAAGAAATGAACTGCAATTTATTAATTCGTTTATCATAAAATACAATTAGGTTTTAAAAATAAAATGAATATTGATGCTGCTATTAAAATTTACAAAAGTATTCATTAGTGCAAATAGCAGCCTTTGGTTATAGAGGATATGAATGGAAATTCTGAGAAACACGAAAATAGAAGAAGACAGTTATTTTTGTTTCATTTTGCCGGGGGGAGTCGTTATTCGTTTGAGTTTATGATGCCCTTTCTTGCCGATTTTGAAGTAATTGCTTTAGAACTGCCAGGAAGGGGAAATCGGATTAACGAAAACTTAACAAAAGATTTTGAAGAAGCTGCATGTGATTTTTTCGGTCAAGTATTAAAATCTTTAAAAGGCTTAAATTTTGTACTTTACGGACATAGCCTTGGTGCATTATTTGCTTTCAGAGTTTGTCAGCTTTTGGAACAACGAAATGTTTTTCCGACATATATTGTCGTAAGTGGTAATCCGGGGCCAGGAATAACTCTAGATAAAAATCTGAGTGAGCTTAAGAGAGACGATTTTGTATCCGAATTAATAAATCTGGGTGGTATTCCTCACGAGATAGTTGAAGATTCAGACACATTGGATTTTTTTATACCGATTTTGAGATCAGATTTTGGAATGGCTGATTATAAAAAACTCAAATTAGTAGGTGTAATCAATGCTCCTATTTATGCTTTGATGGGGGATAAGGAAGAGAGCGTAAACGAAATTACAAATTGGAAAAACTTCACTAGAGCCGATTTTCAGTGCAACGTTCTAGATGGAAATCATTTTTTTATTTACGAGCAAGCTGAAAGGATTGCCAACGTTATTAAGTCATTTAATTTAAGGAATAATTGATATATTAGGTATGAAAAAGCAATTACTATTGGCCGCCAGTTTACTGATGGCATCTATTACCACTGAGGCCCAGATAAGCGACACGGCGCGGATACTGGTGCATTACAAATTTACCCATATAAGAGATACAACAGATCGACTACATGCATACACAGAAAACATGGTGCTGTTCGTCGGTAAAAGTGCGAGTGCTTATAAAAGTTACGACGGAATCTTAGCAGATGCTCAATTTAAAAAGGACTATGCCGTGCAGTCAGCTAGCAGCCCGGATGGCCGTGTTAGAATAGATCGACGACATGTGGGGTCTTTCTCCGAATATTATCAGTTCCCTAATAAACAAAAGCTATTCATAACGGATCAGCTGATGGTCAACAGGTACCTGATAGAAAGCCAAATGCCAACAATCGAATGGAAGATTAGCAGTGATACCGCTACTTTTAGTAGCCTGCATTGCCAGAAAGCCGTTTGCAATTTTAAAGGGAGAAGTTATACTGTATGGTTTTGCCCTGATCTGCCTGTGCGTACCGGCCCATGGAAATTAAACGGATTACCTGGCGTTATCGTAGATGCCCACGACTCAAAAAACGAAGTGATATTTAAGTTTGACGGAGTAGAGAATGCAATTCCATCACCGCCAAAACGTCAACCTTCAGGCAGCTCCAATTCCAGTGGGCAGGATCTGCCCCCAATATTGCAGGGTTTGGATGATGACCTTAATTTAATAGAACCGCCGGTCAGAGCGATCAAAACTACACAAAGGGAATTCGACAAGCTACAGGAAACCATGAAGAAGGACCCGAATGCATTTGCGCAAGCCATAATGGCGGGGCAGCGCGCGGATATACAAGGCGACCGTCCAAAACCAGATGCTATCAGGGTTAAACGCGGTCCCGGCCGAACTGGTCCAGTAATCAATAACCCAATAGAAATAATCCAATAGGAAAGGAAATGATGCAGTTGATGCGAGTTGCATCTTTATCGCTTTTATGGTTTTTTTTTGCTGCTGGGGGATATGCACAATCGGTGAGGGGAACAGTGAAGGACACTATTGGGAAGGGGGTGCCTTATGCCTCCGTTAGCCTGAGGAACAACCTGAACAATACCATCGTTGCTTATACGATAACTGATAGTGACGGCAGCTATACTTTGAAGATTCCTGTTAACTCCCCTACAAATAATCTGGCGATTGTAGTCCGCATTATTGGTTATAAATCTGCAGTCAAAAACATAGCAAGTCTTGATCTTCCTGTTGATTTTACGCTAATGACAGTGCTTAACCAGTTGCAGGAAGTAGTGGTCAAGAGCAACCTGCCGGTAATACGTACCCGTGGCGATACATTGAGTTACAAAGTATCCGATTTTACCAGTCCGCAGGATCGAGTAATCGGAGATGTGATCAGGAAATTACCGGGTATAACTGTCTCGGCCGACGGAACAATAAGTTATAATAACAAGCCGGTTTCGGCTGTCTATATAGGTGGTGATAATCTACTCGACGATAAGTATAGCATTGCGACGAGTTCTATTCCGCAGGGAGCGGTTAATCATGTGCAGGTAATTCAGAACGACCAGCCTATAAAAGTATTGCAAAACAAGGTGATGAGTAATGACGTAGCATTGAATCTGGACTTCAATAAGGGGGCAAAACTGCATTTGATCGGAGAGGAGAGTATCGGCGTCGGACTGCCTGGCAATTACGACGTGACTTTGAATGCCATGACGTTTAAGAATAGTTATAAGGCTATCAATTACCTCGGAGGCAATAATGTTGGTTACAATGTGCAGAAGGACTTGTTGTCACATAACATAACCGATTACAACCAGCGCATAGATAATGCTTTGCCCGCAACGATACTTTCAATTGGTACGGTAAATACCCCAGCGCTGGCGGAAAATAGGTATCTACTTGATAAGGCGGGGGTCTTCAACTTAAATAACCTCATAAATCTGAAGAAAAACGTACAACTTAAGGTTAATGCTTACTACGTGCACGACACACAACGACAGGAATACAGGCAGCAAACAAGTTATTTTTTACCCAACGACACAGTGAGATACACGGAGATACAGCACGGCCGTTCAGTCTCCGATATTTTGCATACTCAGGCTACGCTGAATATTAACCGGGATAAATATTACTTAAACAATGCTTTATTGATAGATTTTAAAGACATAACCACTTATTCGGGATTGAATACCGACAGCGCTGCGGTTAATCAGGTACTTAAGGATAAGACTCTGAACATCTCGAATGAATTCAATTTGATTAAGGTATTAAAGTCGAATAATATTATTCAGGCGTATTCTTATATCAGTCACTCCGCGGAGCCGGAGAACCGTTTGATTGGCCCAGGTTATAATGCCGCAGTATTCAATTACAATATGCCATACGCACAACTAATACAAAATGTGAATATCCCTAGTTGGTATACCAATAATTATTTTTCATTCAAGATACCTTCAAATCTGATAACGCAGAGCTTCAAAACAGGCTTTAGCGTTCAATCGCAAATACTTTCGTCGGATTTGAATGTTGTGCAGAATAATAACAGTGTCAACCTAGAATCGGATAGTGCTTTGAATCACGTCAATTGGAGAAAGAAAAAACTGTACGCCGAAGCGGCATACGACTTGCTTGGCACTGTTATGAAAGCAAACTTGACCTTGCCGGTTGTTCTCCAGCAAATCAACTATTCCGAGGGTTTGTATACACTAAATAAAAATCTGACGCGGTTTTATTTTAATCCGCAATTGAGTGTTAGATATCAGGTGGGTACAGAGAATTATATGAACTTTTATTACAGTTACCGTGATCAAACTGGGACTATTGAGGATATTTACCCTGGATACATCCTGATTGATTACCGCACACTTTATGCCAATAATGCCGGACTCACCGAACGTAAGAACCAGCAAGCTGGTGGCGGTTTTAGCTACCGTAAAGCAATTAAATTGTTTTTTTGGAATATTAATACGCTTTATAATCATATTGCTGCCAATAACATAGCATCAAACGTGATTACTAATAATTTACAGAAAGGCATTGTGCTTCCATACCCCAACACCACAGATTCGTGGATAATCAACGGCTCCATTAGCAAATATTTATTTGCGCTGCGTACCACCTTTAGTGGGGCTATACAGTGGCGGAGCAGCCGTTCTGTTCAGCTACAGAATAACGCCCTGTTACCGTTCAAAACGATATCTGAAACATTTAGTTTGAATGCCGATACAAAAGTGAGCGACAGGATAAATTTTAGCTATAAAGCAACATTGACTCAAACGTACAGCCATTCGCCGGCGGTGACCTCCGCATATCAGGTCAATCAATTGCTACAGCAGGGTTCAGTTAGTTATATTCCGGTCGAGGCTTTACAATTCAAATTATCAGGCGAGCATTATTTCACCCGCCAACAGGGGAATTCTGATTTAAAATATTTTTTCGCCGATGTCGCAGCCAAATTCCGGTTGAATAAATGGAAGACGGACTTCGAACTAACTGCTGTTAATTTGCTTAATGTGAAAACTTATGACGCGCTCTACTTATCAACAAACACGTTGACGGTCAGTTCATACGAATTACCCGGAAGGATCGTATTGCTTAAAGTGATGTTCAATCTATAATCTAAATACATCCGAAACCTGAATTGGGGGACAAGCCGTTACCAGAGCTGTACATTACACTTTATTTAATATACTCCCTTTAGCAATGTTAGCCTACTGGCTTAAAGCTATTATGCTGATGCTTTCGGATTTTGCCAAACTCGATAGTTTGGCGCTAAGTATTAATGGCAATTTGAACTACAACGGCATTGGTACACTTATTTTATTACCCAGATGATGCTTACAGATTAAAGAATTACATAAATGCCGCCACCAAAGGTGAGGGCTTTAAAGAAAGCCCGTAAGGTGGGATTCATTAGGATAATTTTAAATCTGTTGTACTGTCTTGTTTAGGCTCCTTCAGTTCCTGATATTTTTCGTACTTCTTTAGCGGCTCTTCATCCATTCATACCGTACTTATACCATAATCTCTGCTCCAAAATTATTTCCCCAATACTGCTTCTTGCGTAAACCCGGGTAATTCTTGAACATTGTCAACGCTGTTTTTCCTTTTATTATCCCCATAGACCCGCCAATGCTCAAGTTGGATGGAATGCTGCATGCCGGATGTACATGGTCTGCCGGGATGGTAATCTCCAGAATCTCCACTTCATTCCAGTTACATACTGCCTTTGTCTTGTTTTTCGATGTATTAGCTGCCATATTACCATCTTGTTTAATATAATTTAATGTTGTAAGGAGGCTTTTGTTTATCAGATTAGTAACTTTATGGCAATCTAATTGATACATGACTTTTCCTTAGATACGTCAGCTACTAAACTGCCTCAGTTTACAAGAGCCAACGGCCCTAAAACTATATATCACTAGCTTACTATAAAGGTAATAGTATTCCGCATTACCAGTTGTCTTATCATTATATGGCGATTGATCTCACAATTAAATCGAACCATTGTATATTTAGTTCGAAGTATGTCCAGTAAGAATTTACTAACCATATTCTACAGTGAGCAGAAAGTGCAATTGGTCTAACATGTGGCCCAAACTCTGCCAAATACGAGAATTTCAAAAACAAAAGCCTCAAGTCGAAAGATTTGAGGCTTTTGTTTTATATGTATATAAATCTTCCGTGATATAGGGAGGAAGTAAAGCGTGCCGATTAACGAGACAAATAGATTTCCCCCATATTGGTGTAGTTACTATATGAATAAGTATCATGTGTTAATTTTCTGCTTTTTTTTATTGTTAATAATTGTAAATATTTAGCAAGCAATTTATTGGTATATTGCGTTATATCTCGATGGTTTTTTGTTTTTGTTTTTTGTCCAAATCTATATCAGCCACCTAATGATAAAGCATCATTTTAAAATTGCTTTTCGAGTATTTTGGAAGCATAAATTGTTCACTCTGGTAAATATTTTCGGTTTATCTATCGGTATAAGTGCCTTCCTAGTGATTTACATGGTTGTCCATTATGACTTTACGTTTGATAAATTTCATAACGACAGCGACAGAATATACCGTGTTGTTATGGACATTTCATCGCAAGGGCAAAAAAAACATTCTAGCGGCGTGCCCGTCCCGCTGGCTAAAGCAGTTAAAGAACAATCCACTGGGATACAGGCAACTGTGCCACTTTTAACACTATCGCCAGATTTCGTTTACGTCGAAGGAAATAAAAATGCAAGGCGGCGGTTTAAAGGAGGGGCCAGGATCACATTGACTGATCAGCAATATTTTAAAATTTTTAACTATACATGGCTTGCTGGTTCATCGCAACACGCGCTGGATGCACCTAATCAGGTAGTATTGACATCTAAACAGGCAATGCTTTACTTCCCGTCTTTGCCATTCCAGGATATAATTGGTAAAATAGTTACCTATGATACCCTGAGCACAACTGTTAGCGGAATAGTTCAAACACCTGCTAAAAACACTGACTTTGCTTTTCATGATTTTATCTCCTTTGGTACAGCTACAACTAACAAGCCTTTAGCTGCTGGATTAAAAATAGATACCTGGAACAGTATCTTTTCAGGATCGCAGCTTTTTGTAAAACTAATGCCAGGTGTATCCGCTACTGGAGTTGTAAAACAAATTAGTATCATTTACAGGAAGAGTAATCCGCCACAGTCGGCTAAGCAAGAGCTTACAAACACTACGAACCTGATCTTGCAACGATTAGATGATATTCACTTCAATCGCGATTATAGCATTTTTGATTTTTCTTCTCCGACCAGTAAAACCACCCTTTACGGTTTGCTGACTATTGCCGGCTTTTTGTTGTCACTTGCATGTATCAACTATATTAACTTAACCACCGCCCAGGCATCACAAAGGGCAAACGAAATTGGCATCCGCAAAAGTATGGGTTGCAGTCGACTGCAATTGATAGTTCAGTTTTTAAGCGAAACATTTTTTATAACATTCTTCGCCGTTATCATATCTATGTTACTCGCGTTAGGTATTTTAAAACTGTTTGCCGACTTTATACCTCCGGGCATCCATGCAGATTTACTATATCAGGAGGATGTTATAATGTTCCTTCCCATTTTAGCTATTGCGGTAAGTGTTTTGGCTGGTTTTTACCCTGCGATTTTACTATCTAGCTATAAACCGATATCGGTTCTAAAAAATCAAGTTAGAAGTGAAAGCGGCAAAACGCGAAACGGATGGCTCCGCAAGTCACTTACTGTTTCACAATTTATTGTAGGTCTGTTTTTTCTAATGGCAACGATTTTGGTAAGCAAGCAGATTTATTATGTATTGCATAAAGACCTAGGGTTTAAAAAAGATGCTATCCTTATCATTAGAACACCCAAGAATATTAATATGGTTAGCCGTAATAAGATCCTACTGAATGATTTCCGATTGATGCCCCAGATTACCCTTGTAAGTTTAGGTGACGAACCTCCCTCATCGTTTACTTATAACAGAATGCGGGGTGTTTACGACGATGGGAAAAAACAGATAATAACGGAAGAAGTGATATGTGAGGCAGGTGATGAAAATTTCATTAAATTATACCAGATAAAACTACTTGCAGGTAGAAATATACAGGAATCGGATAGCGGGAAAGCCATTATTGTCAATAATACATATGCTAAGGCATTGGGATTTGTTAACCCTTACGATGCTATTGGAAAACAGCTGACCGGTTTTTCTGGCAGCGGAAAATCCGTAAACATTATCGGGGTGGTTGCTGATTATAATCAGCGGTCACTGCATTCGCCCATATATCCTTCAGCTATACTATGGCCACAGCGTAAGATAGATATGAGAACAATACATGTTGGTTTGAAACCTGCAACTGCGGGCGGTAATGAGTGGAAAACCGCTATTGCTGAGATGGGGAAGACGTGGAAGAAAGTTTATCCTGATGACGATTTCGATTGCCAGTTTTATGATGAAACAATAGCTAAATTTTACGATGAAGAACAACAAGCATCAACTTTGCTCAGGTGGGCAACAGGGTTTTCAATACTGATTAGCTGTCTTGGGCTATTAGGACTTGCTGTTTATACAATGAACCAACGAAAAAAAGAAATCGGTATACGCAAAGCTTTTGGAGCAACTGTTGCTCAAATAGTAATCTTACTATCAACCGAATTGATTTTGCTTATTTTACTTGCTTTTATTATAGTGACGCCGATTGCGTGGTACGCCATGCACCATTGGCTAGAAAACTTCGCTGACCACACAGCTATAAGCTGGTGGATATTTGTTTTAAGCGGTATGGGGATGGTGCTTGTTGCGATATTGACGTCTGGATTTGAAACAGCTAAAGCAGCGTTAGCCAACCCGACGAAAAGTTTAAGGAGTGAATAAGTTTATTGCAATGCCCCTATCAACTAAAGGCTCCTGCTAGTTTTAGTTCAATAGGAAGGGGCCAAATCTTATACTTGCATTCCTCTCATGACCATTTCGCAAATAGTCCCAAATGGATAAACTGGCTCCTTGAGGTGAAATTTTCGGGTCACATCAGTTCGGCTATGTGTCTATGGTCGGTCTTTGTTTTTATATACTCAATGAAACATCAGGAGAATTAATTCAGGTATGGGGTAATATCAAAAGATAATATCAATCCGGCAGACTTGATAATGTCAACCCCATCCAATTTGAAATCGCTAACTCCATGGGGCTTAGAATAAACTTAGTTGAACCAAACCTACAAATGCTTTTTCAATGTCACTTAAGGTTGCCAGGATAATAGTTTGTTTATCGTTTATGGTATCCGTACTGCCAATCTTTGCAGTCATTTCAGATTTCAGATCGTTCAAGGCTGCATTTAAGGCATCCTGACGGTTTTTAAATTGTTTACCATAAACAGAGAGACCATAGCCGCCACCTGCAATCCCAAAACTATAAGATAAGGCATACGTCCATACCGCGTTAGGGCCCCTGCCTGGACATTCCGGGGGCCTTGACCACCTTATCCGAAAACTGCAAACAGGCAGTTCCGTAACACTTTGATCATATTAATTCATTGACTGTTAATTGCGATTTTCCAAATTACAGACACAACTCAATGCTCTATTGGGCACGGAATGGGCTGGTCTAGCTACTCAGAATATCCAATTACGATCAGAATTTCATAAAAATTACGTTACAGTTGATGTGCTTAGAAAAACAATTTTTGAAAGCCTGGACGCTGAAATGTCTAAAAGCCGCGTCAGGCTTTTTTAACAAATTCCGATTTGAGAGCCATCGCGCCAAAACCATCAATCTTACAGTCAATGTTGTGATCGCTGTCTACCAAACGGATGTTCTTGACTTTTGTGCCGGCTTTAATGGTTTGGGAGATTCCTTTTACCGGCAGGTTTTTGATCGTTACCACTGTATCGCCAGCCACCAGGATATTGCCGTTACTGTCCTTTACCACTAAGCCTTCATTTCCTGGCGTTTCCACTGCAGCGTTCAATTCATGACCACATTCCGGGCAAACAAGTAAGCTTTCCAGTTCATAGGTATAAGGGGATTGGCAGATCGGGCACGGCAAAAGTTCAGTCATGGCAAATAGGTTGTTAAAACGTAAAGGTAAAAATTGCCATGTTCGTGCAGGAGCAAATAATAAATCAACTGGTGACAGTGAAATTTTCAACATAAGTACAACTATTTGATTACCTGATTGTTTAAGATATATGGAACGAACAGAGGAAATGCACAGTTTTCCGTATGATGCGACTATTGATGGCATCGAACATCATTTCCGCATTACGCAAAATCATAGTAGCTACGGCATTGAACAGGATGGTGTGGTGATCGGTGAGGTGGCACACTTCGACAACTGGCAGCAGACGACAGGAGAGCCACTGAGCAAGAAATTACTGGATAGCATCTGCGAACATATTGAGTCACACTATGGCTGAAATTTCAGCGCGGATTGAATTTGATGTGCGCCAGATAGGGAGTCACCAGTTGCGTGCCTTCGAATACACGGTACCGAAGGATACGGTTAGCCAGCCGGTCATAATAGACCTCACCGTAAATCGATCCAATATTATACAATTGCACAACTAACCCGTTCTCTTCCCGGTCGGCAAGGAAAGTACCCTGCATGATCGCTTCTGCTTTTTCCTGCTCGCTTAATAGTTGGTATTGTTCCATCGTCAGCATATCCAAATTTAAGCAACAAAGCTGACAAATCGGCTTCATAATAATACATTTGCCGTATGACTGTGAATTTTACTATTGAACTGGACGGTGTAAATTTCCGTTTCCATACGATGAACCGGGTGCGGCTGCAACTCTACCAAATCTATGTGCAGCATGAGGGTAAGGAATTGCGGTTCCATATGCAGGCGGATGAAGCCGGGGAATTTAAAATCGTGGGTGACCATGTCTGTCCGGAGACCTACCTGCACCTGGAAAGCACCTTTAGCGATGCGATCAAAAAACTGGGTGAAATAACTTCATAAATACTTAAAGCTCTTGCAAACTATGGGTAACAAATTGCTTTTCCCGTTCCCGCAGGTTGCGGTCCGTTTTGATCTGGTATCCTTTTTCCATTTCATGCAGTTTGAACCAGTCGATTGCCGGTATCATATTCCGCGAATGAAGTTCGAGCCTGATCATCAGGCTTTCGTTTGGTTCCCGGCGGTTCTTGATAATATTGCTTAGTTGCGTCTGGTGGATCTGGATATCAACGGCGAATTCCTTCTTTTTTCTGCCGGTCACCCGGAGGTACTGATCGAGGTAATAGCCGAAATGATGGGTAGGCTCGAAATGGCCTTTTTTGATATAATTCTCTAGTTTAAATTTGAGCTGCATAAGCTGGTAACGCAATTTATCGTCGCTGCTCATCGATTCCTGGCGTTTTTTCCGATGCGCTGCCAATTCCTGGTCCGCTTTAGCTTTTTGCCTCGGCGTGATCCGCGCAGGCATCAACATGCTGTCGGCGATCTGTTCACCATTATTTTCTGTTAATATTTTTTTGATGCTCATGCCAGGTATTCGTTTATGACGTTAAATAAACCGATGTCTTCCAGATATAACTGTCTGCCTGAATCCTCCATGCCATAATGGTTCATGTAGTGTTGCTTCAGGTTCGTTTTCGGCAACAGGGATATCGCCGGGAAATCCTCGAAGCGGTCCATGGCCTCCTGCGCAGCAAATGCGATCAGACACCCGGCGACCCGGTCGAACTGCTTGCCCTGCCCGATGTTTTCACTGGACGCCGTCAACAATTTGATCTCGATCCTTTGCTCGGCCGGATGTTCGATTAAAGCTACTAGGCCCAGTATATCATCGCTGCCAGTTATTGTCAATTTGTATAACTCGCAATCTGCAACTAAGGGCCGCCACCGGAACACATACCGTTTAACGGTAATGTTCCTGAAGTCCGCAGGCAATACCGGCGAAACCTGCGCCGGGTGCTGCGCTCCATTAGCTACTTCGAGTATATACATATCAAATATAAATAAAAATTTACATAAATGGTAAATTTTATAGCGAAACTTTTCAGCTTCCTTGCAATTTAACCATTCATTCGCCGTGAATTCCGAGTGACTTCAGCCTGAACAAGTTAATGGTCTTAAAACAAAAGTGCAGAAAAAAATGTAAAAAAGATTATGGAATTGCTAAAAATATTAGCATAACTTTATAGTCCCAAATTTAAAACGTTATGGTGCCCTTCAATTTAGAAATCGAACTGGAAAACACAGCGGCCTCGGCCAGCATTGAGCAACTGGACCGACTGGCAGATGAAGATGGCTTTATCCGCTTTGATGTGACCTGCTGCGAACGCCGTTCGGTGATTTATGTCAATGTCGAGAATGATGTCCCGCCTGTCACACCACAGGGTGCCGAAGCTTATTTTGAAGCAGTGCATTATCCCGAACAGCCATTGGCCTTCAGCGAAGAAGAGGTTTTCAGCCGGGACGAGATGCAGGCTATTGGACACGCGATCCGTAAATACAACCGGGAGCTAAACAGCGGGTCTGGACGCTTAATGTCACAACCTTAATATTAAAAAATCATGGAAGCAGAAAAAGAAACTATTATCGCCCGACTTCGCCAGGACATCCTGGCCTGGGAGGGCTTCAAGCCACCGCAGCCGGGTGCCGCGGGCAGCTTTGGTCTCGGCCTGCTGGAATCTGCTTTTCCTAACGGCGTATTCCCGACGGGCGCAATTCATGAATTTATCAGTGAGTGCCCCGAAGAAAGCTCGGCTTGCAGCGGGGTTATATCCGGGCTATTAAAAAACCTGCTGGCGCAAGGAGGCGCTTGCCTCTGGGTCAGCTATACGCGTCGGATCTATCCGCCTGCGTTGAAGCTTTTTGGCATCGACCCCGACCGCATTGTATTTGTGGATGTACCCCGCCAACAAGATGTGCTTTGGGTTGCTGAAGAAGCGCTGAAATGTGACGGCGTAGCGGCCGTGATCTGCGAGACGGCCAGCCTGACCTTTATGGAATCCAGGCGCTTACAGCTGGCGGTAGAACAAAGTCATGTGACAGGCTTTATCCTGAGAAAGAATGCTAAAAAGATAACGGCGACCGCCTGCATCGCCCGCTGGAAAGTGACACCTGTACTCAGCAGGCTGCGGACAGGCATGCCCGGTGTGGGTTACCCGCGCTGGCAGATCGAGCTGTTAAAAGTAAGGAACGGCACGCCAGGCAGTTGGACTGTGGAATGGCGGCACCATCAGTTCCGCCCGGTGACCAGAGAAAAGCAACCCGAAAAACTGCGCCGGTATGCCTAAGCGTTTTGTATCCATATGGTTTCGTCATTTGCTGACCGACCGGCTGACCATTCGCCGCCAAGAGCTCAAAGGGAAGGCTTTTGTCTTTGCAGAACCTCAGCGGGGCCGGAAGGTGATCACCGCAGCAACAGCGACTGCCGAAAAATACGGGATCCTACCGGGCATGACACTGGCCGACGCCAAAGTGATCGCGCCGGACCTCCAAGTATTTGACGCAACGCCCGGCCGTAATGAAAAGCTACTGAAGGGCCTGGCTGAATGGTGCCTGCGATATACGCCGCTAGTGGCTGTCGATCTGCCTGACGGACTGTTGCTGGACGTTACCGGCTGTACGCACCTTAAAGGCGGCGAACGTGCTTTTCTCAAAGACCTCGTCGAACGGCTGGCAACTCTCGGTTATGATGTGCGGCCGGGAATGGCGGATACTATCGGCTGCGCCTGGGGAGTGGCACGCAGTGCCAAAAAGGGGCTGATTGTCGCGCCCGGCAAACACCGCGATACGCTAATACCCTTACCGCCATCAGCATTACGTCTGCCCCTGGATCTGCTCATGAAATTACATAACCTTGGCCTTTATACAGTCGGTAGCTTTATCCATATGCCCAAAGCGGTCATCCGCCGCCGCTTTAATAAAGACATGGTGCTGCGTTTGTACCAGGCGCTGGGCCAGGAAGAAGAATTCCTGATCCCGATGCAGGAGCCGATGCCCTATAGTGAACGGTTGGCCTGCCTGGAACCCGTTCGTACCCGGACCGCCATTGAAATGGCGCTGACGACTTTACTTGAAACCTTATGCAAACGTTTGTATCAGGAAGGAAAGGGATTGCGAAACGCGGTACTGACCTATTACCGTATCGACGGCAAAATTGGCACCGTCAGCATCGGTACCAATCACCCGACACACCGCTGCAACCACCTTTTCAAGTTATTCAGCTTAAAATTAGATACCGTCGCACCGGGATTAGGAATTGAGCTATTTGTTTTGGAAACCCTAGCTACCGAACCAGTCACCGATATGCAGGCCGATCTTTGGGCTGCGAAGCCCGGACCCGACAGCGAAGAGGTAGCTGAACTGCTGGACCGTGTCGCGGGCCGCATCGGCGTCGAGGGCATTCAACGTTTTTTGCCTGCCGAGCATTTCTGGCCAGAGCGCAGTGCAGAGCCCACCGGGAATATCGCTAAAAAGCCCGTTAATGAGTGGCGAACCGATAAGCCGCGCCCAATACAGTTGCTCGAACCGCCGGAAACAATAGAGGCGATGGCGTTGACTCCGGACTATCCGCCGAAACAGTTCAACTATAAGGGAACGCGGCATGTCATCGTCCATACCGACGGACCGGAACGGATCGAGCGGGAATGGTGGCTGGATCAAGGGGAACACCGGGACTATTACACGGTCGAAGATGAGGATGGCCGCCGGTATTGGGTTTTCCGTTCCGGGCATTACGACCCCGATAAGCCGCAGCACTGGTATTTACACGGATTTTTCGCATGAAATACGTTGAATTACAAGTCACCAGCAATTTCAGCTTCCGGCGTGGCGGCAGTCATCCGGAGGAACTCGTCGACCAGGCGGCCGACCTGGGCTATGACGCCATTGCAATCACCGACCGAAATACGTTTGCCGGTGTAGTCCGCGCGTATGTCATTGCCAAAGAGCGGGGCATTCGCTTCATCCCGGCCTGCCGCCTGGACCTGCTGGACGGCCCAAGCCTGTTAGCCTACCCGAAGGACAAGGCTGCTTATGGGCGCTTATCGGCGCTGTTGACAGTAGGCAACTTGCGGGCCGAAAAAGAAAAATGCTACCTCTATAAAAAGGATGTTTATGACTATGCGGAGGGCAACATCTTTGTGATCATTCCACCCGACAAGATCAACGAGGATTTTGAATTTGAGCTGGTTTTTAAAAATCATGTGCATGATTATCGCGACCATCTGCCCGAGCTCTACCTGGCGGCAACCCGCTATTATACCGGTGATGACAACAAGCGGCTTTTCCTGCTCTCGGAACTCGGTGTACCGCTGTTAGCTACCAATGATGTCCATTATCATGAGCCCGGTCGCCGGGAAATTCAGGACATTCTCACCTGCGTTCGGGAAAAATGCACAATCTTCAATGCGGGTTATCGGCTGCACCAGAACGCCGAGCGCTTTCTGAAGCCCATCCCGGAAATGGAGCGCTTATTCCGCAGCTACCCCGAAGCCCTTGAAAACGCCCGCAATATCGCCGATGCCTGCAGGTTCGATCTGAAAAGCCTGGAATATGAATATCCCCGTGAACTGACCGAGGATGGCCGGACACCACAGGAACAGCTGGAAATGCTAACCTGGCAAGGCGCAAGGGCTTATTACGGCAACGAGATCCCTGAAAAGGTGCGCAAAGCACTGATCTCCGAATTGTCGATCATCGAAGAAACCAAAAACGCCAATTATTTTCTAACCGTCGAGGACTATGTACGCTGGGCCAATGACCGGCAGATCCTGAACCAGGGACGCGGCTCTGCCGCTAACTCCGCGGTTTGTTTCTGCCTGAAGATCACTGCAGTAAAGCCGCACAATTCGCGGCTCCTCTTCGGGCGTTTTCTGTCCGTCGAAAGAAACGAACCGCCTGACATTGATGTCGACTTTGAACACGAGCGCCGGGAAGAGGTCATGCAATATATTTATAATCGGTTCAGCCGGGGGCGAGCCGCGATCCTGCCCACGGTGACTGTTTTGCATTATAAAGGCGCGGTGCGGGATGTCAGCCGGGCGATGGGCCTGTCGGTGGATGTCGTGAATAAACTAGCAGAGGCATTTGGTGAATTCAATGAAGAAGATATGGACGCGAAACAACTCCGGGAATATGGGCTGAACCTGAAAGATCCGCACCTGCTCAAAGTCCTGCAATTGACCGGACAGATGATCGGCTTTCCCCGCCAGCTCGGGCAGCATACAGGTGGCTTTGTCATTACTGAGGGCCAGCTGACCGACCTCTGCCCGGTGTTCCATGCCCGCATGGAGAACCGGACTAATATTGAGTGGAACAAAGATGATATCGATGCGCTCGGCTTTATGAAGGTGGATGTGCTCTCGCTTGGCATGCTTACCTGCATCCGTAAGGCGTTCACGCTTTGCCAGGAATTTTATGGGATGACGCTCAACCTAGCTAATGTGCCGGAAGATGATCCCAAAGTATATGAGATGATCACCGCAGCCGATACACTTGGTGTATTCCAGATCGAGAGCCGCGCGCAGATGTCCATGCTGCCGCGCATGAAACCGACCTGCTTTTATGACCTGGTGATCGAGGTCGCTATCGTACGGCCAGGTCCGATCCAGGGCGATATGGTGCATCCTTATATCCGCCGCCGCAATGGCGAAGAGCCCGTGGATTATCCTTCCGACGAGATCAAGGACATCCTGGAACGTACGCTCGGCGTACCGCTTTTCCAGGAGCAGGCGATGGAATTGGCCATCGTTGCTGCTGGTTTTACCCCTGGTGAAGCCGACCTGCTTCGGCGCAGCATGGCGACCTTTAAGTTCAACGGGTTGGTCACCAAATTTGAGCATAAGCTGATCAACGGGATGGTGTCCAGAGGGTATACGAAGGAATACGCACAGCGTATCTTCAAACAACTGGAAGGATTCGGCAGCTACGGCTTCCCGGAGAGCCATGCTGCGGCTTTTGCACACTTGGTCTACATCTCCTGCTGGTTGAAATACTATTATCCTGAGATCTTCGCGGCGGCTTTACTCAATAGCCAGCCGATGGGTTTTTATTCGCCTGACCAGATCGTGCGGAACGCTCGGGAACATGGGGTAACAGTATTGCCTATCGATATTAACTATTCTTACTGGGATAATGTGCTGGAGGCCAGACAAGGAAAGTACTTTGCCCTGCGCCTCGGCTTCCGCGAGATCAAAGGAATCCGTGAGGAAGATATGCAACTGCTGGTAAACGCACGGAAGCAGTCCTATACCCACGCAAACCAACTCTGTGAGATCGGGATCGGTGTTGCCATGCTGGAACGGCTGGCGAACGCCGATTGTTTCCGCTCGCTTGGCATGGACCGTAGGCAGGCGCTTTGGGAAGTAGCCGCGTTAAAAGACCGGCCCATTGGTGCCTTCGAGGGGCAGCCCTCCGAAAGCGAATTTGAACCGCAGGTGAAACTGCCTTTCATGCGCCTTTCCGAACATGTGGTTCATGACTATGCTTCCACCGGCCTGAGCATCAAAGCGCATATAGTCAGCTTTATCCGGGAAAAATTAGCGCTGCTGCGCGTACGGCCCATTCACCAGGCAAACAATACAGAAAATGGCACTGTGATCAAGGTCGCTGGCAGGGTCATGAACCGACAACGACCCGGAACCGCCAAAGGGGTTTGTTTTATTACGCTTGATGACGAGACAGGGTTCTGCAACCTGGTGGTGTTCCCAAAGACATTCGATCAGTACCGCAAAGCAATTTTGGGTTCACGCATCCTGATGGTGGAAGGTAAGGTGGAGCGCACCGAGGTCGTGCATATCATTGTCAGCAAATGTTATGATTATACGAAGCTGCTTGGCAACCTGACCGATACCATGGGCGATGAACTGCCCATCATGACACCAACCAGTTCGGATGACAAAAGCGGCTTATACATCCCAGATGATCTGCGAGGTAAAAGCAAGGGCATGCTGCCGCAGGAATACCTGGACAACGGCCGCAATTTTCGATAAGATATACGATCTTTGCAGCCCATGAATGCAACAAACGCAAAAGCCACACCTGAGATTAAACTGCTCAACTTCCAACCCAAAGATGCAGAAGCTTTTATAGCAATGGTCGGTGATACAGAGATCAAAGCGTATTACGCCGAATTTAATGACGAAGAAGAAGTGATCCTCTCCAAATTCAACGGCTTAAACACCGATATTCCTTTCGTTCAATACTGGGGCATTTTCAATGCTGGTGGCGTACTCGTGGGCTTTGCCTCCCTGAAAAAAAGCCATTCGATTTTTAAAACCCTTCAAAAGCTGGAACAAAAAAAAGCAGATGATACAAATGTGGACATTGAGATTGAAACGGATGGGCAAGTCAAAAGGCGGGAATGGCGCGAAAAGGTACAAGCGCCGTTTACTATTGATATTGCCGTCCATCGTGATTACAGAAAGCAAGGCATAGCCAGGGCCGCCTTAAACCAAGTATACCAATATGCAACGGAGGCCGGCTTAAAAGAGGTCTATTTTGAAGTAGGTCACGATAATGAAAAATCCCAGTTGTTAATAGAAAGCCTGAGCGCCGAAATAGTCACCACCGCTGAAAACCATTACGGCCACGACCTTTACCGCTTGCCCGTTTATGTAGAACCCGTACCGGATGCCGAACTACTCCAAGCAATAAAGGATGAAAAAAACGATGCAGAAAAGATACTGTTGGTTAAGTGGCGTTATATCGTACGGGCAATCCCTGAACTTACACCCCACCGGAAGCTAATCATTGACTTATTCACTGCGATTATTTTAAAAAAAGGATCTATAGACTTTCATGATCGCCATGAAGGATGCAGTCATTCCTCTTTTTTGGGACACCACACGGTAAACATCAGCTTGAAAAGCCGGCCTGACCCAATAACAATTATCTGGTCAATTGCTCATGAGTATGGGCATCTGTTGCAAGATCCTGCCTCCGATGATGAACAGAAACTTTATACTCGGAAAAATTTCATTAGGGAAGAAGATGCATGGAAAAAAGCAGAGGAATGGCTGAAGGAAAAGCCCATGTTTATCTATAACTGGCCAAACTTTACGCGTTTTCGTCACCGCCGTCTTGAAGACTACTTGCCTGATCGCAATTTTCAGGCGGATGCTTCTGACCCTTTAGAGGACTAATCTGTATCCAACATTCCCATTTCTATAGCATAGTCAATGAGTTGTTTACATCGTTGAATGGAGAATACATAAATTATTTTGGTATCAGGTTTAACTGCGCTTGCAACGCCAACTAAATTTTCTTGAGAATCCAATACCGGTGCTCCGCTACACCCCTTATAATCATACTCATCTCGGATAATTTCAGGGGCAAGCAAAATATAAAAATCACCTAATTTGCACTGAAACTCGAGCGAATGTTTTAAAGTTGGCTGTGATTCATGAACGCGTGGGCCTGGGTTATGTCGCACTTTGCCATAAAATCCATATCGCTCATTAAGATTAGGTATTGCGACATAATCAAGATTAAGTGTGATTTTTTCAGTTTTTTCAATCGTAAAATACTCAAAATCAATCGGTAGTTGTATTAAGGGGAAGTCAGATTTCAATTCAGTAAAACATATGTCGAGCCGTTCTTCTTTTTCATTTTCAAGCAATTTTAATAAATCTTCAGGCACTGTCACCTCGCTGCCTTCGATCAAACTAAAATAACAGAAGCCGCCGATTTTTTTCCATATCCAGGCTCTTTTATCTTTATCGTATATGTTTGTTTCAAGGTAATTATCTAAATCGCCCTTGTCAGTTACATGAGCAACTGAAATAAAAAAAAGGCGATCACGATATACTGCTTTAAAACCTGAACCAAAACCGATAGCTCTGTCTTCACCTGGGCGAGTTTGGTATATCTGGACTGATGATAACACCATCAATTCCGCATCAGTCAATCCACTCATGAGGGTTCAATGTTCAATTCCAGTGCAGGCAAATTCGCATAAGTGAATGGTTCAGTCGGGTCAGGTTTTCCTAAGAAATCACTGGCAACGCTACAAGCAGCCATCTCCTGATAAGGATATTGGGTAGCGGCAATTTGCAAGATTTCCTCATCGGTCAAGTCTTCACTGATCCAGCGCCAGGCAAGATCATCGTTAAGGATAGCTGGCATGCGCTCCTTCGAATTGTGGACTTCCTTTGTAAGTGGATTCGCGACTGCAGTTACCATTGCGACCGTATTCACCATTTCGCCCGTTTCCCTGTCTGTCCACGGATTCCATATACCGGCGGTGAAAAAATATTCATGCTCAGGAAGGCTAACATAGTACGGATATTTGTCCGGTGTTTTTAATTTTTCTCCTGTTTTTTTGTTTGTTCTATATATGTGACGCCAATCAAAATAATCTGTTGAGAGGATAAGGCACCTGTGATTCTTCGCCGCATCATAAAACATTGATCTCCGGCCACTCCGCTCACTTACAAAAAGATTTTCAGATTTTGCATTTAGCTGGGGCTGGCCCTGTATCCATTTCCCGTTCGCATCTTTGTAACCAGTACGCATACGACGTACCTCTTCTCGGTTATTTAAGTAGTTGGGTATAAAACCCCACTCCATCTGAACGACGTCAAAATTATTTCTATAAGGAGTAGCTACAATCACAGCTACCGGTGTATCTGTAAACCCGCTGATCACACCTTTATCTAGAAAGTTGAAGTTCTTTACCGCCCGTTCCATTTGTTTGAGGCGTATATATTCAGCTCTTGTAACCTTTGACCATTATAATAGCACATCTTTTTAGCCCTTTAGTTTATTACGTATAAAGTTAGCAATTAATTTGCCGAATTGTTCGGCCTCAGTTTGCCTGCCTTGCGGCACCGAGGTCCAAAACTTTTCGCCAGATGGCCGTTTTTCTGCAACGCTAATATTCAGCGCTTTCCTGTTATCGGAAAAGACAAGGTGGAATATCCGATCCCCGGAAACACTGTGCTCCGTAATCGATATAGTTATCCCATCACTTTGAATTTGAAAAGGTGGCTCCAGTTCTCGCATGCATGCAAATTAAGTAAATTTGATTCACTGATAATAGTAGGGATTTAATATGAAGAAAACGGTTGAATTGGATCGATACCTCAATGGCCAGGCGGCTGCAAGAAATCACATAGCCCAATACGAAGTTCCTGAAGGAGATGCGAAACGGATCATTTCGTGGTATTTTGAACGTTCCGCGAGGCTTGACCTGGCCGTTCCGTGCGCTTTGGAGCACCGAGTTGTGTAGTCAGTTAGGTAAATCGCAATTGATAATAAACAAATTAGGATGGTCAAAGTGTTACGGATCAACTGTATGCTATTTCCGGAATGAGATGGTTAATGGCTTCGGAATACCCACGTAGAGCTCATTTATTAGGTTTCTAGGTATTCTTGATTGAAGTTAAAATACGCAAGATTTTCGATAACTTTTCGAACGCTTGTAAAACACTTGATGCCCGTAAGGGCCGCCTGGGATTTGGGCGGTCATAACGGTGCTGTCGGTCGTTTACAACCTTTTCAACTTTTAATTGAAAAGTGGTTACAGATGGATTATAATGGTAATAATTGCTATCATAATACACAATGCCCCCAACAGGTTTAGTAGGGTCTCTAAAATGGTGGTTACTACGCCTTTAAAATAACTGCTATATAGTTGTATACCAGTAATACTCCTGCGGTTAAACCTGCGCCTGCCGATTTGGTAGCGAATGCATAAGCCTAATACTAAAAGCAGGATTCTGTGGTAGTTTGAATGGTTGATATGAAGAAATAATACTGTCATGGTTTTGCTGATTAGTGGAACGGTAAAAGCAAGGGGGATAAAATCCCCCTTGCGATCAATTGAGGGCGTTTGCGCCGATTTTGGTAAAATCCATACAGAGGTCAAAAGCCGTTTGCGCTCTTGTTAGGGCTGTTCCTGCCATGATAGATTTAAATTTGCTTTCTTCGGTTTTGAAGTTGCGCACGTTTTGATAATACCCCGTGATTGAATTAAATGCCCCAAAAACCGTCCCTTTGGTAGTTTCCAGTTGTTGGGTTGGGCTTTGCTGGCTGTACTCGTAAACGTTATTAATGATATTGTTATAAGTGGTCGAAAGTCCATCTTCCTGAGCTGTACGCAGTTTTTCCAGTACTTCCTTATTCGGCGCCATGGCCATTTGAATGAGCCGTTTTAATTCGGGATCGGTGATGCGTACCCTTGCCCATCGGTTATAGATGGCTTCCATTTCCACAGACAGCATATTAGAAATCCCTAACAGCTTATGCGCCTGTTTTAATTTATCGGTCGCACTGGCGGTATGGCGTATTTTCAGAATACCCGAATTGTTTTTTAAGGCTGCATTAAGGGTGTTGTTACAGCAAACCCTTATTGGCGTAAAGGCAATATTGATACTGCCCGAACCATCATGTGATGAAGTTAAAAACAGGTATTGAGATATTAAATCTTCCCTCCCCACACGGATGTATTCAGGCAACTTGGCGGTGATAAATATAATTTCCGCATTGCCCAATGCCCCGGCAGTTTCATATTTGATACCATCTTTACCGCCAACAATACTGTCAAAAAAGCTAAAGGCATCAATGTTCTGTACCACATTATAGTCTTTGCCAATTTTGTCGCCTAATACCGCCTCGTTATCGGTACGGAAAGTATAAAAACTGTTATCTGATACAATGCTGTTACCACTTGGTAGGGTGTGGATATTCGGGCGTTTAGCTACTTCAAAGTCAAGCCCTGCAAACTGTATAGCTTCTGCACTTGTCGGATAATGCGTGATGATCTGCCCGAGATTATGCCATGCGGGCACATTCACGCTCATAAAACTGTATTTCCCTGTTTGCTCGTTATAATTTAGATTGTGTGCCATGATTGATATTTTTAATGTTCCTTACTCTTGATACTAATATTTCAGTTTCCAGTATATTGACGTTTGCGGTATCTGTTAAACTCAATTTTGACTGTGTTTCCAGTTCGTTAACAATTTCGGCGATACTGGTATGGTCGGCGTGGACTGCCACACGGACCATGATAAAAAGGGTTTCGTATTTCATCTTGATTATATTTATGTTTTTAGGGTATGATTAGCTTTAAATTTTTCCAGTTGCTGGTAAAAAGCTGTGGGGTTTTCTTCTTCAAATTCTACGGCATAGCCCTCGTAATAAATCTGATCTAAAAAATCTCTGAATGCGTCTAACATGATTTTTTAATTTATGGTGGTGGGAATAAATACCCCTGCCAAATGATGGCAGGGGTATTGTGAATTAGGCAGGGATAATAATACCTGCTTCAATTTCTGCCAGTTTATCCACACAAAGCGCATTAACGAACTGTGCCACGGCCTGAATGATAACCGGGTTTTTAGTAATAAATTCCCTGCGGTCGTCATCCATAATCTTTAATGCGCAGCCCTGATAATAATTACCACCAGTTTCGTCCGCTTCTTTTTCCAAATCCACGTTAAAGGCTTCCAAATTGTTGATGGTTGCTAAAAGCTTATCCCTTTGTACCTTTTTTACATGCAGGGTTTCCAGTAGCTTAATGGTTTCATCTAAATTTAAGACTGGTTTAGTAGGTGCAATTTTAACCACTTCTTTGGGTTGCTCTGCCTGTGAGGCTCTTGCTTGTAATGTTTCTGCTTTTGGCTGTTCCTGTGCAGGTTCAGCAGGTTTTACCGTTTCGGGTTTGGCGGTGTTCAGTTCTTCTTTTTCATCGGTTTTTACCGATACCTTGTTTACGGGGTTACCTGCTACAAACTGTGTTTTTTTGTCCGCTTTAACGGTGTTAATTCCTTTAACTGCTCCGTTGTTGTTTTTTGCATTAGTTTCCATTTTTTATGGTTCTTAAGTTCCACCCTGCCTACTACCATTCGGCAGGAGCCATTTCCGGCTTTTTGTTAAGCAACCTCACCTGATGGAGCAGGGGTGATAGACAAGGCTTTGCCGAAAAAAATACTACCCGGAGCGCAGCGGAGGTGTGGAGATTTTTTTTGGCAAACCCGCAGGGCTTGGCCTTGGCTGGCAGCCCTGCGGATCAGAACTTTTTGCGCAAACAGCCTAAATTCAGTTTGATCAATCATCAGAAAATCTTTATCAGTGGCAAAAAAAGAGCTTGTGGTTTGAGTGGTGCGTAGGCAAGGACCAAACGCATGATCTTTTAAAAGGTAGCGAAGCTGCTGAAAAGGGGGAACGAAATGAGCTGCTGGAGCTGCTCTCAATAGAAGACTTAATAAGTGACTTATATTACGGCATTAAGATAGATTTACATCGGTTTATATTTTTAAAGAATTAAAAAATAAGGCGAATGTGGACAGATTCAAACATTAAAGGGGATATCTCAAGATGTCTTTGTTTTTTTATAGTACTATATTTACATGTTAAATTATAGAACCTAATAGCCTATGCCTAAAAAGAGACCGTGGAATTTGTGGCCGCAGAAATTCAAAGAGGAGCTTAATAGTGTTGCAGGGGTAACTGGATTTGGTGGAGCAGCCATGTCTATAGCTGGAATGACTATCATGGCCGGAACGGTTGGTTTGGTAACAAGTGGTGCAGGTGCAGTGATTACGGCCTTAACTTTTGCTTACGCAGGGTATAAAGCTATTCCCGCTAAGTTCATTAATGCTGAAAGTGTCGTAGGTATAAGCTTTAATTTGCGTGAGTTAAGCAACATATACCCACCGATAAAAAAACTGGCTATTGTCGGGCCTGAAAGTGCGGGTAAAACGACTTTAAAGACTAACCTTGCTTTTGAGGCACGCACCAGGCAACGAACTCAACTACTTTCTGCTCAAATTGTCGCTATCCCGGATTCGCCACCAAAATACTTAGCAGTTATCGATGGAGCAGGAGAAAAATTCTATCAACAGTTTGAAATTGCTAAGCAGGCGGATTATATATGTATTGTCATTGATCACAACATATCGGATATTGATATTAAGCTTTCGTCCGATAGAATTCAGCAAAACACTGATTTTCTAGACCAAGTAAGAAATATGCTGTCAGAGGAAAGGCTACCTCGTAAAAACTGGATTGAAATCTTAATTAATAAACATGATCTTTGGGGGAATGCAAGTACAATACAGCAGGCCAAGTTTGATGATTTTTGTAAAAGTGAGCTTGTTAAATGGCAGGGAAGTAACCTTGCAGACCACGTAGACATGCATCCTCATTCCAACGAGCGAACCGGTGACGTTAACAAGTTTATGGAAGTATTAAAAAGAAGTTTAAAGAATAACTAATTATTGGAAATGATCTTATACGAACCCATTACGTTTGACAATTCTCCTATTGAGTTTGTTCTAATAGGACCTTTTAAAGGGAAAGATGTCATTTTGATCAAAAGTGTTCATGCTGGCCTGGATCTAATTGGTCTGGCAAATTTCAGGCAAAAGACTTCGGAATATATACCCAATAATAATTCACTTTTAAGTTCTCTTTCGGGACCTGTACGGCAGTTAAACATGGTTGAAAGCGGCAAATCGTTCGATATAGAAATGGAAAGCGATGGCAGAAGATCAGCTTATCGTTTTGCCTGGGTTGGAAGCGGACATAACAGAGATATACAGCGGGTTGGAGGCCTGTTAGATGATATAATCAGCGTAATCAAGGTCGAAATAAACAATCGCGATGTTGCTGAAGTGGAGTTATTGATTAGTGCTATCATATTGGAATGTTCCTTAATTGATCAAAGACGATTAAAGACCAAAAGGACCATGATCGCTGTTTTAATCAGCTACGCCATAATAATTGTACTAACTGTAATCTATTACTTTTGGTGGCAAAATCTTAAAAAATAACCAATTCTTAATTTTAGTGGCACTAAGCATGGGTCGAATAAATAAAAGGCTGACGGAATCTCCGCCAGCCTTTTTCCCAAAACAGTTTGTTAATAAACTTACTTACTTTCTTTATTCTTTAGTTCTGTTACTTCTGTACGGCCAGCTTGTGCCAATACCTTAATTTCCTGATAAGCTTTACGGAGGCGTGTTCCTGCGGCTTTGTTATTTTTCTCGTGAAATGCAATAGCATCAGCTTCTGTAGCAGCAACTAAGTCTTTTAATTTTTGAAATGTTGACATAATAAATGATTTTAAAAGAGTGAATGTATAAAAAATTGATTAATTAAGTTCAAAACGGCGATTACACGCTCATTTCATGGCTTTCAGTCTGGCTCTTATCCTTGCCGGTACCTTTGGACAAATCTTTTTCCAGTTTCGGTACTTTCAGGAAATCCTCCCGTTTTAAAGGTGCGTCGTTATGTACCTGGTAAAAATTGATGTTGCCATAACGAGGAACAGCTTCGATCCGCAGTATAACGTCTTTCCCGTCTTTACCCTCCACAGTAACAACCGGCCTGTTGCCATTTTTCAAATCGGTCAATAGGTGTTCTTGTTTCTTAGGATCTGCATCCAGCTTAATCTTGTATTCCCCAAGCACTTTGTTCAGGTCATAACCATAACCCTCGCTGAATTGCTTCACCTGGAAATTCCCGTATTTATCTTTGGGTTTATCAAACAAGAATACTGACCAGGCTTTATATTGTTCCCCGGAGGTCCGGTTGACCAGATCTTCGCGGTAAGCCGAACGGCCTTGCAGCAAATTGGCGGCTTGCGTCACCGGAAACCCCTCGCCCTTTTGCACGTAAAATGAATTGGTGACAGCAGAACTGTAATAGGTCTGCTGAAAATCTTTGACCACATAATCAACTTTGCCGTCTTTCATGGTCGCCAGGGTGGTCTTGAATTGCAGGTCTTTATCAGTTGGCTTCCCAACGGCCAGTTCACTTTTGCCGGTTTGTGATTTAAAGAAGTCAATGGCCTCAACCGGGCTATCGAACTTTTTAAAGATACTTTTATCTTTTTCACCGGGAGAGATGACCAGGTACTTCTGCTCGTTCTCCAATGGTTTGGCTTTGCTTAAAGCCAGGTCGTACCGATTGAAATAATAGTAGTCCGACTGGCCGCTTTGCCTGAAATGGAGCGTTACATCCAGTTGCCCTTTGTCTGAGGGTAGTTGCCCTTTTAGTTTAAAATCCGGGAGGTTCTTCTCCATGTGGGTTTCCATGTCCTTGATGTATTTTTCATCAAAGCCGAGGCCCTTTAATTCGCCTCTCAAATTATCCAGATTATTTCTGTTCATTGCTTTTTGTTTACTGTTTAATAATGAATGATTTATACGATGCTAAGCGAAATTCCCATTTCCTGCTTTTTATCCGGTACCCGCTTTCTGCTCAATTTTTGCTTGTTAACCAAATCCCGCTTTTTTACCGCCTGTTGCCTTTGAACCAAGGTATCTACAGTGACCGGCTTTTGATCGGTATCCCGGATCAGGATATTTTTATCACCAGGATTGGCCTGAAGAAACAGCGCCTCCCCAGTAGTCGGACATTTAAAGGAAATGACATTGCCTTTCTCTATATGGGACAGCACTTTTTCATCGGCAATGGCTGGGATATTGGTCGCTCTGGCCAGCTCCTTTAAACAGGTGTCCGGGTCAAAGCCGTAGTTATGCCGGTATTCCTGCAATGTGCCTTTACCATTTTCCTGAGGGTTAAACTCTAATTGTAACCAGGTATAATCAAAGTTCTGCTCCAGTTGCTGCTGCCGGATAGAAAATACAGGTCTGCCTGCTAACAGGTTGGCTGCTGTTTGAATATCTGTCACGCCCTTATCCTCGAAAGTATATTCCCTTTTCCGCTCCGGTGCATCCCTGTCCACGATACCCGCTGTGAACCTGGGCAATTGGTAACGTCCCGACCCGTCTTTCTCCAAATGGAGCATCACATCCAGCCGTTCACTGCCACTCAACTGGGTTGACAGTTCAATGTTAACCTTATCCCGTTCGTAATCCAGGTAGTTTTCCAGTTTACCTGAAAAGGAGCCAAAGCCTTTCGCGTCCATATAGACTGCCAGTAATTCCAAATTTTCCGCACGTAATGCGGCCTGCTGCCTTAAATACCGGGGCTGATCATAAAGCCTGTGTTTAAGCCGTATGGCGAACCGCACCAACCTGTTGGGATATAGTTCCTTTTCCAGTTTAGCGGTCACGCCTTTCAGCAGGCCCAGCACGATCTTTTCATCCGGAGTAGGATTTACGGAAATACGGGTAATGCCCTTTTGCAGGAAATCATATTTCTGCCTGCTGAAATGGGGATCAGACAACTTCCCGCCTGAAAACATCCCTTCCAATAGCCTGTGCTTATCCTGCCAGTTTTGCCAAAGCTGGTTCGCGCGGTTGATTTTCCCAGCCATATCAGTGCGCCTTTTTAGTGTTATCCCGCAAGAGTAAAGGATAACCTGTCTTCAGTTTCACCTTAATGCGCCTGATTTTTTTAGAAAACATCCCTTTAGCCGCCTCAATACCCGCCCCGGCGGCCTGTACGCCTAAAGATTGATCCATGCTGAGAAATTGCATACTTTGAAGGGCATTACTACTACCAGTACCTACCGCGCCGCTCAATTCGGCCTCGGGTGCATTGATACCGATCATCGCATCTGTTTTATCAAACACGGTCAGGTTAACCGGGATAATGGCCGTACCCAGGCCAATGTTTTTGATCTCTAAATTCAGGCGTTGGTTGCTGATGGAGGCCAGCCCATAAATCAGGTGCCCTTTGGGAATGACCTGCCCGTTCATCGTAATGGTATCCATTAAACGTAATTCGACGACCGCACCCTCGCTTACTTTCTGGTCACGGGCAATCACAGCAGGTATAGCCTTAAATAAACTATCCGAAACCACTGGAACGTCCTTTTTCAAAGTTTGCTTGACCAGTTCCGGGTCTTGAATTTGCAGAATCTTATCCATCATACTGTTCAGCTGCTTCATTTCAGGATCTTCACCACTGTTATTTTGTTGCATAGTTTTCATCAGGGCTTCCAAACGCGCCACATCTTTTGACATGTCCTGCTGGTTTGCTGCCTGCGGAGCAGGTGCATACCCTGTTATCGTAGGTGCTACGGGTGCACTGATCTGCTGATGGATAGCGGCCAACTTTGATTGGATCTGTTTGGTTTGCGGGTCATTGTCGGGGTTGAAACTCAAACGGCCTGCCACATCGGCAATCGCATTGCTACCAGAATGCACCGAATCCCGGTCTGCCCGATTATAAATGTCCATTTTATCGGTTGGCTCCGTTTTTTTAAACTGCGCTCCCGGCAGTTCAGTATTGATACCCTTTGTTGCAGCAGTACCCGCCGAAGCTTTTTTGCCGCCGCCAAGCGCGTAAAAGATGAGCGCACCGAATAATAATACCGGCAGCAATAAGAATAAAAACATCGTTCGCTTGTCCACTCTTTTGTTTTGTGTCATTGATTTTGTGTTTTAAAAAGTAAATAATTTGGTTAACTGAATGCATGGATGAGCAGGAACAGACAATAAGCCCCGAATGCAGCGCAAAACAGGATAAGCAGGCAAAGCCTTGCTTTGCCGGATAGGTGCGCCGTTTTGCGGTTCAAGTAGTCCGCTGCCTGGCGTTGTCCTTTGAGTATGCCGCCTGCTATTTTTGCCGCTGCTTGTTCCTGTTTCGCGCTTAAAACCCGCTCTCGTCTCCTGAATATTCTCATGGCTTTACCGCTTTAGGGTCAATGTTCGAATTGACCAGGGTTTCCCAATGCTGGATCAAAAAGCCATGCGGGTTATTATCGGTCTGGGTTTTAATATCCCTGACTTCGCCCTGCGTGACCAGTTTGCGGAATACGGTACTGCTTGACCGCACCAGTTTTTCGGTGGCATAACAAGTGAAGCTATAGGGGTTACGGTTCACATCCACGTTGATGCTGTCCACCGTAATTTCCTGCGAGATATTGGCAGAGATCAGGTTATTGTAGTAGCCCTGTTCCCGCAAATTATCATAAGCCTGCTTTGCGCTTTCATCCGCCAGGTATAAAGCTTTGGTAATCCCGGCTTGGATAGCTTTTTCATCCGGCGACAGGTTGAAAAAGTACTGATGAAAGGTCTTAATGTGGTCCCGCAGCTCGACGGGCAGGTTCATTTTTCGGTCGGATGCTAATGCTTCCAGTACTTTGCCGTTATACAGGATATATACCCGGTTTTGCGCTTCATCAACTAAACTGTAGCTTTTCCAGATGCAAAAGCATAGGATCAGCACATTGGCAGCGATCAAAAAAAGGCTGAACCGTTTGATATGCTGAAATGCGGTATCTATATTTTTGAGTTGTTTAAACATAATACCCCCCTACCTCCCCAAGGGGGAATTTTTAAATGGTTAATAATTCTGTTATTTACTTGCTGGCTAACTTATCGTGCTGGTAATCGCTGCCGCCGCTTTTTCCAGCGGTATTATAGCCGTCTACCACATCAAAAGGTGCGTGTAGGATGTTGGAAACGCCTCTTGCCATTTGCCCACCAGCGGCCAAACCTCCGGCTTTACTGTATTGTGCCGCTGCCGAAGTGGCGCCCGAAACAATACTGGTCACCTTTTGTAACAACGCATTGCCGCCGCCCGCATGGACGATATAGTTCGCCACATTCGGCACCGTAAAATACCCCACAATACCAATGACCATAAATATCATGTAAGCGCTATCATTGACTGAAAAAAAAGTATCGCCCTGCTGACCGATCTGGCTAATGTCGATCTTGAGCATATTTTCCTGGATCTTTCCTAAGATGGCACTGAAGATATTAGCTACCGGCAGCCACATAAACACATTGACATAGCGGGCCAGCCATACCGATAACGTTTGCTGGAAACCATCGTAAACAGCGAAGCCGAAAACGAGCGGCCCCAATATGGCCAGGACAATGAGGTAAAAAGTGCGTATGGTATTGATACATAAAGCTGCTGCTGCGAATAGTACCTGCAATACTTCCGATAACCATTCCTTGATAGAATTGCGGAAATTGTAATAATTCTTATCGGCCCAGAACTTGATATCATTGCCTATTCCCTCGAACATACTTTCATCCTCGCGGTTTGGGTCTTTTGGGTGGGTGTATTTGTACCACTTGTTCGCATCACCACTGCCTGTTTCACCGACATACATTTTCCATTGCTCGCTGTTTTTTACGGCCTCATCCTTCTTTTTTAGTAAAGCCATTACCGCATCATTGCTACCGCTTACTATTGCACCCGTAGCCGTAACCACTGGTTGTAAAATCCCATTCATTACCGGGATAACCAATTTTTGAAAGGCGATGATCGCCAACCCTAAAGCAAATGGCCGCAGTAAGGGATAAAAGTCGATTGGCTCCGCATTGGCGATCTGCCGCCAAACACGGGAAGCGATATACCATAAAGCACCAAAGCCCGCCAGCCCCTGCGCCACGCCAATGAGTTTACCACAAAGCGGGATCATCTCGTTATAGACGTTATCCAGCACCGGTTGCATCCCGCCGATAGTATCAGCAATACCCTCGGCAAATAAATTATTAGGCAAAAGCATAGCCAGCACCGCAAAAAATGCGGCTGTTAAAATTGATCTATACATAATTGTTTACTTTAAATTGTAATAATTTTTCACACCTGTCACATCGGCTTTTTCACGCTGCCGTTGGAAGTTGAGTACGCTCGTTTGGCGGTTAAAGGATCGCAGGAAGACCAGCTTATTATCCGTATCCGCATAAATGTAGTCAATAGCCTGTAAGCGCTCATCATCAGACATTCGCATTTTATTGGCCGTAATGACCATGGCCAGCTGATCGAGATTTTCCAGGCTTTCTTTGAGCAGCTGGCTGTAAATCTTACTCAAATAATTCAATTCTGATACCGTGAAATTCCCGCCGGAATTGAATCTTCTGTAAGCTGCCTTATATTCGGAAACCAAAGCGGCCTGCTCATTAATGATATCCACTATCCGCCCGTACTTCCGTACCTCGGAGCTGACTAGCCACAAGCCATCCAAAAATGCTTCATGCAAGGAAAAATTGCCCTGGGCGATGTTCTTCACGGAGTTATAGCCGGTACTTAATATGGTATAGCCTTTCTTCATATCCGAAAGAATGCTTTTAAACTGCGCCAACTTCTCCACGTTCAGTAGCAATTGTTGTATTTCATCTGACTGTGCGGCGGCAGGATTAATACTAAGAGCAGAAAGCCCAAAGCATATCGTAAATACCAGCAAAGCTTTCTGCTTTAACCTTTGTGTCTTTAGCTTATTCATAATACCTCCCTGTCCGTTTGATAGATTCCAGTTCATCAGTTCGTTGCCGGATCAATAATGCCGCTTGATTACAGAAGTTCTGCGTAAAAGCGGTTTTATCCTGCATACTGAGGTACACCTTGTTTAGCCTTTCAATCCGCTCATCGTCCGTCATTTCTACCTTACCGGAGGTGATAACCAATAGCAGCTCGTCCATATCTGCATCGCATTCCGATATAATTTTATTCCTGACTGACCGTACATAAGCGTTATGGTCTGTGGACAACACAGCGCTGTTATTGATCCTATCAAATGCCTGGCCGATATACTCTTGCATGCCTACAATTTCATCGATGCGCTTATCATCAAGGATCACGGGATTGACCTGCTTTAAGGAACTGATGTACAGATCATGCAGATGAAACTCCCCGTTAGTAATGTCCTTTATGGTATTGAGGCCAGAATGCACAACGTTGTAACCCTTTTGCAGGAAAGTGATATACACCTGCAAAGCTGCGATCTGCTGGATCAGATATTTCTTTTGTGTCCTGTCTTGCTTAAACCACTCGGCGAAAGTTTGCGCCTGAACAGGCTGAAAGCTGAAAGCACAAAACCAAAAGCAGCACAAACCCAATAAAAAATCTTTAAGCTTTCCGCCTTTAGCTTTCGGCTCTACACTAATTGATCTCATACATTTGCTTGACTTGTTTAACCTCCATTTGTGACCTCGACCGCTGGATACTGAGCGTAATGTTCTGGTTGTTGAACTCCCGGAGATCACTGTAATTTGTGTCCATTTTACCCGCTGCCTCGTTGATCAATTCCATCCGCTTGGCATCGGTCATTTGCGTTTTGAAAGAATTGATCACGATAAAGATCTGATCCAAATTCTTGATGCTTTCTTCCAAAATGCCTTTGTACACGCTTTCCATCTGCGTGAGTTCTTCAGGCGTAAAATGCTTGTCCTTATTGAACAAAGCCATTGTCCAGTTGTATTCCTTCACAATTGCGGTTTGCGTTTCAGCCAGGTCCTTGATACGCTGGTAAGTGGAGATCATGGATTTTACTTTTACTAACTCATCATAATAAGTGGCGTACAATTGCCTCTGTTTCTCCGTCAAGTCGGATATCTCGTTGAGTTTTAATCTGGACAGCTCGTTCTCCACTGTTTTCTGTGCATTTTGCAGCCAGATGGTCTGGTTTTGTAGACGCTGAACTTTGAGGTCAATGGCCTTAATGACTTTTTTGATCCCTGCCTTGATGACTTCTGCTATCGCGATCTGCGCATTCGCCCCGGAGGGGAGCGCAACCAGGATAGTCATGGCACTAAGCGGCAATACAACCATATAGGTTCTTAATTTTTTTTGCATATAAATAGGTTATATAAGCGCCTGCGGAAAGAAAGGCAGGCGCTTATTGGGTAAATAATATGGTTACTTCAACCGCCGGTATATGCGCTTACCAACGGTCATGCTGTCAGAGTCAGGAAAGGCGATCACCTTGCCTTTACCGCTTTCGATTAATACACTCGTTTTCGGGTCTAAAACAGCTGTCCATTCTTCGGTTTCAAAAAGGTGCTTACCGGGCTTGCCATTTACAACCATTTGAAAACCCGTCTTGCGGTGGAGCAGGTAGGTATTGTCCTTGCTGTGTTCCACCACCAGCGTATCATGCGCTATACTGGCTTCGCTTTGTGCATCGTTCACATAAGTTCCTACGATGTTATCCGAAGAAGGACCGCTTTTGCAGGCACCAGACGATAGGGCTGCTACAGCCAAAAGGATTAATGATGAATTGATTTGCTTTTTCATAGTCTATAATTTGTCTTTTAAAGGATATGAAGAGCCCTTCGGGGTTTTCATATTGATGGTTTTTAAGTACTTATAATACATTTGTACCAAGCCGGATGTCAGCCGCGAGGGCGGCGATCCCCTTGTGGATATCGCCGAACCTTGCGGCGTATTCCGTAACTTTCATTTTCTCTTTTTCCTCTGTTGTATAGGTTAAATATTCCTCTAAACAGAGTTCGTTACGGTAAACGTGCATAGACTGTCCGCCCTGATCTACAAAAATTTCTCGGTAGTTTTTGCCATCTTCGTTTGCCTTATTAAGGGACAGCAGCATCGTTTTTGCCTTGTCTGATAAACCTAATACTTCCTGGATCTTATCAAACTTGTTCATGAACTTCCGCATGTCCAGCAGCAGTTTGGTATCGGAAAGATTGATGACCGTTTCTTTGATGATTGGCGAACTGATCAAATCCTCGACCTCCTGGGTAATGAGAGCTGTAATCCCGTTGAACTTCCTAATGGTTTTGTACAAAAATTTGATAAAATGGGCCATACCGGACTTGGCAATTGCTACCCAGGCTTCATCAATTGCCAAAATCTTGCGCTTACCCTTCAGTTTCCGCATCTTGGAAATGAACATTTCCATAATAATGATGGTCACCACCGGGAATAAAATCTCGTGGCTTTTGATGTTATCCAACTCGAACACAATAAAGCGCTCGTTCAACAGGTCAAGGTTTTCTGTGGCGTTTAGCAGGTAATCAAATTCACCGCCTTTGTAGTAAGGGTTTAAGACATACGCAAAGTTCCCCAAATCAAAATCTTTCTCCTTTACATCGCCGTTTTGCAGTACCTCCATGTATTCCGATAGCAGGAAATCATAGAAGGAATTAAAGCCTGGAAAGACATCGGGATTAGCCGCTAAATGCTCATAGTATAGATTAATGGCACCGGAGATCGCCACATATTCCGAACGGGTATAATTATCACTGTCTTTCTTCCACAAGGCTAAAAGCAAGGTTTTCAGGCTTTCCTTTTTCTCCACGTCCAGCACATCATCCGTGCCGATGTAAAAAGGATTAATGCGGATCGGGTTATCTTCGGTATAAGTAAAATAATAGCCGCCAACTGCATCACATAAGCCCTTGTAACTGCCGCCGATATCAATGGTTACACAATGCGTACCTTCGTCATACAGGCTGCGCAGCAGGTGGTTCATGGCAAGCGATTTACCTGCACCACTGGAACCGCAGACAAACAGGTTCCTGTTGGTAATTAAGCCGGTCTTCATCGGCGCATTGAACAGGTCTATGTAAACCGGCCTGCCATAACTCCGGTCGCCTAAACGTAAACCTGAACCATCCGACCGGCTCATGCCCTCCAGGTTCAGGAAACAGGCGGCCTGTTCCGCGAACGTATCAAACGTATCATTCATGGGAAAATCAGCCTCATTGCCCGGCATACCTGCGAACCATACCTGCGGGGCGCCGTCTGTTTCCTGTTTGCATACCGCATCCATTTGCGCCATTGCCGAACCGACCTTGTTTTTCAGTTCTGCCAGTTCTTCCGAATTATCTGCCCAGGCCAGTACATTGAAATGGGTCTTGACGGGCAAGCGCTGTTGCCCGATCGCCTCATTTAGGAAATCATTACAGGCATCGCGAGAGATCGCATTTTCACGGGAATAGGCAGACAGCGACTGCAACCTTAATTTCTTCGCTTCCAAAGCTTTGATGGTCTTCTGCGCATCACCAATGAACACAAACTGGTTATAGATGTGATTACAGTTCAGGAATTGCCCAAGTGGTGAAGCAAAGCCAATACTGTACTTCGTGCGGTCAGTAGAATATTTATCATAGTTGATCCGACTGCCACAAAGCGCGGGCAGGTCTTCCGCATCAGCCAGTGTGTAAAGCTCCACATGCTTGTCACCAACCCGTATTTCGTCTTTGATATGAATATCTCTAATGATCGGCTGCTGCCCTGGGTTTAATAAAAAGCAATATTGCTCAATGATTCCCGACTTGTTAGCTGTACCAGCCAGCCCATCATCATTCAGTCGTTTTAAACTGATCAAACCACTGTCGGTCAATATCCGCTCGAACTGCCCGCAGGTCGATAAAAAGTGTTGAAACAGGCGCTCGTCTTTTACCTCAATCGGGGCGATGGATTTACGCAGGATATTTGAATAAGCCGAACTGGATAGTTTCCGACCCGCAGGCTGCTGCGTTAAAAAGATATAACAGCGATGGTCTAAATAAGGCCTGCCCGCAAAATGCCGTTCAGATGCAGCCCCCAGTAAACTTTCACCGGCCAGCTTCGCATCCGCTTTAACGACCGCCTTTGTGAACCAATCCATCTTATGAAAGATCGTTCCCGGCTGGAATACCCGCATAGCCTTTACAAATGCCTGGTGCCCGGCTTCAAAGTCCTGGGCTGATTGCGTGCCAAATTCCGGCAAACTGACCTCATAACCAATGGTCTTGTCACCCTGCATAGAAATCAGCGTACCGTTCTCCACTTTCCAGATGGGTAGTATTTTTTCGATGTCGATCATTTGCCCGCCTTTCTCAACATGATAAATACCCGTCTCGATTTGAACCTGACATATTTTGGAAGACCGCGCTTCGCAATAAATTTTTCCAGGCCATGCACGCCAAAACGTTTGGATAACCGGAACACGGTGAAGATCAGGCCGCCGCCCAATACAAATACCAGCGGAACGGTAATCAGCAAGCCTGCACCTAAGAGATAGAGTGCCACAAAAGTAAGCAGGAGTACGACCAGTCCTATAGCCAACCAGGCAATGTATTGACCGTACAAACCGCGAAATTCTATGGGTTTGTTAATGCCTTTATTTATTTGATATACTGAACTCATAATTTTGTTGTTTTAAGGTTATGGACGGACGAAACGGCTCTGCCATTCTTGTTACGTCTTTACGCTTCGCCCGTCCTGACCTGTTAATTTCTAAACCCTGCTTATATCCCGAAGAAGGATTTGAGTACTGTAGCAACCACGACTAAAAAGATACAGGAGCCAAACCAGGCTGCCGCTACCTTGTTGGTATCCGGCTCGCCTGCATTCCACTTGTTGAATACCTTTACAGCACCGACTAATCCGACGACCGCGCCGATGGCATACATCAGGTTACAGCCTGAATCAAAATAACCTTTGACCTTATTGGTCGCCTCATCGATCCCAGCCGCACCATCCGCAGCGTACAGCGATATGCTGCAAAGCATATTGTACACGCACAGGGTTACCGATAACAGCCACCATTTGGCCAGGACTTTCTTATCCGTTTTCTTTACAATTTTTTTCATGCAGTATCATTTTTGTTTTCGTTTCCTTACAGGCCGCACCATGCGGTCTTTTCTCGTGAAGGATTCTGAAAATCAAAAGCTTACCTGCTTGTCAAATCATCAATTAAAGCGCTGCCTGTAACTCCGCTGGCTTCAGGTTAAAATCCAGTGCACCTGATTCCAATACCTGCTCGGCCACCAACAGGTAAAAAGTTTCCAGTAAAGGACTATTCATTAGTTTCGGGTAATGGCGAACTTCCTCATTGACTGCCTCGATCAAACCTGCCTTGTCCAGTTCCGGTGCTTCAAACAAAGGCTTGACATTTTCCATCAGATCGAATAGTTCAGTTTGAAGAACCTCGCCGGAATCAACTTCAGCCTGTTCCGGCAAATCTTTTGGCGCAAACCCGAAATCATCCTGCCCTAAAATGTTTACACCATCGGGCTGAACCGTTTTACCCATGAGGTCATCATCAGCTGGCTGCTCAAAATCATCCTGCCAGGCATGTTTCAAAGGCTCTACTTTCGAATCACCGGATAAAAGTTTAAAGACCGCTTTCCGGTAAAAGACAAGGAAGACGACCAACAGCCAGACCAGGCTGAAGATCAGTGCGGCAATCAGGAATTGTTGCCATGTGAATGCTTGTAACATAAAATATTTTTGTTTTAACCCGGCACGAAATTGTGCCGGGATGATGGATCAAAGGTTGGGAGAAACCTGTTTTTTGATTGGGGGCTTTTTAGGGGTGACACTGAAAGATAATCACAAAGCGCTAATAGTCAGCATTTTTGCTATTATTGGAAGCCCTGGCCTTAGCTGCCCGCTGGGCACGTTTCTCCTTTCGCTTGCGTTTTTCTTCCTCAGCCTCCGGGTCGTAGCTGTTTTTTCGGTCTATGCGCAGGTTGATCTCCCGTTTCATCCTGTCCAAAAAGTAGGTGGGACTGATCTTTTTACGGGCCTCAATTTCGTCAAACCTCCTGGTCGGTCTGCCGATCTTGATCTGCAGTGATTCCTCCATCCATTCAAAAATTTCTGCAAGCGTTGCGGTCCCGTCATTGATCTGCCCTGTATCATGGATGCCAAAAGCAATTTCAGCTAAATTTATACTGTCACCTGTCCAGCGTATATCCCTTTTTCGTTTACGTACAGGAGCCGGCGAATGCTCGATTTGAGGCTTTTCGCTTAATTCTGAAATAATGGCATTGGTCAGCATTTCATAAGCCCTGAATTTGGCAAACAAATAGCCGCAGGGCGTAGGAAAAATGGCATCATATTCCAGAACTTCCGGAGTTAGCGCTCTCTGCACCCCCGGATGTTTAATAAAAAAAAGCTCATCGAGGTCGGTCCCTGATAACTTATAGTAACCATAATGTAATGGATGTTTTGCAGGAAACCTGCTCATCACGCGTAGTTCATCAAGCCAGAACGCTTTTACGTTTTCGGCTGTTGTAACTGGTACAGCAGCAACCATGGCATACCATTCCTGGTGAAAAATATACCAGCAGTAGATTTTAGGCAGGAGGGTTTTACAGTAACTAATTTCCTCCTGTTTTGTACCTGGGGGATGTTCTGCATAGTGTTTAGATAAAAGACTTAAAGATTTGCGGATAACCGTAAGTGCAGCTTTCAGTCTGTCTAAAGGGGTATGGGCGGCCAGGTCAATTTTTTGAAGTGCTTCTTCCATCACCAGTAACTCTTGTTCATAAATTTCAAATAACATAGCTAAAAAATTAAATGAGTTCTTTTCCAGATCGATACGTTTTGGTAATGCCGATCACGAGAAAAAGAAAATTAAACAGTTTTATTCCTATAGGTTCCATTTCATGATCCCGGTACAAGAAGGCTAGAATGTGAAGATTGATCAGGCGCCATGGTTCGCCCGGTCATCTTTGCATTGCATCGCTTTCTGTGAGAAAACAAATATGAATTACAAAAATGGCTGACTATGAACAGTACGGCAATACGCTATTAGACGGATTTTATATACGCCATTCGGCGTATTTTCGCTTAAAACAGGGTGTTTAAGGAATTTATTTGAAATATAATTTATGTAAAAGCTCAACCCGGGATGTTGCACCAGTTTTATTAAAGATATTCTCAATGTGCTTTTTTACCGTTCCTTCGGAAATATTTAAGCTATCGGCAATCACTTTATTTTTTGATCCCCTATGGATAAAACCTACAATTTCAATTTCTCTTTTTGTAAGTCCGTATGTCAAGAAATTTTCGGCAGAAAAGCCCTCTTGAATGTTTCCATTAGTCTTTATCGCTATAAATGCCTCATACTCCTGCCTGGTGTTCCTGATGGCTTTGAGTATAAATATGATGGTAATTGTAATGAATCCAAAGTTCGTGCATAAGACCTCGACCAACTGACTTACCTGGAACCAAGAAAATACCGTCATAGCTGTCCATGGAGATACTGCGCAATAAACTGCGATCTCCTCAATCGCATTTTTATGGTTCTTATCTTCTTTATAGTGATTTCTGATTGCCTTTAGTATTACCCACAGTAAAACAAGAGAGTAAATAAACGGAATAACTACTCCCAGCTTAATATTAAGGTTACCGTTTATCGCATAAACAATTACAAAAAATAAAAGATAGGGAGCCATGAGAAAAAAAGGCACCCCGTATAGTGCATGCCATCTAAGTGCTTTCAAATCGAAGGCTTTATAGAAATAAAACGGAAAATAAGAAGCCATTAAAAAACCAGAACCATATGCAATCATCATTTGGGTCGGAATGGAAATCAATGTAATCTTATCATCGGGGAATAATCCGCCCGTGATATTATAAAATAAAAGCAATGCTAATAATAGGAGATACCATAAGCGGCTTTTATCCTGCGGCCTGAATTGGTAATAAAAAAACTGGAATATAAACATCCCAGCTTCCATCACTATAAATATAAAAGTGACGATGTGTATTTGCGTCCCGAAAACCAGCATATTTTAAAAATTATCCGGTTTACGTTTTAAGAAGAATAATTTATAATCAAGCTGTAATTCATCATAAATTTCAAATTGAAAGTTATTGTACCATTTTAAATTTTCTACCGTTGAGGTTTCAAGGTACAATGGCAGCTTCTTTTCATTGGAGACGGAAATAATTTGTTGCATTAGTTTAGTTCCTATGCCCTTGTTTTGCGCATTTGGATCAGTCCCAATAAACCAGAGATAGGACATAGCTTCCTTTGGTTGTATACTCTTTATTTTGCTTTCCCTGCTAAGCGTTTTGCCAATCCCGGTTATACCAATCGATTTAAATATTAACTTGATATCAAGTAATATCGTCTTTAAGGTAGTCTTCTTTAACTGAGGATATAATAATAACGCGCAAGCATTTTTGTCATCCGTCAAATAAACCTCTCCGAACAGTTCACAAACTGCAACAGAATACTCCATCAGGGAACGTATTCTATCTTTTTTTCGACTATCTTGTTTGACGATATAATTTATACTCTTGTTGTATTCAAATGCGTCTGTTAATATTTTTATAATCCGTTCTTTATCAATGCTTTCTTTGTTTACCATATATGAAATCTATTAAAAGAATACCCTTTTAGGATATTGTCAATTATTTAAACACATACATATTGCTTAATAATAAATACATATACGTTTAAAATTGAGAAAATATTGCTTAAAAAGTAATTTATTTATAGGTAGAAATAATGTGATAATTTACTTTTCCAAAAAAACAAGATATTATAAATATTACAGATGGATAAATGTTGCTTAGTTTGTGTAGATAAGTCAGGATGTCATAAACGATATCTTAAAGCAACATTTCTGGCGATTGCCTTTAGTAGCCCAGGCTGGTCGCCGACGGCAACTTCCTTAACATACCATTCATTTTGGGGACTCCGAAGCAATGTAAAATCTTCTCCGGCAATACTGATCTTGATCTGATCTGTTTCTTTAGTAATTCCCTTTGTTAAGACCATATATGTGTAGTCTTTGCCATCAAATGTGATTCTTAGCGGTAAACTCATAACGGTTTCAAAGTTATCAATTATCCTGTCCAGATCTAAATACTGGGTTTATGATCCAATTAGATGCTGATACCCTCAGTTTCCTTTCTGTTTTTAAAACTTTTAGTCGTTAGCTGCTTTGGATATGAACAGGTACTGGTTTATTGTTTTTCTGTTGTCATGAAGTGGAAACAGAAAAAAGAGGAACACCGGTTATATAGACAACAAAAGCCGGGAGTAAACAAAGGCAGGATCAAAATCAATCCTTATCACTGCTGAATTTGTTGTTGCTGTTGTTGCTGGATCTGACGCTTTGTATTTTCAACATTCTGTTGCTGCTGTTGCTGCTGCTGAATTTGTTGTCGCTGCTGTTGCTGCTGAATTTGTTGTTGCTGTTGTTGTTGTTGCTGTTGTTGCTGTTGTAGGGCTTTGATGTCATTCACAGGAAGTAGCTTTTTTGATGGGGCTGGGATTACAGCGTTTGGCTGACAGGCCCTCAATTTTATCTCTAAGCTATCTATAATAGACCGGCTGATCACTTGCTGTGATAAAGATTTTTGATATAAATCCCCCTGAACATGTAAAGCGGTCCGAAGGCTATCCGCTTGTTTTTCAGCGGCTGTTTTGTTTTTTACAACAATATTAAAGGCTTGTTGTACGCTAACTACAGATTCTAATGCTTTGGCAGTGTTTTGAGCTGCCTGCTCCTGTATCTGTCTTGCCTTTTCAGAACTGACAGATCCGATAGTTATCCATGATTGCCTCGGAATAAGGATATTTTTAATATCGTCAATGCCAAAAGATGCCATAGATACTTGTTCCTGATAATGAATGTATTTCCCGGGGGTATTCAGTGTCTTTTTTTCCGGAGCGGTAATAGGCTTTTTTTGAGTTACATACATGTCTCCTGCTTTTTTCAGGATATTATTTAGTCCGGTCAGAGACGAAAATAGTATTGCAGAATTTAATGCTGTGATCCATGCGTATTCAGCGATACTTGATGTAGTCTCCTTCTTTAAAAACGTTAAAGAATACGCGATGCAAAGAACAACTGCAATTCCTGCCAGCAAAGATTCAGGAATATTAGAACCTCTGATCTCGCCGCTTACCAGCATAATAACATTCAGCAATACCGTAAGTCCTGATGAGGCTGCAGCAAAATTCTTAAGCGATCTCGAATCAACAAATGCGTTCGGGGAGTTTGATTTTAATCTCGGGTTTGGATTTGGGTTTATGTCTTGGGTTTTTGCCATGATAAATATTGTGATGCTAAACGTTTAGGTTAGTATGAAAGCTGTGGACGCCTTCGTTATTGCAATTTCCGCCATTTTAATATGCTGAAACATTGAAGTAAATTTAATTAAAATACATTTGATAAAAAAATTATTGACAAGGAGAATGTTAGTAAGAATATGCAACCCCAAATGTTAGTTCCATCCGGGATTTTGTATTTTAAACGTATAAGCTGTATTTATAAATTCTAAAATACTGAGGAAGGTATTTTGTAAATTTTACTGTAGGGGCGAAATTAGTTGACGGGATAACAGCATGGCATATACTTTGCACTCGGGCCACAAGGCTGTAGACTTGCGGTAGCAGCGGGATTGTGTTATGCTAGTGTGATACTGATTAACCCAGATAACAAAGTTGAGCCGTCACTCACCCCAATCCATCAGCTGGTGCTATGAACTTAATAGTTTCAAAATCGCAAATAAGCCCAAAGTAACCTCTGTTGGAAATGCCAATCTAATCACCAGCGAGGGTAATCATTTTAAAATCTCGTTTGATAAAGGATGGGGAATTTGCCAATATTCTCCGTTTTATCCGCGCCAGGGATATATTGGCGCAGGGATTCTTGTGAAAGGACGATGCTTTCCTTCACTTCTTTGCTGGTAAGGATACGCGTACGTTCATTGGCATAATGAATAATGAACTTGGAGGGCAGGCGATGATAATCATCATAGCAATGTTGCAGGTATGTTGTCAGGATCGAGTTCAACGCAGGGGTATTAGGCCTAACGTCGAAATGCTGCCCCACGAGTTCCACGCTGAAATCGGTATCGCCCTCCAGTATGATCGGATCATAGAACTTTACCTTTTCCTTAGGAGGTACCATCGAGCTATCCACGGGCTGTGGGGCAGCGGCCTTCGATGTAGTTGTTGTATCCGCATGCTTGGCGTTACGATCTCCGTTGCAGCCGTACATTACTACAGAAGTGCCTATTAAGACAATGATCAAACAGTTTTTCATTATGATTGCTATTCAGGTATAAAAAGTATATTCTTTTTAGCGAGTCCCGGTAGACCTGAGTACCTTCAGATCGGTAAGAAACATGTTGATTTTATCACCGGCTCCCATGTGATCAAGATGGGTAATCGGCCTTTAGTAAATAATGGCCCAAAACGGCGTTTGCCAGGCTGATAGAACATCGAGTGCAGGAAATTCGAATGCTAGATCTCGAATTGCTGAATATATAAGACGTTAAAGGAATTGAATCCGTGTAATTTCAATTGATCCGTCAACTTCTGATGGAAAGACCTGTTTCTTACAATATGGAAACAGTTAACAAGTTTTTTATTTCACCTGTTTCCTCAATTCAGCAACTTCATTTTTCAACTCTGCAACTCGTTCTTTTAGTTCAGTAATTAGCTCTTCCTTAGATTTTAGTTGTTCTGTATAGAGTGTCTTTATAAATTCTAAATCAGTTTCAGCATATTCAGAGTTGAATAATTGATTAACCTTTTGATTGTTATAAACATAATTATTTACCGCAGAATTAAAAAAATATTCTGCGTCTACATCGAAGAGCGATCCAAGTTTAAGAGCATTGTCCCAAGATAGCTTGGTTTGATCAGATTCTAGTTTAGACACAGCAGGTTGCGTAATTGACAATGCATTAGCAATCACACTTTGATCCCAGCCTCTTTGTTCTCTTAATAAACGAATTTTTGTTCCAGTTGTCATCTCGTAAAATATAACCTAAAGTTATGCGAATATAATTATAGGTTATTTATTTAATATAAATGGGTTAGTATATTTGATATGTGCGATATAAACAAATATAAACATTTTAGTTAATAGCCCGAATACAAATGAAGATACACTGAACTTTGAAAATATTGTTATTTTTGAAAACTTTATAGTCTAATAAGACAAAGTTTTTACAGGACTCTCGCGAGATGAAAACCGCTAATTTTCCCAGAGCGTGAGATGATAGTTAAAGCATTGTCCCCATCCATATTATTATGGTAACGGGGGCGATGTTTCTATCAGCTTACCACGCTCAAGGCTCTTAGCGGTGCCCCATCCGCGGTAAGACGAAACATCGCCTTCGTTATTATTACAGGCAACTCGTCTTAAGATTTAAATTAAGCACATTTCACTATGCCTGATAAAAAGCACATTTCATTAAAGGTAATTAAACGTAATCTCGGTTTCGGCCGAAACTACGATGCTATAAATAAATGTGTTTTGTTATGGCGAGCCTCTTTTACTTTATGCACGCCTGAATTTTCTAATATAGGTATTGTTGATAATTTAATTTTCAATTCATGCGTCAATTTTACTTCCTATCGGTTTAAGAATATTCGGATTATCTCCTACCCCCTCCAAAACCCAATTAAGAACGTAATAAAAAGCCCAACATAAATTCCGAAAACGGCAGCCGCAGTTAATAGTTAAAAAATAACAGCTGCCGTTTTCTTGTTTTTGCTTAGCCGGGAAACGTTATGGTTTTTCTCCGGAGGGGTGAACTATGTTGTTACTTTATCTTTTATTTCATGGTGATATATGAGTGCTATAGTAGTTGATTTGAAAGATATGGGTGTAAGAACGCCCGAGCAGTTAGTCCGTGTTTTTTATTCCACATACGATCCTGAAAGTGTAAGGGTAGGCCTGTGGGAAGCCTTTCGTGGTTTTGCTATAGCTAACGAAAACTTAAAGGAAAAGGAATTGCCCGACACTAAGGAAACGGCGCTGCTGTTTGACGGGCTGATAAGTTTGGTTAACGCGGTTTACGACTTGCGGGATAAGACAATCGGTCGCTGCGTAATCTGCGGAAGAAGTGATGATAGCAATCTTAATACGAATGAGGGTGGTGATATAAATAATGATGATGGCCTGGATAATGCGGGTTAGTGATCCGGCTGCTGCCGGTGAGTACTCTGGTTAAATAATAATCTTTAAAGTGTTTTAAAATGAAGCGAATTTTTGGCTTCCTGGCTTTGCTTTGCCTTTTTTTAGGCGTAGGAGCACAGGAAAATATAGGCGATAGGGGTATAATGATAGGACAACAGGTACCCGATGTTTTGGTAAAGGGCGTAATCGGGCTAAAGCTTGACGGTAGAGCGGTTAATAGCTTCCGTTTTTCGGAATTGCATGGCAGGTTCGTGATTTTAGATTTTTGGGCCACCTGGTGCGCACCCTGCCGGGCCATGGTGCCGATGATGGATTCGCTACAGCGGGCGATGGGCGATGTCCTAATAATCCTGCCGGTCACCTACCAGTCTGCCAGTGTCGTTGCACCCGTACTCGCGGAAATGCAAAAGGTAAAAAACTTCGCACTGCCCGGTGTGACCAACGACAAGGTACTGAATGACCTGTTCCCGCACCGGTATCTGCCGCATTATGTATGGATCGACGCAAAAGGCGTTGTCGTCGCCATAACAGAAGAAAAACAACTGACGGAGAAGAACTTGCGCGCCGCCATTTCAGGCAAACCCCTGCAAATGGAAGCGAAGCGCGACTTGGTGATCCCTTACGATAAAGAGAAACTTTTATTTACCGCAGGTAATGGCGGCAACGGCAGTGCCGTAAGCTACCACGCCACTCTGTCGGCCTATGTGCCCGGGTTAGCACCAGGCATGGATATGACCCTGCCCGATAGTATGAAAGGACAACGGTTTACCGTGCGCAACGTGCCGTTCACTTGGCTTTTGCGGATGGCTTACAGCGATCACAATCGCTGGTTTACTGACGCTCGCATCAGGCTGCTTTCGGCCGATTCCGGCAGGATGACCACCCAACTTGCCGGGCAGGCCTATGATGGCTGGCTCGCCGACGGAAACGGGAAGTGTTATGAATTGTTGGTACCTCCCGGACTGGTCCGTTCTGGATTTGATATCATGCAGGAAGACGTGAAGAGGTTGTACCCACGGTATCACGTCGCCGTAGAGCGGACAGAGACCATGTCGCTTGTATTGGTGAGAACATCGGCTGAGGATAAACTGCATACCACTGGCGGCGAGTCCGTGGTCGATATCGGGCCTTATGCCTGTGAATTGCATAATGTAAAATTATCCCACTTGGTAAAGCGCCTTGAGGTTCAATACCTGCAAGGCCTGCCATTACCCATCACCGATGAGACCGGGTACACAGACCCGGTAGATATCTCGCTACACACACAATTGTACAAAGTAGAGGACCTGAACCGTGAACTTAAAAAATATGACCTGCAATTCGTCAGGCGCAAGGCCATGGTGGATCTGCTGGTCGTGCGGGATACCGCCCATCAATAACCTCAACCATAATCATGATGAAACAATATTACAATTACTTTTTATTATGGATAGGGCTGCTGCCCACCGTTTGCCACGCGCAACAGGGTTACCTCCTGCGCGGACGTGTACAGGCAGGAGCTGGAATGCCCCTATCAGGTGCCAACGTATTCTTCGCCGGGACCGCATACCATACAGTAAGCGATACCGCAGGCCATTTCGAACTGTGGGCACCGGCCGGAAGCTATCACCTGCGGGCCACCTACATCGGCTACGCCCCGAAGGTGACCGATATCCTATTGCCTGCGACTGGCCCAATCCTGATGACGCTACAAAGCAGCGCCGGGGAGTTAAACGAAGTCGTCGTATCCACAGGCTATCAACAGCTCCCCAAGGAGCGGGCTACCGGCTCGTTCGTCGCGGTAGACAAAACACTGCTAAACAGGAGCGTAAGCACCGACCTGATTGATCGCCTGAAGGGCGTGGTGCCGGGGCTGAGTTTTAATTCCGTGGGTACACGCATCAGTATCCGGGGGCAGAGCACCATCTTCTCGAATGCCGAACCACTCATCGTCGTAGACGGGTTTCCTTACAACCAACCCATTGAAGACCTGAATCCCAACGATGTGGAAAGCGTGACCGTATTAAAAGATGCCGCCGCTGCTTCGATCTGGGGTTCGAAGGCCGGAAACGGCGTGATCGTGATCACGACCAATAAGGGTAGGCTGAACCGCCCCGCTAAAGTGTCACTGAACAGCAATGTGACCGTAGGTGCCAGACCTAACCTTTATTACCAGCCGCGAATGAGCACCGCGGACTATATTGGCCTGGAGAGAAAACTGTTTGGCGAAGGATATTATGACGCCGTAGAAAGCGCCGACGGGCATCTTCCTTTATCACCGGTGGTAGAACTCTTGGCCGCCGCGAGGGACGGACAACTGAACCAGTCAGCCGTGAACGCCCAGATAGACGGCCTGAAAAATACAGATGTACGGCATGACCTGGATAAATATCTTTACCGGCAAAGTGTGAACCAGCAATACGCCCTTGGAATTGACGGCGGCTCAGCGGTGCAGCGTTACGCGTTTTCTGCCGGTTTTGATAAAAACCTGAATGATCTCGCTGGTAACGGGTTTCAACGAGTAACATTGAGCGGCAACAATACCTGGATACTTTTAAAAAATAAGTTGGAGCTGTCGGCTGGTATTAACGTCACGGAAACAGGCACGGACCTGGATAACCCGGGTGACCTGACCTGGAACCGGGGATTGCGCATCTTCCCATATGCTCAATTAGCAGATAGCAGGGGCAATCCGCTGGCCGTAACACATGATTACCGGGAAGGCTTTGTGCAGGCCGCGTCGGGACAAGGGTTGCTGGACTGGCAATACAAACCTTTGCAGGAATTAAGGGACGCCGACAACCATAGCAAGGTAACGGACTACCGGCTGAACACGGGTCTGACCTACAAGCTTCTGCCTGGACTGAACGCCCAGGTACTTTACCAGTATGATCACAGCCTGAACACCGGCAGGCAACTGCAAAGCACGGATACCTATTATACCCGCAACCTGATCAACCGCTTTACGCAGGTGGCGGATGACGGAACCTTTTCCCGGCCGGTGCCCATGGGTGGCATACTGGACCTGAGCAACGGCACCTCGGTAAATCATGATGGCAGGTTACAGGTGAACTACGACGGCGGCTGGGGCAAAAAGAACGAAATTACGGCGATAGCCGGTTACGAAGTGCAGACCCTCCATGTGACCGGAGACTCGAACCGGGTTTACGGTTATGATACCGACCATGCCACTTCGCAACAGGTTGATGGCGTAACGCAGTTCAGTTATTATGATAATCCAAACAGCGGGACGAATATACCGCTGAACCAGGCGGAAACCGATGCAACAGACCATTACCTATCGTACTATGCCAACGCGGCCTATACCTATGACCGAAGGCTGACCCTGTCGGGCAGCGCGCGGCTGGACCGTTCCAACCTGTTTGGTGTCCATACCAACCAAAAGGGTGTACCACTGTGGTCGGCTGGAGCAGCCTGGGATATCAGCCGGGAAAAGTTTTATGATTCGTCATTGCTGCCATACCTAAAACTCAGGGCAACATTCGGTTATAACGGAAATATCAATAAGAACCTGTCTGCTTACACAACAGCCAGCTACTTTGACGGCAGCAGTTCACAGACCGCGCTGCCATACGCGCAGATCATCAACCCGCCCAACCCTGGATTGCGCTGGGAACGCATCCGGCACATCAACCTGGGCCTGGACTTCGCTTCACGCGGACAGCGGATCTCCGGCACGCTGGAATACTATTTGAAGCGAGGCATTGACCTGATTGGTAACACGTCGTATGCGCCGTCAACCGGTATTACGCTGTTCACCGGCAATACAGCTAATACCAGCGGCCACGGCATGGACCTGAATATCGATACCCGCAATCTGGTTGGAGTGTTTAAATGGTCAACGGCGTTTTTCCTGAGTTATGTGACCGACAAAGTATCACGTTATGACCAGGAGTCGAACGTGACCGACTACCTGGTTTCCGGCAACCTCGGCAGTTTCCCGCTACAGGGAAAGCCGCTGTATGCCATCTACAGTTACCGATGGGCAGGGCTAGACCCAGCCACGGGTGACCCGCGCGGGTACCTGAACGGGGTGGCCAGTAAGGATTATACGGCAATCCAAGCGGCGGCCACGCCGGGGACATTAGTGTATAATGGGTCATCGAAACCGGTATGGTTTGGCGCGTTCCGCAATACGTTTAGTTATAAGGCGATCAGTTTATCCGCCAATATAAGCTATGAGTTGGGCTATTATTTCCGGAGGAATTCGGTGCGTTACAGCAACGACTATGGCCTATCGCAGCAGAATGGCGATTATGCGCTGCGCTGGCAAAAGCCTGGCGATGAGCAGCGTACCGTGGTACCGTCGCTGCCTGCGGTTAGCAACCAACAGCGTGATGATTTTTATACTTACTCCTCTGCCCTGGTAGAAAAAGGGGATAACATCCGCTTACAGGACGTCACCCTCAGCTATAGCTGGAACAAGGGCACGCTTAGCTTCCTGCCGGGGCTAGGCCTTCAGGTATACATTTACGCAGCCAACCTGGGCATCCTCTGGCGGGCCAATCATGAACACCTTGACCCGGACGCGGTTTATACGTACCACGCACCGAGGACAGTTGCAGGCGGTATCCGGTTAACCTATTAAACTGTAATGATGAAAAAGATATTTTCGAAATTAAGACTTGGTACCAACGCCTCCGGAAATCGCATCTGGCTTTACCCCCTTTTGCTGATCTTGCTGGCCGGTTGCAAAAAGGACTTTCTGGATACACGGCCCAATAAGGCACTGCTGGTGCCCACTACTGTAGCTGACATGCAAACGCTGCTGGATAATTTACAGGTATTCAACAATACGCCTGGTCTGCCCTTTATCGCCGACGGGGACTTTTACACCCCCGATGCTGGCTATAATGCTTTCGGGCTGGACATGGAACGCAACAGCTACACCTGGGCCAAAAACATATACGGGGGAATACCGGATGCCGACTGGAACAATTCCTACCAGCAGATATTTTATGCCAACGTGGTACTGGAAGGCTTAGCCAAACTGCCCACAGCATCTACAACGGCCGAAAAGAACGCGGTAGCTGGTACCGCCTTATTTGCGCGGGCCTTCGCCTTATACAACCTCGTTCGGGTCTATGCAAAACCTTATGACCCTACTACAGCGGCTACAGATGCCGGGGTGCCGCTCAGGCTACAAGCCGATGTAACACTCAAAGTCGCCCGTGGTACAGTAGCACAGGTTTATGCCCAGGTATTTACCGATTTGTCGGCGGCCCGGAAACTGCTGCCTGCGGGAACCGCCTATAAGAGCAGGCCAACGGTCGCTGCCGTGCAGGCCCTGAGAGCGAGAATTTGTCTGACCAAGGAAGAATACGTGCAGGCCGGCCTGTATGCAGACAGTGCGCTTGCGTTGAGCAAAACATTGATTGACTACAGCACGCTGAGCCAAACCGCCAACAGGCCTTTCCCGAGGGTGCTGCCCGATGCGAACGACGAGGTGATCTTTTACTCGGCACAAATTGCGTATTCGTTCAATACAACATCGGCACCCTCTTATGCAGACAGCCTGCTATACCGTTCTTACAAAGCAAACGATCTGCGCAAGGTGATCTTTTTCCGGTTGCTAACGCCGGGGAATTATAAGTTCAAGGGGAATTATGCGGGTTCATTGCTACTGTTCTCTGGCCTGGCCGTTGATGAAATGTACCTCATAAGAGCGGAATGCGCAGCCAGGGCGGGCAATACCGCCGCGGCGATGGAGGCCCTGAACACAATGCTGGTTACACGCTGGGTAACAGGAACCTATGCGCCCCTTGCTGCATCTGGAGCGGAGGATGCCCTGCGCCAGGTGCTGATGGAACGGCGAAAGCAGCTTTTGGGCAGGGGGATACGCTGGGACGATCTCCGGCGGCTGAATACCGATCCACGTTTCAAGGTAACGCTGAACCGCAATGTGGGTGGTAACGGTTATTCGCTGGGCCCCGGTAGTCCGCGCTATACATACCCGATCCCGGATGAGGAGATCCGGTTGAACGGACTGACGCAGAATGAGCGGTAAACAAAAAGGCCGCCCGGATCGGACGGCCTTGGCAGGATCAACGGGACATTAGTTACTGAATGTGCCGGAAACGGTGCTCAGCGGGTTGCTGGGGTTGGAATTCGGGTTCTGCGTGGCAGGGTAAACCGCGGTACAGGTGTTGGTGCTGCTGGTACATTGATAATCGGTGCCCTGTTGCTCGCCGGTAATGTCAATGTAAGCGCCTGTAGACAATTTGCCCCAGGTTTTGTTGGCAAATGGTTTAGGTGCGGCGCTGGTCACCAGTGCAGAACCCAGGCCAAGAACAACCGCCACGGCGGCTAATGAAACTTTTAACTTTTTCATGATGAAAAATTTTAATAAATAAATGAAATGGTGCCTACTCTTTTCGCAGGTTTTCGGCTTACCCCTGTATTGGTATTATCGGGTTGAGGTCAGTTTTTCTCTTGGGTGGTCTGGTATTAGTATGGACACTAGCGCCATCAGAAGGAAAACGCAATTAAATACGAGGTGCGCACCCCAGCCCATATGGCTCAGAATACCGCCGCAAGAGCAGGGTACGCGGTTCCAGAAATGCAACATGACCAATGTGATATATCCGGTGAACGCGCTCATTAGTAATAGGGAGACCAGCAAACCGAGTCTTTGTGTTCTCGGGATACAAAGCAGACCGACTGTAATCAGTTCCAGCGTCGGCAGTGCATACAGGAGGAAATCAGCCATCAAGTGTGGAAAGTCCTGGTTGTACAACTGGCCCCTGAAAAGCTGAAAGGTCATGAGTTTGCTCGCGGCGGCATAGACGAACAGGAGAATGAATAGGAAGATAGCTGATTGTTTGAACTTCGATTTCATAGTGGTTGATTTTGCTGGAACAAAGTAAGGCTGTGGAGAAATGGTAAAACAGTGGTAAATGGGTGGTAAACCCTTTTTGATGAATTATATGTTTGATAATAAACAAGTTGTGTTTTCGGATCGGGTTTTTCTAAGGAGACCGTTTTTCAGCGCGTCCAGCTACAAGGCAGGGAAGTTAAAAGAGGTACTTGTCTCTAATGTTTTCAAAAATGCCTTATGGCTGGCATCGCCTGAATTTTACAAGGAGTTGAAAAAGAAAAACTTTGACTTTGATTTATTGGGTAGGAAGGAAAGGCTAACCGCGTTGAAATTCTTTAACAGGATGAGTTTGCGTGCAACTCCATTTGGCGCGTTTTCTGCTTTTGGCTTAGTTCCCTGGGCTGTCGAGGGCCAATTGGTACAAATGAAAGATGTTGGTATGCGACTTCACCTGTTGCCTTCAGTAGAAAAAGAACTGGAAATGTTGACATCCCAGATACAAAATCAGGAAATTCTGCTGGCTGTCAATCCAACGCTCTATCAGCTGACTTCTGGCTGGCGTTATACACGTTATGAAACAGAAAAGAACGGGAAATTATCTTTTTACTCTTACCATCTGGAATATAACGATGCGGACGCAACACTGCTGGAGTTGTTGGCTGCTAAGGCATTACCATATGTGTCGGTTCAAAACTATTTAACAGAAATTACAGATTGTGAAGATAGTGAAGCGCTAAACCACCTTGAAAAATTGTTGAATGAACAAGTACTGTTAGCCGATAGCGATATATCCCTACTTCTCGAAAATGAATCGGAAGCGATTTTTCCAGCATTGGATTATCAAGAGTATCTGTCGTTGCCGTCCGCCTTATCATCAATCGGAAACGGTCAGAACAGTGACCAGGATGGCAAATCATATTATGCGGGTTTAGAAATGAAGGGCTTAAGTGGAGGCATTGATCAAAGCTTTCAGGCCGAAATCCTACGTGCCCTTAGCGCGCTTGATCTGCTTGCAGTTATTCCGCCAAAAGACTCGCTGGATAAATTTAAAAAGGCATTCGAGCAAAAATTCGGGGAACGAATGGTACCCATGCTGGAAGCACTTGACCCCGACCTTGGAATCATTTACGACGGCCTGCAACAACAGGAAGAACATGAATTAATACAGGGTTTGGAGTTTGATGGCGAGCACCGAAGATCTGACAGGCTAACCTGGACACCGGTTCATCGCATGCTAATGAAAGTTTGGCTGCAAAACAACAAGCGCGGTACTTATGAAACTGTACAGCTCATGCCGGAAGATTTAACGGGATTAGCTTCACCGGGTATGCCACTGCCGCCGTCCATAGCTGTTCTTTTCACATTGGTAGAAAACCGACTGATTCTACATAGTGCAGGCGGGGTAACCGCCACTTCGATTACCGGGCGTTTTTCTGCTTTCAGTGAGGATTTTCATCAATTTTGTAGGGAGACGGCAAAAAATGAGATGGAAGCAAATCCCGATATCCTGTTTGCAGAAATCCTGCAGGTAAGCCATCGTAGGATCGACAACATCAACAGGCGGCAGCAGGTTTATGAGTACGTGATCCCGCTCAATGCTTTCCCGTCGGCTAAGGCTAATCTACAACCAGGAGATTTAAACATGGGTGTCAGAGCTGGAGAAATAGTTTTGGTGCATAAACCGACCGGAAAAAGAGTAATACCAAGGTTACCTACCGCTTTTAATTTCCATCATAATGAGATGCCGCTCTTCAGGTTTCTTTGTGACCTGCAATTCCAATCTGTCAGGGTGGGATTTGACTTTGATCCTGAAAAGTTGTTCCCTGGGCTGGGTTTTTATCCCCGGATCGAGTATGGGAACGCTGTATTAAGCCTTGCAAGATGGCACCTCCGAAAAGAAGAAATCGAATTACTTCAGCAACAGCCATTGTCGATCAGCGGGCTCCACCTGTTTTGCCGGCAAAGAGGTATTCCGGTTAATATCGCCGCTGGAAGAGGTGATCAGCAACTCATATTTAATCTTGCTCATGACGACGAAGCGCTCTTCTTTCTCGAAGCTCTCCATGATTTGTCAAATTCTGTCATTGTCGAATTTCCAGGGCCAATCCAAAATAATCTGAAGACTAATGAAGGCTTTGTTATGCAATATGTTGCAACCCTCCATAATACCGTCCAGGTATACCACTCAATGCGAAAACAACATGCCATCCCGGATGATCCGGTCATGCGGGATTTTCCACCTGGCTCTGAATGGATTTATATAAAAATATATTGTACTAATCGGAGTGCCGAATACATCCTGTTAAATGTCTTGTTACCCTGGCTGGAGATCAACAAGTCGAGGATCAGTCAATGGTTTTTTGTTCGTTTTCATGACCCTGACAGCCATTTACGTGTTCGTTTTAGAGGTGCAAGAAAAGATATTAAGGACGTACAGTACGAATTGCAGTCCCTACTTGCTCAAAAACACAATTCAGAATTGGTGCAAAAGGCTTATTTCGACACTTATCAGCGTGAAATCGAACGCTATTCTGCTGAAATGATTGATATCGTAGAGTCAGTTTTTCATCGAGGCAGTGAAGTGGTAGCCACATATTTGATTCATTTCGAGCAAAACAACGGACAACAAGAATTGCTGTGGCCGGTATTACATTGCTATCAAATGATCAATATTTTTTTTGACGGTGATATCGAACAGGTCATTGCACTTAGTCAACGCGTCGCCGCTTCATTTTTACAGGAGCACGGCGGGGAGAAAAAATTGAAAAGATCAATGGATGACCGATTCCGAGAGCTTAGACCGGGTTTGACGGCTTTGGTACGCGATGGAGGTTCAACGATACTGGAAACCACATTGGCTTTTGGGGCTGTATTACGAAATCTCTCCATAACCTGCCGAGCGGAAAGACCTGACATGTCGGGACAATTGATCTCCGACATGGTACACATGCAAATCAACCGGATATTTCCATCCGGTCAGCGCAGGAACGAAGCTTTTATCTGGCATTGTATAGTCAGGCTTGCGGTCACTGCCAGAGAAAAAAAGGAAAATCTATGTTTAGCGTTATTGACGGCCGTTAATCATTAGCTTGTTCAAGCTAAGCATGAAGTCCTCGCGGTATTGCCTGCCTATAGGAATGGCTGTGTTCCCGGTCATCCACACCTGTCCATGGTCGACAGAAAGTACTTGTGAAAGGTTGACAACAAAAGACCGGTGGATACGGAAAAACTGGCCTGCTGGCAACCAGGCTTGAACATTACTTAGCGTATGCATGGCGTTAATGTTGCCCGACGGTAGCGTAATCAGGACAATGTTGTCTTTGCTTTCTACCGAGATTATTTCTTGAATGTTGATTTTAAGGTATTTCCCACGCGTTTCTGTGCGTATAAAAAAGTAATCCAGAACGGGAGGTTTCATTGCTTCGCCCGGCGACATTACCTTTTCTACCGCTGTTAGAAAGCGTTCATAAGAAAAAGGCTTCAATAGGTAATCATATACCGCTAATTCGAACGCCTCCGGACCGTAGTTTCGGAAGGAGGTGGTGAGGATAATACGGGTTCTTGGCCCGACGATCCTGGCAAAGTCGATACCGGTGATTCCGGGCATATCCACGTCCAGGAATGTGATTTCAGGTGGATTGGGATAATTATAATGCCCCAGGGCATCCATAGGATCGGTAAAGGTACTTTCCAACAATAGTCCATTCGTTCTTTGAATATAGGCAGAAAGCAACGCAATAGCAGGACGTTCATCGTCAATGATAGCTACGTTCATGAGTTCAAGTTAACGGTCAGTTCCAGTATAAATAATTTTTCAGTTTCCGTCAAATTCAGCGTGTAATTATTGGGATAGGCATAATCCAGTCGCAACCGAGTATTTGCCAGACCAATATGAGTATTCTCGTTGGATTCCTTGATTCGTCTGGGTATATTCACGGTGGTAAAAGCCATTCGGCCTTTGTCATCAATTTCTATATTAATGGAGCGGGGCGAAAAACGGAGGTCGCCGTGTTTGAACATGTTTTCGGTGAGCGTGATTAATATTAGCGGGATGATGGTGTATTTTTTCGGGTCGCCATGAATGCTTAAATCTATCGACATTGGATAGTCGAACCGGTAAGAATTTAGCTCGATCAGGTTTTGCAACTGCGCCAGTTCATTGTCGAGCGAAACGCGGCCATCCGTTCCGGGCTCTTCAAAACTGTACCTGATGATTTCTGAGAGCAATAATACGGCTTTTGATTCTTTTGGGGAGCTTTGGTAAACCGTACTATAAATGGCATTAAGCGAATTGAAAAGCAGGTGCGGATTGATCTGCTGTTTAAGAAAGGCATTTTGTGCGCTTGAAAACTGATATTGTAATTCTGCGTGGGCTTTTTCCGCCAACGCCTTTTTTAACGATAAATCCATAACACGCTGTTGAAATTTATTATAATTTGTTAGAGACCAGATGACTGTTGAAATGAATAGGTAATAAAGATTTCGGTAAAGGTCCGTCCCGAGGGCGATTCTTAGCAGATCCCTCGGCTTACTAGAAAATATCCCATAGATAAATGCAAAATATTCCCATATACCTTTAATAACCAAAAACACTATTAACTCCAATAGCATGCCAGCCGCTAGTTGCAAATACCGCGGTTTAGGTGTATCAAGGCATTTATTTAGTAACAGGTGATTGATATAAAACAAGCTAATATTACATGTATAAAAGAAAATATAGTCTTTTAATGGCGTTGTTACATGGAAAAAGAATATTGCAAAAAATACCTCGTAGAAAATAAATAATGACCAGCATAAAGAATGAAATGCAATTTGCCTGTTCCGAGGTCGCCAAGTGTTATTAGATAGGTCGTTGCTGCTGTTCATCGGTCGAAAATTGTTGTTTGCATTTATTTATGGTGTTCATAAAAACATGTATTAATATAGAAAAAAAATAATTATGAAAACTGAAAAGCTAAAATTAACAGAACCAAAAACCTCGAAATTGTACGGTTACCGCAAGCCAGGTGCAGAGAAATTGTTTGAAACGTCGAGTGGAACAGATGCGACAACAACCTGTACAAGTGTTGTTTCTTCCACTCACTTTAACAAAATTTGACGGTAAATGCTGAAAAACGAGCTGGAAATATTGGCGGCCGATTCCATTCCGAAAAACGGAGGATCTGGGGGTGTCTCCAAAGACGCTGCGCTGGATTTCAGTGGAATGGTTTCAGAAAGCTGCGGTAAAGCCCGGGAAGCCTGGGCCGCCGCGGCTTTTTCTGATAATGGCGACGATACGCTTCGCCGTTACTATGACTTTCATTTTAAATTTTTATCAGGGCTAATCTCAGAAGTAGGCGATGAGTCGGAGAACGAGGTGCTATCGGATCTATGTTCACTCATGGATCATTTGCTTCTATTTTATGGTAATTTTATTGATCGGCAACAGGTACTTTTGCCCCGCTATTTTATATACAGGCTTCAATTAATTCAGTCAACATATGAACAGTTCTTCGAACGCCTGGAAGACGCAAAGATTAATAAAGAGTTCATGAAATGTTTGGGAATCTGTCTTTCGCCACTTTATTTAGAGGCCCCCTCTGATGGTCTGTTCCTAAGTGCACTTTTTTATAGGGAAGAGCTCTTGTTTGCATTGGTGGCCAATAGAGATGATGATCAGCTACAAATGACAGAAGAAAGCTTGACTTTCTTGCTAATGACTTTCAACTTTAACCACTTTCGTTTTTTTAACTATCTTCAAAAACAAGCAATTTTGGAGGTCGAAAAGATACCCGGTGAGAAACAGGGTAAATACCTTCTTGAGTCGAGTGCGTCTATTCAGTCACCCAACACCATAACCTATCCGAGTTTTGATAAAAGATGGTCCCACATCTGCGACATGTACAAAAGTTGGCTCGTGGAAAGGGGAACTCTGCTCAATCTTGGTACTGCAAATTTACAAGTTGACCAACCTTTCTTTAAAGTACCTCTGAATATTTCTGTAAATTATTTAGGCTGTATGATCCGTGCGCTTCATGAGGCCGGTTTTTACGGGACTATAAGCTTAACGGCTATATTTGACCATGCTGCCGCTGTGTTTAGCACCAAAAAGCAAGAACATATTTCACGTGACAGTTTGAGTAATGCATTCTATAACATCAGCCTTCCCACGGCTGCTCGGATGATCCGGATTTTAAATAATTCATCTGGATTTCTTAAATCCCGTTATTTCCCTGCGTAGATTGAAGCAGATGCAGTAGGTTATTTTCCGTGAGAAATTCTAGAAGTTCTCCGAGCCAAATATAATTAAATCCATCTTTTTTCTGCAATATGGCAGGATCCTCCGATACGATCTGTCGAAGGGTGGCATAGCCCATCTTGGCGCTGGATTCCTTAAACTCTTTGCTAAATGCCATCATACCAATTTTTTCTGCAAGTATGGCTGATTCTATAGAAGAGGTCATAGTGTTCAATTATTTCAGATTAGCATTAGTTTATGTTTTCCTATTTAAAGTGTTCTGTGGGCTGTATGTTAAGTCCTTTTCTTTTAAAAATCTGCTCCCTTAGACAAACCAATAACTGAAATGATTTATCATTGAAAATTTCCCCGTCTTGAGGTATCAGATTTCTTTGAAATTTCCAATCGAGTAATACCCTTTGAAATTTTCCTTATACAGAGTTAGCATGCGAATTTTCAAGTTCCCTGTCATTTAACGGTGTTCATTTGAACTTAATCAAACGTAAAAATAAGTAAAAATCACCCATATATGGGTTTATTGGTTACGTTTTTTTGAGTCAATTTCGGGTTGTGAAAGTAAAACGCGACCCTCAGCTAAGTAAAGATTTCGGAGAGACTCTCCGCGAGCTTCGCAATGAGCAAAAACTTTCTCAAGAATATGTCGCAAATATGCTTGGGACGTCACCGTCGCAAGTAGGAAGGCTGGAACGAGGTGAGACCAATCCCACCCTTGCCACCATGGGAGCTATTTTCGGAGTTCTCGGAATTTCATTAGGCAAGCTACTTCGGTTAAGAAATAATACGAATGACAATCGCACTTAAGTTGTACTCAGTTTTAAAATAGATTTTCACCAGACAAGATGACGGAATCAATTTTAAAGAGAAAAGAAAGTTGCTTTCTTTATATTTTCAAGAGTAATCACATAGAAAACGCTTTTTGTGGCTCATCGCTATCATCTGAATTTTTAGTTTCATCATCGTTACCGGAACTGTTAGATTCAAGCTGTTCCAACTCCTTCGTCAGTAATTGCGCAACGTCTTTTTTAATCCTTTTATAATTCTCCTGGATATCTTCTTCCGTTACCTGCGCAACAACTGGCAAAGGTTTATATAGAGTCTCCTCCTGCTTAATTCCCTCGTGGTCATTCTGCAACTCCGCATGGAACATCTTTAATTCAATTTTACAATCTGGGTTATCCGCCACAATTCCTACAAACTGCCCCGAGGAGAGCGCAGCGATCTTGGATGCCGGTATCGCGTAATCCAATTGCGTTGACTTGGAAACAGAGGTATCGGAACTGTTGATACTCAGACTTTCCCGGTTCTGCATGATCTTACCGAAGTTCTCACTCATTTTCTTGGCCGTATCACCAGTAACCTGCCCGCAGATTACATTACCCACAATCCCTGTGATCACATCCGCATGATCTGCACCATAATCCTTTTTCAACTGGCTGAAATCCTGGATGCCAATCGTCACACTGATTAGGTTAGACCTTCCTGTACTGATCGTAGGTATCAGATCAGCCGTTAAAGTTGGAAATTCATCGAAGATCAGACTGCTTTTTAATTTGCCTTTCTTGTTAATGAATTTAAGCATCCGGTTCACGTACAAAGAAAGTACTGCACCATACACCTGTAGCTTTTGCGGATTATTGCCCATACAAACGATCTTAGGCTCATCGGGATTATTAATATCTAAGGTGAAATCATTACCCGACAACACATAATACAATTGCGGTGAAGCCAGCCTGGCCAGACCGATCTTAGCCGATGCAATTTGCCCCTCCAATTGTGCCATTGCCTTGTTATGATAAGCCGATATAAAAGGATTGATCAAAACTTTAATCTCTTCCTCCTGCTCCAGTACCGCAAAAAGCTGGTCATAATCGGCCTGCATTAATTCGATGGCATGAGGCAAAGTACAATACCTGCCATGATCATATTTGCGCAGATACCAGATAATAGCCGTCAGGAAATTGATCGGGCTTTCTACGAAGAAATCGCCTTGTTTTTTTAGCCACTCCCTGTTTAATCCCAGCATAATCGTCCGGCTTGATTCCGTGGCATCGGTAATGTCTTCCATGCTCTGCGGGTCGAGTGGGTTACAACGGTGGTATATTTTATCAAAGTCGATCACCCAAAAGGTGGGTTTGACCTTATAATTAGCCCGATATTTTAACAAGGCATTATAAGCGATCCTGGTCAGATCGTCAAACTTGAAATCATATAAAAACATACTGTGTCCTTTACGGATGTGCTGGTCGATGATATGGCGAATTACGAAGTACGTTTTTCCAGCACCTGCCAGGCCTAGAACTGCCGTTGAGCGATGGGGGTTTATAATGTTCACGTATGAATCCCTTATTTTTCCGTTCAATTTATACTTGGCCCGCAGATTGATGGAGTATTCGTTTTCCAATAGTCTTTCCTCTTGGGGGAATGTTTCGTTGTCTTTATTGAAAATATCCTTATTCAGGTTCGCCTTAATTAATCTTGATAACCAGGTGCCGCCGGTCAGGATCAGCAGGTAACCTGTTCCTGTTATGCCCATATACAGAATAGCCACCACGCTATTCCAGCCAGGCATGTAGAACACAATCAGGCTTAGAAAGTAGATAAGTAGCCCGCATAATATGTAGGCGACTATGCTGTTTAGCTGGATTTTTTCGTCCTTTTTGCCCTTTGCGCCAAGCAAGGATATGCACAAGAAAAGCAGCGCCGCCAGTTTCGGTTTGAGTATACCGCTGAATAAGCCTGTTTTGGCGATGTTGCCAATGATGCGGTCTGCAAATGTTGCCGTCCAGTGCCATTCCCTGAATGCCTGGTAGCATGTCAAATAAAAATGTACGCTTAATATCAATAAGCTGATGAGCCTGGTCAGATCAATGATCTTGCGCAAGCCCTGTGTATCCTCACCTGTATTCATAAAATATCTTATAGTGTTAATTCGTTATCTGTTGAGATGCCCTTTCGTTTCTTTCTCCGGCGTTTTCGTGGCATAGCTGCCGAGGGTTCGTGATCTGCCTTTTCAAAAAGTGTTTCTAAAAACTTTGTTGGCTCCGGTGGTTGGAGATAAGCAGTACCCGATTCACCCTTTTTGAGGTACTGCGTTTGCTGCTGTGGTTTTAAATAGGATTTTGGTTGTATGGCTTTGTCGGTAACCGCGAACCTTTCCGTTATATCTTTGGCACTATATGCCTTGCCTAGATCGCTGCCATTAAATACCGAGCGGTTCTTGTTATCAATAAAGGTCAAACCGTAAATAAATCCCTGTTCATTCTGCCGGAAAGTCGTGTGAATCTTGTGCTGTTGCAGTTCTTTGAGGAAAGTAGCTTTAGATATGGCGGTGTACTTAGCAAATACTTTATCTATTCGTTGTTTCAAGTCATCTTTAAAAGCTTTGCGCTTCTCCTTGTTCCGTTCAAATTTTTCCTCCAGGTTTTTCAAGGTAGGTTTGCCGTTTAAGCTGCTGGCCTTAAAAGGGATACCGACCTTGTTGCCATCCTTATCCAGTATGGAGTAGATCAATCCTTTCTTTTCAAACATCAGCGTATCCTCCCGGCCCCGGTCGGCAATCACGTTGAATTGTTTGAGTACCGCATTGAGTTCGGCTATAGAGGTGAATTTGTAGGTATTAGTGACTTCGCTGACAATATTGGTGATAACCCTTTTGGTGGGTGTTTTTCCATAAACCGCTTTCTCCAAATCAATGGGCTTGATGCCCAAAGCTTCTTTTAATCCTTTGCCTTCCGCTTTAACTAAGCCGTGTTCGACTTCCAATTCCTTGCGTGCCGGTTCCGATAACAGCCTGCCGATATTATGCACGTCGATACGCTTGCCATCGGCCTGCATATTGGTGGTGACAATGTGAACGTGATCGTGTGAGGCATCGTTATGCTTATAAACTAAATAGGGCTGGTCGCCAAATCCGATTTTTTCCATATAGGCTGCCGTGATTTGTTGCAAATCTGTAGTGCTGATCGTTTCCGAGGTGTCAAAATTCAGCATAATATGCAGGGCATTGGTTTTTACCCGGCTGTTGAGCATGGTCAGGTTTTCAAAACGGGTTAGCTTGTTTTTAAAACTCAATTGCTCAATGTCACCGCCAAAGCGACTGGCCATAATGAGTTCGGCTTTATTTGTTTCGACCTTGTTCTCGTTATATAGCAACAAGCCCCTGATATTTTTTCCATTGATTATTTTTGCAACCATTCTACGGATAGTTGGGAAACGATAATTAATAACCTGTCTACTTTTTCTTCTACCTTTTCATAGCGTTCCGCGACTTTCAGGATAAAGAAATTCTTTTGCGCCTCGTGCCTGGAGATATGAAAACTGCGGGTAAGCTGATTGATGTTGATGCCGATGGCTTTCAGTTCTTTGCGGATGCTGCTCAATTCCTCCATCGGGCCGTTCAGGCTGATGTCCTTATGAAAATAAAGGATGCGTTGTCTTTGCAAGATCTTCCTGACCACTTCGCCGAGTGATTGACAATTGCTGTTGGCCTGTATTTTCTCCAGCTTTTTAAACTGGCCTTCGCTCACCCGCATAATAATAGGATGGCTCAAAAGTTCGTCCTGATCTTCCGCTTTTTTACGGCTCATAAATACATATTTTATGGTATCCAGAAACCGCAAGTTCCGCAGCGGTTCCCCCGAAGGATGAGGGGCAAGATCTTTTCGTGTATACGAAAATACATCTTGCCGTTAACTGGTGTTAACTGTCTCCTGGGAAAAAGCCGTGCTGCTGAACGGGGTTCCTGTTGTTAATAAATGTTTGTGATTGCTGCCTTTCGGCTATTGGGTGATCGTGTCTAATTGCTCCATTTCAAGCTTTGAAACGGAAAGGCGCAAGCGCTTTTTGACCATGTGCCCGGGATGCTCACGAATGCGTTTGATCAACGGCTTGTCACTCAGCTTGGGATTCCATTTGGTGTGCGGTCTTGTTTTCGTTCTGCTCATGGCGATTCGTTTTTGAATGAGCCAAAAGTGGAAAGAACGGGGGGGGGTGATTGGGGACTTTGTTGGGGTGACCCCTGATTTATTATAAAGTCATTAGAAATGACATACGCAACTTATAACCCCTTCTAAGAATTGAGTAGCTGAAAGGTCAAATTCTATAAGTTAGGAAAGTTATCCATTACGGTTGTTATCTCATCCATTTTTTCATTTAGGAAGTAAATAGCAATGAAAATGGTTATCATAGCCAGAACCATAATCCATAGGATCGTATAGCTTTTTATCTTCTTTTTGATGTATTTGATATCGGCATCAAATTCTTTATCCTCATTTAAAATCCGGCTAATATCTTCCGAATTTAATAGATCAGTATAGCGTTCTTTAAAGTTTTGGTAGCTTTTCTCATAGCGTTCTTTTTGTTCAAAAGATTCTGTCCTTGACATAAGCATATAAACTAAGGACACGACTATTATGATTAAAGAAAAAACAGAACTATAAGTGACAAAGTTCCCGGAAGTATTTGTATTCCCTAAAACTTTAAGTGCTATTATCGAAGAAAATAGGGTAAGTACGGATAGTGCACTTTTCTGAAATGTGCTGGCAAAACCCTCAACTATTGTATTAGCCCGTTTATTGTAATCAATTAGCTGGTCAGACAATTTATTTCTGATTTCAATATATTGCTTAATGTTTTGTTTTTCATAAACTTTGTACGCCGATAAAATAGAGCTAAACATATTTCCAGTAAAAGACAAGTCATTTGCCGGGTTTAAATGCAGTTAAATGATATTCCTTGCTAAACCCAGTTTATCGATAAGATTACCTGATTCATGTATCCAATTATAAATTTTTCTATACTCCTTAATATAATCCGTTACGGGAATTACGTTCAGGTCAACTGTACCATCAATACCTTTATAACCATTTATTCTAAACGTTAACTCATTATCTGATAAGTGAGTGATGTCAAAAACCGCAATTATAATTAATGTAAAATCTATTCTTTCAAATAAATTCTTCAATAACCCAGGAGGGGTTTGATTGAACTGAAAGTCTTCCGGAATAATCAGTTTATCAGAAAGCGATATGGCATGTGTTGATGATTGTATGTTTTTTAAACGTCCGAGCCGAATGTTATTGTCCAAAAAAATTATGGGTTGATCCGGTTGGGTATTGTTTTTAAAAGCTAAGGACGCAGAATTATAATTTTGCTGAATATCCCTCGAATTGAAAATTATTGTTCCATATAATTTTATTTTTTCGGAAAAGAACGCAATTAAATCAGCTGTTGTAAATTGGGCCAAATACGTTTCAAAGGCTCCTATTGAATAAATAGATAACTGATTTTCTACTACCTTTTTTTCAATTCGGACTTTTATCGTAACGACAGTACCCTGCTCTATACCACGGATTTTTACTTCTAAAGATGCTTTAAACTCTGCGAAGTCAACGCCCTTAAAAAAGACTATACCATCATCTGACTCGTCGATGTTGATATAAATGATGCAAGTATCCGAATCTTCAAAAATATTTAGACAGTCATTTAAGGGCTGTTCATCCGGTACTTTTATAGATTCAAGAATATACTTGGTTTCAAATATTTCAAAGTCTTCCTGTGAAGTGGAAATCTGGTAATTTTCACCAAACTGATCAATAAGACTAGTAGAAATATTCATAACGGCTTAATTCGTTGTCTTTTTGAAAGCATCATATCCGGCATCGCTGCGTATTCTTATGTACTTTCTTTGGTGGTGCAATTCTGCTGTAATTGTACTTTCAATATTGATCTCATCTTTTATGACCAAATCAATATTCTCTGTCAGATTAATCGCATACTTGATTTTTGCAGTAATTTCAGATGGTTTTAAATCGAATCTTTCATCAAATGAAAATTTTTCTGGCAATTTCCTAACAGCTTGTTTTAAAGAAGCTACATCTACTTTTCCTGCTAAGACCCGTTCATAACCCTCCAAACAAGTTTCAATGAATTTTTCTATAGTAAACTCCTGATTTGTTCTAAAATATCTGATTGTTGAATTTCTCAAGTAGGTATGATCAGCCGGTGATTCCTTTTTTATATTTGATAATATTTTTGTATCAATAATATTGAAAGCGGTTTTGGTATTGTAAATGTCATCCCAAAACTGGTCTAGTTCCAAAAAATCATCCCACCAATAGGTTGCTCCCTTGCTATTTAAATCATGGACAGTAATGTCAACAATAGCATTTGAGTCATTTATTATAAATTGTACAGATCTGAAGATTTTTCGTTTTAACGGATAACCGCTATTTAGATTGAAATTTATTTTATCAATGTACTGTAGATCTTCCACCTTACAGATAACCGCTTTCTTTATACCGCGATCCTCGATTAATGATATTATCAAGAGCCCTTCGTTTATCATTTAATTCAATCCTTTTTTGATATTGCTGTATAGTGTTTATATAGTACCATAATAATCGAGTCGTTTCATCGGAAGGTTCAACCGAATAATAAATATCATCAAAGTAGGTTTTGGGAGGCTCTCCAACTATAACATACTTGGCCGGCTGAATATTTTTCATAATATAGATGCCAATTATGAATAAATAAATAGAACCTAATGTTCCTGCGAAGAAAATACTATCAAGTGAAGAGGTTTCCATTTTACTTACGGTAATACCTAACAACGCTATCAAAACACCGGATACCAATGTTATTAGTGTATTTGTTCTATTAATAATCAGTTCGCTACTTTCAACTGTATCTTTTAATTGTTTTTCTGCTTGTTCAAAGATGAACTTAGCCTCATCGATTGATAATTTCTCTTTTTTATTAAAATCTATTTCCCAAAAAGTCTCCATTATTTTTCAATTGATAGGTTTATAATAAACAATGAAGTTACTTTAAATAAATCCTAAAATCGTCTTTCTTTAACTTTGCAACAAGTTGTAAAGGAAGAACTTGTATTAGGATTTCGATACCAACCTTTAAATATTCGTCATCGTCAATATATAGTTTGTAAAAACTTGATGATGGACCCATATGGTCTTTTATTCTTATTTCGAGGCCGAAACTATACTTTGTGATTTTAATTATAAAATCATTTATTTCTATCAAGCGATTTCCCCTCTCTAAAGGTGTTTCATGGAACAAGGTCAAATAGCCTACCTCTAAATTGGATGATACGCTTTTTATAAAAAAAAATTGTCCTCCGCCATATTGAAATGAAAACCTGTCATTTTCATTTTTTACGTCTGTTATACAATTATGTTTAATCGATAATAAACGACTTTGCAATTCATTTAGCTCCTGTTTCATTAGTAGAAACTTAGGAATTGAAACATTGATTAAATAAATCGGTGCATTCTTGCCTGATAACAACAGGGACTTCTGAATCTTCATTAAACCAAAATGTTATTCCATATCCCTTTCTATAATACTGATAATGATTATGTAATCTGTCGTGTTCGTCCTTTTCAAAGGGGGATTTTCTCTGTTCAAACCAATACTTATATTTTTCCTCTATAAGCAATAGTCCTTCATCAAATTTATTTCTTTTTTCTACAAATTCTGGATTATCGAGCGGGTCAAGGATTGACATGATTAAATGTTTAGGTTAATTAGTAGAGGTAATATAGATTTTAAAAATCACATATCCAATACTTTAAATATAATACACAGTTTACTTCAACTGGTTAGGGGAATTAGTTTAGGCCAAGTTAAGTGTATCGTAGAATGGAAAAATTGTAAGAATGGAAGTTTTGTGCATAAGTTTTTATTAAAAAAAATGAATAAAAATCTTATAAGATGTATATTTGAATATACAATTTTGTATATTCAAATAAAACAAACAGCTGGATAGAAAGGGAATAACATCCTTTCTTTTACATCAACTCTCACATTGAGAACACATGCTGAATGTTTGGCAACTTCCGCTGAGAACGGATTTTACCTACACTTTCAAGAACTAACTTTAAAAGCTATCATAAAGGTAGCTTTTATTATTAAATGCTGCATCATGTGTTGAAAAGTTGCATATGTTATTGTTAATGAAATACTTTAAAATTCTTCAAAACCCATTCAAAAATAAAATGCCTGATTATTAAATTAGGGATTTCGGCTTTACAAATGGTTAGTTTATTTTAGTTGCGTGAGATAAGCTTAAAACGAGCCTATAAAGGAGTATATCACTACATGAGCGGTAAACATTTACAAAGATATTGTAATGAAGTAACCTTCAAATACAACAATAGCGGTTATGGTGATTTCTATTTATTCGAAAAACTAATGAGTAATATTCCAAATGTGGTATTACGCTATGATGATTTGGTAGGCAAAAATTTGAAAAAGGCCGCTTAATTTAGGATAAAAGAGCATAATAGATTAAATAATGTATTAAACGATAAAACATATCCAAATAAGAAAATGCCCGTATAAACCGGGCATTTTTGTTTAAAAAGACTTGCATTTTTTGGATTGTAGTATATATTTGATTTGAACGGATTTAGATGTTCAAACAGACGTATTATTACCTAAATTAAACTCACATGTAGTGGAATTTAGAAGGGTTTTTAACTAGGATCGGCGTTAGACAATCATTGTATTTAAATACTAAATTTAATAAACATTTAAATATAACACCGTTTATTTGAGGGGTGACCCTTAAAAAGTCACCACTTCCCCGGTTTTAAAGTCCGGATCATTGGGCTTTAATTTTAAAGGCAATGAATTTTATTGATTCCAAACTCAGGCAGGTAACACCTGAAATGGCTGTGCAGATATTAAAGGAACATGGCACAAAAGTTACCATTGAAGAAGCGAAAGTGGTTTTGGATTTTATGTATAAAATTGGTAAATTATCTGTTGATCAATACGTTAAAATATAGAATTATATATGAGGGCAGCAGATTTGTACATTAGGGTAAGTACGGACGAACAAGCGGATAAGGGTTACTCCCAACGTGACCAGGAAGAACGTTTAAGAAAATATTGTGCTATAAATTCCATCGACATCAGAAAGGTGATCTTTGAAGATCATTCCGCTAAAACTTTTAACCGGCCGCAATGGAACAGCCTGTTAGCAGAGTTAAGTAAGAGCAAGGGCAAACATACCAGCCTGATACTTTTTACCAAATGGGACAGGTTCAGCCGGAATACCAGTGATGCTTATCAAATGATCGGCAGACTGTCCAAGTGGGGGATTGAACCGCAGGCAGTTGAACAGCCCCTGAACCTCGAAATTCCCGAAAATAAGATCATGCTCGCGTTTTACCTGGCCACACCGGAAGTGGAAAATGATCGTCGGGCCTTGAACGTCAAACAGGGTATGAGAAAGGCCCGGAAAGAGGGTAGATATATGGGCCGCGCGCCGTATGGCTATGAAAACAAAACACGTGAAGATGGCAGCAAATATATTATACCTGATACTAAAGAAGCTCCAATGATGCGCTGGATATTTGAGTCTATAGCTGAAGGTGTGTTTGCACCGGATCAGATCAGGAAAATGGTCAATGACAAAGGGTTGATGATTAGCAAGTCTAATTTCTACCGGGAGGTTAGAAATCCTGTTTATTGCGGAAAAATTGTCGTCAAGCAATATAAGGATGAAGACGAGCAATGGGTGGACGGACAGCATGAGCCAATTATCAGTGAAGCTTTATTTTATGAAGTTCAGGATGTGCTCAGCGGGAAGAAAAGAGTGCTTAGAGTACAGGCGGTAAAGGTCTGCGCCGCATTACCTTTAAAGGGCTTTCTGCAATGCGATAAATGTGATCGCCCGCTAACCGGGAGTGCTTCAAAGGGTAGAAATGGTTTTTATTACTATTATCACGCTCAAGGCGCTTATGGTTGCGGGTGTCGTTATAAAGCGGACGAAATGAATAAGGAAGCAGCTAAAATGCTTAAAAAATATATACCGGCAGCCGGAATGAATGAGTTATACAAGATGGTTGTTTCGGATATTTATAGAATATATAAGGGTTCATCCCATGTCGGAAGAAGGGAAATAAGCGAGGAAATTTCAAAGCTGAATGCTAAACTGGCTAATGCCAGGGATATGCTTTTTGATGAAAAGCTGGATCACGATGATTATAAAATCATGAAGCGGGAATGTGAGGAAAAGTTAAAAAGGTTGGAATTAGCCCTAACGGAGGCAAAGGTTCAAAATTCGAACCAGTTGAGTATTGATAATATGCTTTTAAAGGCAATAGAGGCGCTTTCTAAACTTAATGAGTTGTTTTTGGATGGGGATATATTGAAGAAAAGAGAGGTGCTTGGTTCGATATTCAGAGAAAAACTAGGTTTTGACGGATTGGATTATCGAACCGGTAGAATTAGTGAACCGGCGAAGCTTATCTTTCAGATTAACAAAGAGTTAAGGCATAAAAAAAACGAGAAAGATTGCAAGCCATTGCATCTTTCCCGTTCAGTACTCAGAGCGGGAATCGAACCCGCACTCCGTTTACGGGAACAGGATTTTAAGTCCTGCGTGTCTACCAGTTCCACCATCTGAGCAGGTGTTAACCTTTTAAAAATAAAGCCCAACTTTTTGAAGGAAGGGCTTTGAGCGAAAGACGAGATTCGAACTCGCGACCCCGACCTTGGCAAGGTCGTGCTCTACCAACTGAGCTACTTTCGCGTTGGGAGTGCAAATATAGACAGAAAACCATATTCTGCAAGCAGAAAATAAATTTGACGTTTTCAGTATTACAAAGAGTTTAAGGAGATGTGTGTGGTTTTTAGCAAAATGAGGGAATAAAACAGACTTTGCATTAAACTTAGTTTAATGCAAGATTAAATTTTATACAGCTATTAGATTGAATATCAGCGTTAAATAATTACACTTGATATAGCAAGGTATTACTAATTATAGATACCTTTATGTAAACCTAAATAATTGGATTAGGTATTTCTGCCTGTAAATTATTAAAAATACGCTTCACAATACCTCATAGTCTATAATGTAGAACATTTATTATAGCTGATTGCGTTTTGTCAAATTTTAAACTTAAACTCATATAATTATGCATTTATTATTTCAAATTTTATTAGGCGGTATTGCCGGGTGGCTCGCCGGAAAAGTAATGAAGGGAGATGGTTACGGAATTATTATAGATATTCTGTTGGGTTTGGTAGGCGGATGGGTCGGTGGTGCCATTTTAGGATGGCTGGGTATTCATTGGGGAGGTAGTATTGGCTACCTGATCACTGCCTTTTTGGGTGCTGTGCTGCTGGTGTGGATATCAAGGCTCATTAAGGGTAATTCATAGTTCACTTATACAGCCGTTATTGTTAAAACAAGCAGGCTCGGTATGGAAATATCGGGCCTGCTTGTTAGTAAATGACGCGATTTTTTAATTTTTCTGAATAATATTAAAGGTCATTTCTTTTCTGGCTACGAAACCCAGTTTTTGATAAAGTTTAATAGCTATTGCGTTATCAGTACGTGAGTGAAGATAGGGGATTCCCGATGTTGCTATAATTTGCCGTATATGATAATTAATGAGTGTACCAGCACAGCCTTTGCCAAAATGATTGGGGTGGGTACATACGGCGCTAATTTCTACATAAGGTGATGGTTGTGTACGGTATCCGGCCATTGCAATGAGCTCACCATTGTTAAAAATGCCTTTGTAATTCCCAAAATCAATGGTGCGCTCAGTAAAAGGCCCAGGATTGGTTATTTTGGTTAATGCGAGCATGGCCGGTATATGTTGATCCTCCAAGGTGACCAATTCATAGTTTAATGGTTCTGATGGCAGGGAGCCATCAAATACCATCTGTAATATTTTCATGTTGTTCAGTACCTTCCATTGATCGGGAATGATAATTTCTTCTGCCGAAACAACTGCAAAAACGCGTTGATCGGTTACCTGTTTGTGTAAGGTATTAAAGTTAGCCGCTGAATAGTCTTCAAAACCAACAAAAGGCGCTACATTTTCGGCAAAATATTTAACCCGGTTGTTGCCGTGGGCCAGGTTACTGTTTCCTGATATTAAGGCATTCCAGATGGGATTGTCGAGCGGCTGTTCCATTTCCTATTTAGGTGTAGTAGTGCAAAATTAAAAGAAATGTCAGAGTCAATCGTCATCTTAAACTAATAACGAATGGAACTGAATGGGCAATTTTTTTTGCCGTATTTTGTTTAAGTATTAAACATAAAAATATATGAGCTGGTCGTCCGGGCAGTATTCAAAATTTGAGCATGAACGCAATCGCCCTATCCGGGATCTGCTTTTTAATATTCCACTGACCACAGTAAATATCGCTGCCGACATCGGGTGCGGGCCAGGTAATTCAACAGAGTTATTACAGACCCAATTTCCCCATGCTAAAATCATGGGCATGGATAGCTCCGAAAATATGATTGAAGCGGCACGCAAACGTATGCCCGGTGTTCGTTTTGAGGTTGATGACATTTCAACATGGCACAATCCCGGGCCATATGATGTTATCCTGGCCAATGCTGCCTTGCAGTGGGTGCCTGATCATAAAACGCTGTTCCCCGCGCTGATCAGTAAGCTGGCTAAAGGGGGGTGTCTTGCTGTACAAATGCCCGATAATTTTGAGGAGCCTGCGCACCGCCTTATGCGTGAAACCGCTACCAACGGGCCTTGGGCTGTTAAATTAAGTGAAGCATCAAAACGAATAAAAAGGGAAACAGCCGAATGGTATTATCATAACCTTCGCGATAAGGTTACTACACTGGATATCTGGCGTACGGTTTATCATCATCCGTTGCAGGGCGGCCCTGCGGCAATTGTGGAGTGGTTTAAGGGCACCGGTCTTCGCCCGTTTGTTGAACCGCTTGATGATGCCGAACGCAAGGCTTTTCTCAGTCAATATGAAGAAGGAATAGCGAAAGCATACCCGCAATATCCAGATGGTTCGGTATTGTTACCATTTCCAAGATTGTTTATTGTGGCAACTGTTTGAGTTGTCTAAACTTATAAAACAACAAAACCTCCCGATAGTATTGTCGGGAGGTTTTGTTGTTAATCATCCCAATTAACTTTGTAATTGTATTTCCAGCCCATTGGTCCTAAGCCAAATAGCTTGAGGAAAATTGACATCGTAGTATCCCTGAACCAGGCAGAGGCCAGTGAATGCACTTTTTTATCGGTGTTATGTTTTTGGGCATCGGCACGTACTTTCTCCACCCGTGGTTTTCTGATAGATTGAAAATCGGAAAAAGCTATAGAATACTCAGCCGTTGTGTGTGCCCTGAGCAGCTTGGCTAATATCATTGCGTCTTCCAGGGCTAATGATGCTCCCAGGCCGCTGGTAGGACTTACCGCATGCACGGCATCGCCTATTAAAATTGTTCTACCTTTGTACCATTTGGGTAGGCTGGGCATATCATACATAACGGTTTTGATGACATGATCTGAGTTGGTGATCAGTTGTGGGACAGGCTGATAAAAATCTTCATAATCGGCAGTTAATTTACTTTTTAATGCTTCAGCTGAAAGGTTTGTCTGCGTGTATTTGGCATCCTGTTCAGATAATTCTAAACTGCACCACCACATGAGTTCATTTGCAGTTTGAAAACTAAAACCAAAGAATCCACTTAAGCCAAATGACAGGTTAAGCGCATCATGGTCATATTGCCCCAAATATGGCTCAAGTGCTGATTTTTGAACAAATCCCCCGGCGCCATAAAAACCGGTATATTCTTCAGGAAAGGCATTATTAAAAATGATTTTCCGGGTTGATGAGTGGATACCGTCCGCACCTATGACCAAGGAACCTTCGAAACTGCTCCCATCATCAAAAACGGCGGTTATTCCTTCAGTGCTTTCATGAATGCCCTTCAATCGTTTTTGAAAGTTTACTGCTATACCCTGTTTAGCTGCCTCCTGGTAAAGTATCTGATGTAATGTGGCCCGGGAGATCATCACAAATGGTTGCCCAAATTTTTTGATGGCATTGAGTTTGATCCGTGCCAGGAATTTTCCTTTGTAGTTTCTGAAATTATTATAATCAAAGATCTTTCCGGCATTGATCACTTTCTCATCCAGGCCCAACTCCTGCAATACATTTATGCCATTTGGAGCCAGACCTATACCGCCGCCAATGCCTTTTACATCAGGGTATGCCTCGAATACAGTTGAAGTGATACCTGCTTTTTTCAAAAACAGAGCCAGAGATAAACCTGCATAGCCGGCCCCTATAATGATTACGGGCTTATTGATAGTTTCCATATTATTTAACGTGTTTAATAATGCCATTTCCATACTGCTTTACGTCTGTTAGTACCGCGTTGCCTGCATAATGTACATCGCCCTGGCCCCAATGAGCAATACTGATGGATCTGTTGGCATATAGTTCTACATTACCCTCAGCCATGTTTCTGATACTCAAGTCATCTGCAATCATTTCCAGGGCAAATAAATTTCCTTCGCTTTGGTTTTTGATGGTCAGCGAACCGCATTTACCTTTAAGTGTAACATTTCCGGAGCATTGGCTTAATACTTTTATAGCAGGGGCACAAATGTTCAGGTTGGTATTGCCTATGCTTTGTATTTTTATTTCAAGTGGGTTATTAAGCGTAATTACCTTACTGCAGTTTACATCACCACCATCACAACGTACATAAAGTGTATCTATCTGGCGTAAATAAACCATGATCTTGCACCTGGTAAAAGATAACTTTCTGAATTTTGCTTCGGATGATATATAGAGGGTGCTACCCGAATTAACTGCTTCAAAATAATCAAGCAGGTTTTCGTCGGTTTCTATTATTACTTTTTCTTCATCAGATGATACCAATTCTATTAACCCTTTTGCTGCCAGGTGAAGCCTGATAAAGGAGCTTACCGGTATCTCTTTGGAAACTATATTCCCATTTCCTTTTATTTCAATCATTTGTCTTAATTTTTTAAAATTCATTTTAGGTTACTATGTCTGGCGTTAGTAACAAGAAATGCTTTTCTGTATCTTACTATTGATTGCCAGGGTTCGATCAGTTTTTGTACTACAAAGATGCCCGCAACGCGGTAGTCGATTGTTACATCAAAAGGAGTATGATTTATATAATACGGAGTAATGCCATTTGAATTAAAAGATACAGCCAGTAACAATATTCTGTATAGCCATCCGCTTAACGAGGCCGGATTTAATACGGATGAACTAAAAACAGAGCTGGTTACCTTGAACTTGCCATTTGGTGACATGCAAACACGTATCTGGATATTTAATGGCATCCGGATGAGTTACGCTGAATCTGTTTTCAGGGAACTGGGTACGCTGGATTGGCGGGGGGATATGAAAATGGTGACCATGTACTTTAGCCTGAAAGGTAAATTGCTCATGGTAGATAAGCGCCTGAATAAGCAGTTTGAGTTAAGCACCAATCAGCACAATCTTTTTTACGGAACAGAGGCGGAAGGTAAGATGAAGGTGGAGGAATTAAAAATGCGATCGTTCATGATTCAGTTTACCGAAAATGCTTTCCTGAACATTACCCGTGATGGTAACGATACTCTGAAAAGATTTGCCGACAAAATATTAAAAGGAGAGTCGGCAGCGTTATCTGCCGATAACTTAAATATCAATCTGGCCATTCAAAGCTGTATCAATGCTGTTATTAACTGCAAATTTACAGATCCGTTAAAAAAGATGTTCCTGCTTTCTAAAGCAATCGAAATACTGGTTTTGCAGGCCGAGTCCTATAATCAGCTGCTTACGCCAACAAAAATATACGCCAAAACAGATTATGATAAGGAGCGCCTGGTATATGCCCGGGATTATTTGATACAGCATATAGAGGTACCGCCAAGTTTATCCCAACTTGCCCGTGCAGCAGGCATTAATGAGTATAAATTAAAGCGGGGATTCAAAGAGCTGTTTGGCACTACCGTATTTGGGTATTTGGCCGAAAACCGGCTGGAACTGGCCAAAATTGATCTGCTCGAGGGCCGAAAATCAGTTACAGAGATCGCTTTTGAACTGGGCTATTCCTCCGTTCAGCATTTTAGCACTGCTTTTAAAAAGAAATTCGGGGTGGCGCCAAGTCAGTTAAGGTAATATATCACTTCAGCCTGCAACTAAGCCCATTGGTTGCAGGCTGAATAAAAAAATTATCCTGGTTACTGTAAATGTATTTTATTACAAGTTTTCGGTATACTTTTTAAAATTATCAAGGATAGCCTGCCATCCTCCGCGTTGCATTTCGATAGGGTTTGTACTTTCCGGATCAAAGGTCTCAATTACTTTAGTGCTATTTCCCCGGTCTTCAAAAATAACCGAAACCTTTCTGCCATCACCCATAGTGTATTCAATAAGCCGATGTTTTTCGACCATGGTATAAACGCCTCCAAAATCAAAGCTAAAACTACCGTCTTTAGCGGCCATGGTAGTTTTAAAGGTTCCGTCAATGCGCAGGTCATTATCTGCATAAGGTGCGTGCCAATCGTCAGATGCCTGGCACCATTGGGTAATATGTTCGGGCTCGCTCCAAGATTCCCAAACTTTTGCAACAGGAGCGTTTACAATAGTTTCAACTGTAATTGCGATGTTATTTGTTGTTTCCATTTTAATTAATGTTTGGTTTTAATAAAATAAAGGTAAGGCAACATATTTAAAAACAGAGGGTGCAATTACGACAATTACAGGGTGTGGATTACTATATGCTGCATTAGGCGATAAGCTATTGGCAAGGTGGAAAAGAAAAAATTGAAAATAAATTTGCATATAATATGTATACATATTATATTTAAACATACAATAAACTAAATCTTAAAATCATGTGGAAAAGAACCTATTCAACCGTAACAACAGAAGTAACCAAAGAGCAATTATGGAGGCTGTTTGCTGATGTAAACAATTGGCACAATTGGGATACCAATATTGAATTTGCCAAAATAGATGGCCAGTTTGAAGCTGGCAATAGTTTTATATTACGACCAAAGGGCGGCCCAAACGTTAAGATACAACTGCTTGAAACCATAAAGGATAATAAGTATATTGATGTAACCAATTTTCCGCTGGCCAAAATGTACGATGAGCATTTGTTTGAAGATACGCCCGAAGGTGTAAAAATAACAAATACCATTTGGGTAACCGGCTTGTTAAGCTTTGTATGGGTAAAACTGGTGGCCCAAAAAATTGTTGATGATACCCCGGCAGATATGCAGAAGCAAATTGCAGCTGCCAAAAGTTTGTAAATATATATGGGTACACTATGTTCACCGTACAAAATATTAAAAAATGGAATTAACTGATAACACCTTTAGTGTGGATAAGGCCGAAGATAGCAGTGGCTTTTTATTGTGGCAGGTTACCAATTTATGGCAGCGTGAAATTAGAAAAGCATTAGTGCAGTATGATCTCACCCATTCCCAATATGTATTGCTGGCAAGCATACATTGGCTAACCTTGCAAAAGCAGGATGTAACCCAGGTTTTACTCTCAACACATACCAAAATCGACCCGATGACAACTTCAACGGTGCTGCGTGCCTTGCAAACGAAAGGGCTTTTACAAAGACGGGAGCATGCTACAGACACCCGGGCCAAAAGTGTTGCCCTTACTGAAACCGGTAAGCAGGTTATCATGCAGGCAGTTATTGTAGTTGAAGATTTTGACCGGCGATTTTTCTCGGCTTTGGGTGCCGGAGCTGCCGAATTTAATAAAAAGCTGATAGCTCTGCTGGGTTATGCTCATAAAACGGAATGATTTGGCTGTTATCAAAACAACCGGGTTACGATGATGATTCACAAAACTTCTTGAAAACATCAAGTGTAATAGTCCAGTAAAAATCAAGATGTTTATAGGCTGTTTCATCTGTAATCTTACTTAGGGTTAAGTTTAGCACAGTTTCATTTGCTGTTATTGGATTCAACGTAAAACCAACTATAATATAGTTTAAGGGTATATCAGGCAGCCCTGAAAGTGTGCTCCAATAATTATATTGAAGGACCTTTTCTGGTTCAAATTGCAGGATGGTTCCTTTATTCTCAAAATCTGTCCAGTGCAAACTCCCGCTAAAAATAATAGAACTTCCAATTTGCCAGTCGGTAGTCACATTTATTTCCGTGTCCAGCATCCATCGCTTTATTAATTCCGGAGCTATTAATGCATTCCACACTTTTGACACCGGGGTGTTAATGGTAACAGTCTTATTTATTTTCCTTTCGTCTGAATAGTGTGGCATCTGATTGCTTATTGATGGCGTATGTCCAAAAACTGAAAATAATAGTATTTTCCTTTAATGCGAACGGATAATGAGTATTTGATATTCAGTTGACTGGAACTGCGTTATATTTACATCAGTAATGAAGTTATAACCAGTATAAATTGAAACTACCTATTGTTATTGTGGTTCCCTTTCTTAAGGTAAGCGGTATGGCTGTTTTCCCTTTTATCCTGGTAAAACACCAGGATTTAAAAAGCGATGATCAGCTCATCAGGCACGAAACCATTCATTTAATACAGGAATTGGAGTTATTAATAGTGCCCTTCTATGGTTTGTATCTGGCTAACTATTTAATCAACCGGATCAGATATCGTGATCATGAAAAAGCTTACATGAATATTGTTTTTGAACGCGAGGCGTACGCTGGGTATTCTGCGGAGGGTGACCATGCTATTCCGTGGCAAACGGAGCATGTATTTGGCTGGCGGACGAGTACAGC
>NZ_JBFUPN010000031.1:0-82966 GCF_041355315.1 Mucilaginibacter sp. RCC_168
AAAAGAAGCAAAAAGAAAGCTTCAACAATAATAACAACCTATATTATTTGTTGAAGCTAATCTAAAGGCAATGACGCCTGTTATATATTATTAACCTATAAAACTTTTAGCCTTAAGCAATGCACTATCCAACCCGCTGGCATCACTGCCACCCGCGGTAGCAAAGAAGGGCTGACCACCGCCGCCTCCTTTAATCTCTTTGGCGAGTTCCCGAACAATATTGCCGGCATTCAAACCTTTTTCTTTGACCACGTTTTCGGCTATCATCACGGTAAGACTTGGTTTACCATCAAAATCGGCAGCCAGTACCAGGAACATATCCGTTACGATATCTTTTAGCTGGTAAGCCAGGTTTTTAACCGCTTCGGCATTGGGCAGGGTTACTTTTTGAGCAATGAAATTGATACCGTTGACGGCCTCCACCTTTTGTGCCAGTTCGTTCTTTAGCCCTGATGATTTTTCCAGGATCGATTTTTCGATCTCCTTTTTCAGCTTAGCGTTCTCGTCCAACAGGCTCTCTACGCTTTTGGCGAGGTCTTTTGGATTTTTAAGCAGCTCTTTTAACTGGTCTATCAGCTGGTTTTGGTTGGTGATATATACTTCAGCAGCAACCCCGGTGATGGCCTCAATACGGCGTACCCCGGCAGCTACGGCGCTTTCGGCTACTATTTTAAAGAAACCTATCTGCCCGGTAGCTTTTACGTGCGTACCACCGCAAAGCTCCTTGCTAAAGTTATCGTCGAATGTGATCACGCGTACATATTCGCCATACTTTTCACCAAACAGCGCAGTTACACCGCTTTGGATAGCCTCCGCATATAGTACACTGCGTTCTTCTTTTAAAGGGAGATTCTCGCGTACCTTTTGGTTCACGATGGCTTCTATCTGTGCCAGTTCCTCATCAGTTACTTTGGCAAAATGTGAAAAGTCGAAGCGCAGGTAATCCGCATTTACCAATGAACCTTTTTGATTCACATGGCTGCCCAAAACCTGTTTCATAGCGGCGTGCAGCAGGTGTGTAGCAGAGTGGTTACTATTAGTTTGACTGCGCAAGGCCGGATCAACAATAGCGGTTAAGGCATCGTCAATATCTTCGGGCAGCTGATCTACAAAATGTACGATTAAGCCGTTTTCCTTTTTGGTATCGGTTACTTTTACAATTTCACCATCCGGGAAAACCAGCTCACCACGGTCGCCCACCTGGCCGCCACTTTCGGCATAGAAAGGCGTTTTATCCAGTACGATCTGGTATTGTTCTTTACCCTTGGCGGTTACCTTGCGGTATTTTACTACGTGTGCAATGGTTTCGGTTTCATCATAACCGGTAAACTCCACGCTGTCGTTATCTTTTAACACCACCCAATCGCCGGTATCAATGGCGGTTGCAGCACGCGAACGGGATTTTTGTTCCTGGAGAGCTTGGTTATACGCTTCAATATCAACTTTAAACCCTTGCTCGCGAGCCATTAGCTCAGTAAGGTCAAGTGGAAAACCATAGGTATCTGATAATTCAAATGCAAGTTGACCCGATATAACTAAATTTTCCTTAGGCGTATAAAAAGTGTCAGCTTCGTTTATTTTTTGAAGAATCATCTCGGTTAGTAATTTAATTCCAAAACCCAAAGTCCGCAAAAAAGAAACTTCCTCCTCTAACACCACCTTCTGCACAAAATCCTTCTGAGCATACAGATTATCAAACACCCCTTTAAACTGATCGGCCAGTAAAGGCACCAGTTGGTTCAGGAATGGCTCTTTGAAACCTAAATACTGATAGGAATAACGTACCGCACGGCGTAATATCCTGCGAATCACATAGCCCGCTTTATTGTTTGATGGCAGTTGTCCATCGGCAATGGCAAAGCTAATGGCACGGATATGATCGGCCAGTACGCGCATGGCTACAGCTTCGTTCCAGTCGGCATCACCGGGTTTAGCTTTACTGTTGTAGGTTTTACCGCTTTTTTCAGCGATAAACTGGATCATCGGCTGAAAAACATCAGTATCATAGTTCGATGTTTTGCCTTGTAGTACGCGTACCAGGCGCTCGAAGCCCATCCCGGTATCCACATGTTTGGCCGGCAACGGCTGCAGTGCACCACCTTTTAAGCGGTTAAACTGCATGAATACAATGTTCCAGATCTCAATTACCTGGTCATGATCGGCATTTACGAGGGTTGCGCCGTCAACTTCGGCGCGCTCGCTATCCGGGCGGCTGTCATAATGGATCTCTGAACATGGTCCGCACGGACCTGTTTCGCCCATTTCCCAGAAATTATCTTTTTTATTACCCCGCAGAATATGGTCTTCCGCAACCAGGGCCTTCCATAGGTCGTGGCTTTCGGTATCTTTTTCCAGACCTTCCTTGTCGTCACCTTCAAAATAGGTAATGTAAAGGCGGTCTTTAGGCAACTTATAAACTTCGGTTAGCAGCTCCCAGCCCCAGGCAATGGCTTCTTTTTTAAAATAGTCGCCAAAGCTCCAGTTGCCCAGCATCTCAAACATGGTATGATGATAGGTATCAATACCCACCTCTTCCAGATCATTATGTTTGCCGGATACGCGTAAACAGCGTTGTGTATCAGCCGCCCGGGGCGCTTTGGCGGGTGCTTCGCCTAAAAATATATCTTTAAACTGGTTCATCCCCGCGTTGGTGAACATGAGGGTGGGGTCGTTTTTTATTACAATAGATGCAGAAGGCACAATGATATGCCCTTTGGAAACAAAAAAATCAAGAAAAGCCTGTCGTATTTCGGTAGCTGTCATAGTTTGCAAATGTAATTATTAGTCCGGAAGTCGGAAAGTCCGGAAGCCCGAAAGTAAAAGATCGGGATTAGTTAAGGAATACTTACCAATAAAACCACCTCCAAAAAACTTTTTAAACCTTAAATTTTAACATTTTTCTGCTCAGAAACGGGCTAAAAACAGCTCAAAATCATTCGAAAAAATCTCATTTTAACACTTTTTAACAAATTTCAATACCATTTTGAGTGACTTCTAAAACTTTAAAAAGTATTAATTAACTGCCTGTCAAAAAGCTACATGCAAAACGGTCGTTTTCTGTTCTGTTTTTCCTTTAACAAAACAGCCCGGTTTTCCTTTTTATCAGGAAAACCGGGCTGTTGTATATACAAATATACGCAATATTAAATACAATACCTACTCAATCTATGGCAGTCGCTCGGCTCCTGCTGAGTGACTTCTATCACCCGGCCTCCGGCCGCAGTTGAAAGTCAAGTCTGCATTCGCAGGCCAGAGGCCCGGAAATAATCGTCACTCGGCTGGAGCTGAGCGACTGCGGAAATAATCAGTTTACTTTAATGAACTCAGATCCAGTTTCTTTAAAAAATCCTGTAGCTCTGAAAGACTATAGCCTTCGCCTTGTAAAGTAACAGCATAGCGCTCTTTGTATATAAACTTAAGGGAAGAGCTCACTCCCGAGGCGCTTTTGGTATCCTCTGTAGAATAACGCACGCCATCTGCCTCGATGTTTTTGGCTACGGTACCATTTGATTCTGATTCTGATTGCATACTTAGGCCCATAGCCAATAAACTAACCACCGCGCTGCCCGATTCGCCGGCACCATCTAAAATACTTACATGGATGGTTTTGTTATCTTCTTTTGAATATTCGGCTTCTGCGGCAACAATATCGGCCACGGTACCGCCCGCGCTATAGCTTTTTCTTTTAAAATCGCCAATATTTTCTGGCACCACCGCTTTCAGTTCTTCGGTAGTTGCCGGTGTCAGCTTTTTAAGTTTCTCGGTCTGGTCTTTTAGTTTTTCGCCCGATTTTGCAAATTTATCCAGGTTGCTGGCGCCTTCTACTAATTTACCAAGGCCCGACTTTTCTTCATTTTCTTTTTTAGAGGAATTGCCACAGGATGTCAGCGCGAAAAGCAATGCTACGGCTAAAATTGTTTTATTGATCATAAGGATTAGATTTAAATGTTTTCAAACTTAATAAATTCCCGATAATTAGCCTAAATTTCCGTGTAATGTGCTAAGACTTTCAGGTATATATAAATATTATATCCCTTATTAAACTTTCAGCGCCAGGCATCGTCTATCGTTGTATTATAAATGCGCTAACCTAAATATTTACCTATTTTTGCCACCTTAACAATTATCATGAAATTATCTTACACATCTATTGCCTTATTATTTGCTATTACCTGTATCACCATAACATCTTGTAATAAAGACAAAAATAAAGACGACTCCCAGCAATTCCCAAAAACCCTGGAATATCAGGGATTAACATTTACAAGTACCGAAAGGGTATTTACTTATCAGGGTGAGATTACCGACCCAATAGTTAAAGCCAAAGCAATCATATCAACGGGCCTTAACCTCATATCGCATCCAAACCAGGGAGGCGGTACTATTGTATTTACTTCCAAAAACACATTGCAAATTGTTTCGGACAAATATTCGTTAGTTGATGATAGCAGCGGTACATTATTATTTGCGAACAATGAGTCTTCGACTATTTCGGCAAATGATGCCACTGTAAAATTTGCACCTTTATATAAATATCCTGGATTGCAAAGCTCGGGCGATAATTTCATATACCACAACCCAATTATCCTGCACGGCAACTATTCAATGATGAAACAAAGCGGAATGGATTTTTGCTATTTACAAAGAGATGCCAATACCAACAAGGTTATTAAACGGTATGTGCAATGGAATTCAAATGAGTTTAATATTAATGGCATTAACAGTCTTGGCAAACGCGATACACTTGCCATACGGGAATACACCAGTAATTTCGCGGCAAAAAAATAACCCGATTGTTTTATCAGACGTAATTACACCAAAAGTCCGGGCTAAAACTCCCGGGCTTTTTTTATGAAATGCTTTCACAATAACAAAATTTTACAATCCATCACGAAAATTCCCAATTCCAAAATCAAATAAATACATTTGCATATGCCTTATAAAGACCGCGAAATAAGCAAGATGTATTACACCATGGGCGAGGTATCGGCCATGTTTGATGTGAACCAATCGCTTATACGTTTCTATGAAAAGGAATTCGATATCCTGCAGCCCAAAAAGAACAAAAAAGGGAACCGCTATTTTACCCCGGAGGATATCGAAAATTTTAAGATCATCTTTCACCTTATCCGTGATAAAGGCTACACCCTCAATGGCGCCAAAGAGCACCTGAAGCATAACATGAGCGATACCAAAGAGAACCAACGTGTGATTGATTCGCTCGAAAATATCAAAAAATTCTTGCTCGAAGTACGGGACGAACTGTAGAGTGGATATGAGATTTGAGATACCCTTTATCATTCTTAATCGACATTACATATCCTGTCTCAAATCTCATATCTAACATCTCATATCTAAATGCATAAAGGCGAAATCCCGGTTGTTATTCTGCTTGTACCTTTTTTATTGGGATTGGCTGTTGGGATGCAGCTGATGTCGGCAGCTTATTTACCTATCCTTGCTATTGCTTTTATCTGTTTGTCCATCGTATTTATCGCGTTGAATTTAAACTATCAACGCCTGGTCATTTACAAAGCGCGTTGGATTGGTGGTTTATTAATGGGTATGATATTATTTTCGGCCGGATGGATCAGTGTCATCAGTTATAATGAGCTGAATAACCGACACCATTTTTCGAAAATACAGGCGCAATACCTGGCGGTAAGCATCAATAACGAACCACAGCTTAAAAACGGACTGGTACGGTTTACGGCTACCGTTCGGCAAAGCATCAACCGCCGGCAAACCGCCGATGCCAACGGCACACTGCTCCTTACCTTGAAGGACAGCGATGCCATAGCCCTGCAATACGGTGATGAACTGCTGGTACCCGCCTCCTACACCCCTGTCGACCCACCCTTTAACCCGGCCGAGTTTAATTATAAAAAATACCTGGCCCACCAGAATATCTACTACCAGGTGTTTCTGTTTCCGGGCCAGTACAAACTGTTAAAGCACAATACAGGTAACGCCTTTATTGCCTACGCCTTAAAGTTGCGGCAGCAAATGGTGGTGTTATTCAGGCAAAAGCTGCATGATCCCAACGCCATAGCTGTAGCATCTACCCTGATACTGGGTTACAAAGCCGATTTGAGTAATGATGTTTTACAGACATACTCCAAAACAGGCACCATCCATGTGCTATCGGTATCGGGTGCGCATGTGGCCATCATTTATCTTTTAATGCAATGGATGCTGAGTTTTTTAAACCGCTATAAATATGGCAGGCATTTAAAAATGACCATCATGATATTGTTGATAAGCTATTATGCCATGTTAACGGGCTTTTCGCCTGCGGTTTGCCGGGCGGCTGTCATGATCAGTATGATCATTATTGGCCAAACTTTTACACGGCATATCAGTATGTTAAACATCCTGGCTATATCTGCCCTGTTACTATTACTGTACAATCCGTTTTTTATAACCGACGTGGGCTTTCAGCTTTCCTACCTTTCTGTGGTCGGTTTAATTGTATTGCAGCCGGTGGTATATGCCTGGTTCAAATTCAAAAACAAATGGGCCGATAAACTTTGGGCGTTGTGTTCGGTATCTATAGCCGCACAGGTAATCACTTTTCCGTTAAGCGCTTATTATTTTCACCAGTTCCCGGTTTATTTTTTGCTGAGCAACCTGCTCATTATTATCCCCACCATGGTTATTATGTATAGTGGTATAACCTATCTGCTGCTGGCCTGGGTTCCCGGACTGTCGACGGCGCTTGCATGGGTATTGGAAAAATCAATACTGCTGATGAATAAAGCGTTGAGCATTATTGAACATGCGCCTTTTGCCAGCATTAATAAAATATGGTTTACCACAGCCGAATACTTGCTTACTTATGCTTTGATCATCAGTCTGTTTTATTTTTTGTATGATAAAAAATCCTGGCTGCTTAAATTGAGCATGGCCTGCCTGTTTTTGCTCTGTGTAAGTATCAGCGTAAAAAGATATCGTGCTGATAACAGTAGTTCCGTTGCTTTTTTGAACCTGCGCAAAAATACCGGTATGGTTTTTAAAAACGGCGATAAGGCTGTTGTGCTCACCAACCTTGCCGATACCGACAAAAACTACAAATACTCCATTCAGCCGTACCTGGACAGCTGCAAAATAAGTTACGCCGAACTGTATCCTTTTGACCAAAGCATCAGCAAAAAATACCTGAAAAAGCAAGGAGGGTTTATCCAGTTCAATAACAAAAAGATTATGGTATTTAACAGGCAAACACCCAGTTTACAGCTTCCCGAGAAATTAAAAACCGATTATTTATACATCACCGGTAATCCATATATCGATCTTAACATCATCAACAAGAATTATGATTATCAAACACTTGTAATTGACGGCAGCAATAGCGGCAAACTTATTGACCAGCTTGAGCAACAGGCAAGAGCAATGCATATAAATTATAGTGTATTAAAGCGTAACATTTCGTTAATTGCCGTATCTAACTGAAAAAATTAAACCAAGTACTAATAAATTTGTCTTTTAATCAAAAACAAGTAAATTGGTATAAATCAAACAAAAACTATGAATATTAAATTTTTTAATGTTGCCCTGGGCCTGGCTCTTACCGCAACAGCCATGAGCGCCAGCGCGCAGAAAAAATACACCGAGGGTACCGTTAACTTCACTACCAATATGAGGGGTCAGGAAGTTAATGCAAAAGGATATTTCCGTGCCGATTCTAACGCGTTCACCTTTACTGCAGGTCCTGCTACTATAAAAATCTTAACTGATGCCGGCGGCAAATCAATGGCCATATTGGTAGATGTACCGGTTGCCAGCATTAAAAAAGCAGCCATTGCCACGCCAGATGAGGTAGATCAGGCTCAGGCAGATATGCCAACCTTTACTTTTGCGCCAAGCACCGAAACTAAACAGATCTCGGGTTTTAACTGCAAAAAAGTAGTAGCTACAGATTCAAAAACTAAAAAAACCTATGATATCTGGATCACCAATGATGTGGTTGTTCCAATAACCGGTATTGCAAAATACTACAGGGAAATAGGTGGCTTCCCGGTTCAATATACCTCATTTAGCCAGGGCCAAAGTACTGATGTTACTGTTAAGAGCATCGTTGACGAAAAAGCGCCGGCTGGTACATTCGGTATTCCGGCTGATTTTGAAAAGATATCTCTGGATGATCTGAAAGCCATGAGCGGCGGCAGATAAAAATTAGTATCAAGTAGTTAGTATCAAGTATCAAGACTTTTTGCTGGCTTGATAACAAGTATCATACTTAGAGGTCTTGATACTTGATACTATCTACTTGATACCTTCCCCACTTCACTAACAATTCATTAAAGGTTTCTTAACATTGGGGTTAAAGTACTACTTTTGTCCCCTTTATGTTAAGAAACCTTTTTAGTATAATCAGATTTTTCATATTCTGGCTGCTGTTCTTCGTGATCACGCGGCTTACGTTTGAATTATACTTTTTTTATAAAGTTCGTGGCGCCAGTTTCGGCGAGATCCTGCAGACATTTTTTTACGGCTTTAGGCTCGATGCTTCAGCTACAGCCTATATATGCACCATCCCTTTACTCGTATTTATAGTTAACTGGTGCGTTCCGTCGTGGCATATCAAACCTGTCTGGCTTAAAATTTATGTGGGGATCATCTTGTTCTGCATTTCCTTAAATACCATACTCAATTTTAATATTTTCAGGGAATGGGGCACCAAAGTTACTTTCAGGGTATTTAGCTCGTTTTATCATGCCCCTTCCGAGGCGCTGGCATCCTCGGGTTCATCGCCGGTGGGTAAGTGTATCCTGATAGGCGTACTATTGCTAAGTTCAGGCGCCTTGTTATCCAGATACGTTATTGATTATAAGTTCAGGAAGCCCGTGGCCAAACCGGGGCTTAAAATAGCCTTGATCTGTTCACTTGTATTTGTTAACTTTTTGTTTATGCGGGGTGGCCTGCAAACAGAGCCCATCAACCAAAACGCAGCCTATTTTTCTGACAAGGAGATCCTGAACCAGTCGGCACTAAATACCGAGTGGAACCTGTTCAATAACATATTCGAAAATTTCAGGAAGCCCTACAACCCTTATGTGTTCATGGAGCCTGCCGATGCACAGAAACTGGTGCGTGATGCCTATACGGCAATGTCCGACTCATCATTAAAAATATTGACTACCGACAGGCCTAACGTAGTGATCATCCAGTTGGAAAGCTATACAGCCAGCATTATTGAATCATTAGGTGGCGATAAGGGTGTAGCGCCCAACTTTGAAAAGTTCATTCAACAGGGTGTCCTGTTCGATCATATTTATTCCTCGGCCGACCGTACAGATAAGGGTATCATATCTATTATGAGCGGTTTTCCATCACAGGCTATCCGTACCATTATAGCCGATACACTAAAACAACGAAAACTGCCTGCACTATCCGTAGTGTTTAAAAACGCGGGATACCATACCTCCTATTTTTATGGCGGTAAAAGCAGCTACATGGATTTTAATATATTCATGAACAGCCATGCGATAGACCAGATCACTGATGAACATAATTTTGCACCAGCACAGGTACAAACTAAGTGGGGTGTTTATGATGATGTACTGCTCAGCAAACATTTGCAATTCGCGCAGCAACAAAAACAACCCTTCTTTTCGTACCTGCAAACATCCACCAATCATGAGCCCTTTGTATTGCCTGTAAAAGCTCATTTCCCAGCCGATGAAGATGGTGATGCCAGCAATCAATTCAGGAGCACGGCCTATTTTACCGACTCCTGCCTTAATGCCTATTTCGGGCAGGCAAAAAAACAAGCCTGGTATAAAAACACCCTGTTTATACTGGTGGCCGATCATGGGCACCGCCTGCCACGCAATATTGCCGAGGCTTACGACCCTGTTAAATACCATATCCCGCTATTGTTTTTTGGCGACGTGATCAAACCGGAATACCGGGGTAAAAAGATCAATAAATTAGGCGGACAAACCGACATTGCCGCCACACTACTGGCCCAACTGGGTATGCCGCATAATCAATTTACCTGGTCGAAAGATCTGCTTGATCCGGGCAGTAAAGATTTTGCATTTTTTACCTGGGATAACGGTTTTGGTTTTATGACCCCGCAGCAAAGCATCTCCTATGATAACTCGGGCCGCAGGATAGTTTATAAGGGCAATAAAAACGCAGGTGAAGCGGTTACAAATAAAACCTTGCAGGAGGGTAAATCTTTCCTGCAATTGGTTTATACGGAGTATATGAGTTATTGACCGTTGATTTTTTTGATTACATTGATTTCGCTGATTAAAAATCCCTTGTCATTCTGAGCGCAGCGAAGAATCTGTTATACTACATGCTTGTTGAAGAAGATTCTTCACTCCGTTCAGAATGACAGGACGGGTGTTTTTTTGACTTTTTACTTTTGAATTTTGACTTATTTCAAAGAAATACCCAGCTGCTCCACCCATTGATTAAATAAACGGGTTTCAAAGGCAACGGCTTTGTTGGCGTGGCGTTCCCAATCGGGTGAAAATTTGTGCAGTTGGTTCAGCATTTCTTCCAGGTGGCCTTCCTCTTCCAGAATGATGGATTTTACGTTTACCTTGCTGCCGGCTTCATCAAGTGCGTCCTGGTAAATGGGATATAGCTCATCGGCACGTACTTCAATAGCATAAGTAACCAGCAGGTAGGCTGCAAAACGCAGTTCGCTGCCGCTTAAGCCCAATTCCTTTTTCAGGTAACGGCATACATCCACATCCAGTTGGTTCAGGTAGTATTTGCTTGAACCGGGAGCCAGCAGGTATTCGGCTGCATAGGTTGGAAGTTCTACTCCTGTTTTTTCAAGCTGTTTTTTGAGGTAAAAAGCATGACGGTGCTCTTCGGCGGCGTGTTTGAGTATGATATAAGTAACGGTATGCGGATCTTCGCTGGCGGATATTTTACGCGCGCCGGTATTTTCCATCAGCGACAGCGTATTTAACCAGCGGGAGTGCAATTCGTTATCAGCAATTATTTGGGGTAGTAATGTATTCAGCATAGTTATATTTCTTCAAGTGCCTGCTCAATTTTGCTGTAAACATAACCGAGTTCGGCATCAGTAATGCAATATGGGGGTAAAATATAAATAACATTGCCCAGCGGGCGCAATATAATACCTTCGGCCAAAAAGTAGTGATACAATTTATCGCGCAGCGAACTAAAATATGAGGTATTGTCGCCGGTTTCCCATTCCATGGCTATAATGGTACCAGTTTGCCTAACGGTTTTTATTTTAGGATGATGCTTTATTTTGGCGGCAAAAGCGGCGTGCGCTGTTTCAATGCGCTGCATATTTGCCGCCATAGCCGGTTCCAGGAAAAGATCAAGACTGGCCAGCGCAGCTGCGATAGCAACCGGGTTAGCGGTAAAGGAATGCCCGTGAAACAAAGTTTTCAACTTATCATCAGATAAAAAAGCGTCGTAGATCTGCTGGGTACAGGTGGTTAAGCCAAGCGCCATGGTACCGCCCGTAAGCCCTTTGGAGAAACACATAATATCTGGCTGCACCTGCACATGATCGCAGGCAAAACGTTTGCCAGTGCGGCCAAAACCAGTAAATACCTCATCATCTATCATCAGCACGTTCTCCTGTTTACAATGGGCCATGAGTTGGTTCAGATATTCGGCCTCATACATGATCATACCGGCAGATCCCTGCACCAGGGGCTCAAAGATAAAACAGGCCAGTTGGGATTTGAGATCTGAGATCTGAGATTTGAGATCTTCTATATTATCCTTGTTGGGCAGATCGATAAATTCTACCTCGAACAGCAAACTGTCAAACGCGGCCGTGAACGCGCTGCGGCCGCTTACGGCCATGGCGCCAAACGTATCACCATGGTATGCGTTTTTGAAAGCAACTATTTTAGTACGCTGATCGCCTTTATTGAGCCAGTATTGCAGGCACATTTTGATGGCCACCTCAATGGCGGTTGATCCGTTATCCGAGTAAAATGCTTTTTGCTGATTATTGGGTAAAATAGCCAGCAATCTTTCGGCCAGTTCAACGGCGCCTTCGTGGGTAAAGCCGGCAAATATCACGTGCTCCAGCTTATGCAGCTGCTCTGATACTTTTTTGGCGATGTACGGATGCGCATGCCCGTGGATGTTTACCCACCAGGATGATACCGCATCGATATATTTTTTGCCCTCTTCATCAAACAGACCGGCCCCTTCTCCCCTTACTATACCTATCGGCGGCGCGGCGGTTTTCATTTGGGTGTAGGGATGCCATATTACTTTAAGGTCGCGTTCGGTAAGGTTCATAATTCGTTCTGTAAAAGTTCAACCACACGTTTATCTGTCGGAAATTCAAAGTCGGCTACACTCAGCGCGGTAAGCGGCACCCATCTGAAAGCTTGTAACACCTCTCCATCCCCTTCAAAATCAAAGGCGATGGTTTTTATATTAAGATTAACCGGCGCGATACTTTTCACCATATAGTATACACTGATGATCTGCGAATTATTAAAGGCCGATTTTACAGCAAAATCCGTCGTATAAAAATGACTGACAACTTCTATCTCCAGATTGCACTCCTCCATAAATTCGCGTTTAAGGCCATCAATCAGGCCCTCGCCAAGCTCAAGACCGCCGCCGGGAAATTTTGAAAAACGCATGCCATACTCCTGTTCATCGCTAATCAGTAACTCGTCATTATCATTAAGCAGCAGGCCATAAACCCTTACATTAAAATATTCCATTATTCAAAATGCTTTTTGTTACGTACTACCTTATCCATTGTCCAGACTATGGTTTCTGTTTGCGGTTCAGACCGGATAGGGCAATTAGGCATGCTGCAATAGTGGCAACAATCAGGAACACATGGATCAGAATGGATAAACAGCTCCGTTTTAATGCCCACTTCCTTATTGATCATCTTATCAACCAAGGATACTTCGGCATGGGCTTTATTCAGATCAAAGTAGTTGGGCAGGGTCATGTGACAATCGATATGCAGTTCGTTGCCATATTTCTGTGCGCGAAGGTTGTGTACGTCTATCCAGGCTTCGCGTCGTTTTTCGCTTAATACGTTAATAATGTCGGTTACCACCTGAAAATCGGCCTCGTCCATTAAACCTGCTACCGATTTACGGATGAGCTTATAACTACTATATATAATATATAAAGCCACCAGGATGGATAAACCACTATCAAGCCACAGGATACCGGTAAACCTGATGAGCATTAAACCTGCCACCAGGCCAATACTGGTTACCATATCTGCTATCAGATGGCGGCCATCAGCATCCAATGTAATGGAACGTAACGACTTACCTTTTTGGATCATATAATAACCCAGCGCCCCGTTTACAAGCCCTGTAGCGCCAATAATAGCAGCACCGGTAAGCAGGTCATGGATATGGCTTGGATACAATAAACTGTAAACAGATTTGATGATAATAATAACACCCGCTATACCAATGAGCGCGCCTTCAATAAAAACGGAGAAGAATTCCACTTTACCATGCCCGTAGGGATGGTTCTCATCCCGGGGTTGTGATGAAAGGTAGATGCTAAAGAAGGCGAAAGCGCTGGCAATTACGTTTACAATGCTTTCGGCAGCATCGGTAAGTACAAAATTAGATGCTGTTAAAAAATATGCTCCAAACTTCGCCAGCATGAGCACAATGCCTGTAATCAGCGAAATTAGTATGATCCTTTTTTGTTCTTTCAAGGCATTCTTTATTAAGCGACAAATTTATAAATAACAAGCGTAAGTAGCAGTAAAGTTATTTTCTATATTTGCCGCGATAACATAATTTATATGAGCGCATTAAGTACCCGGATCAATAACTTGTCCGAATCTGCAACAATTAAGATGGCCAAATTAGGCCGCGAACTTGCCGCTAAAGGTGTCGACGTGATCAGCCTTAGCTTTGGCGAACCTGACTTTCATACCCCTGAGCACATCAAGGAGGCAGCAAAGCAGGCCATGGATAAAAACTTTACCTACTACACTCCCGTGTCTGGTTATCCCGACCTGCGCAAGGCTGTAGTTGCCAAGCTGAAGAACGAAAACAACCTTGATTATGATTTCAGCCAGATTGTAGTATCAACCGGTGCCAAACAAGCTATTGCCAACACCGTACTGTGTTTGGTAAATCCGGGCGAAGAGGTGATCATCCCTACGCCTTACTGGGTATCATACTCAGAAGTGGTAAAACTGGCCGAAGGTAAAAGCGTGTTTATTAATACTACTGTTGAACAAAACTTCAAAATAACTCCTGAGCAGTTAGAAGCAGCTATTACACCAAATACCAAGCTGTTCATGTTCTCTTCTCCTTGTAACCCTACCGGTAGTGTTTACAGCAAAGATGAATTGGAAGGACTGGCCAAAGTATTTGAAAAACATCCGCATGTATATATCCTGAGCGATGAGATCTATGAGCATATCAACTTTATTGATAAACATGAGTCAATAGCGCAGTTTGATTATATTAAAGATCGTGTAGTGATCATCAACGGTTGGTCAAAAGCATTTGCCATGACCGGCTGGAGAATTGGTTATACCGCTTCAAACTCAGAAATTGCTGCCGCCTGTGATAAAATGCAGGGCCAGGTCACTTCAGGAACCTGCTCCATTACCCAGCGTGCCGGCGTAGCTGCCTACGAAGGTGGATTAGAATCGGTACTGGAGATGCGTGCCGCTTTCAAAAAACGCCGCGATATTGTTTATAAATTACTGAGTGAGGTAGAAGGTGTTAGAGTTAACCTGCCCGATGGCGCGTTTTACTTTTTCCCTAACGTTACTTCTTTCTTTGGCAAAAGCTATAATGGCCGTACTATTAAAGATGCCGACGACCTGAGCATTTACCTGCTGGAAGAAGGCCATGTAGCCACTGTAGGCGGCGATTCATTCGGTGACCCGTCATCTATCCGTATCTCTTATGCCGCTGCCGAAGATAAGCTGATAGAAGCCGTGCGCCGGATCAAGAAAGCATTAGGTAAATTAGTCTGAATCAGAATTTTAAAATTCACAGAATAATTAATGTCATTTTGTTAATTCTCAAATTCTGTAAATTCTGATTCAGACAAAAGAAAAGCCCCTCAGCAAATGCGAGGGCACTGAAAAAGTGGCTATTTATCAAAAGAGGTCGTTTTCAAAATTGAAAACAACCTCTTTTTCGTTGACGTATTCGGGTAGGTGGTGGAGAATGATTTCGTACAGGCGATTCTCAGCGCCTCCATTTTATCTGTAAAACTACCTCTTTAATTTTAAAGGACTTTTTCAGTGCCCTCGCATTTGCTGAGGGGCTTTTCTTTTTAAATGGCTGTTGCAAATTAAAAAATCTTTTTAGGCTCAACACTTATACTTAAAACATTACCACTCGTAATTTCCCTGGTGGTATAGGAACCATTCGAAACATTGGTAATTATAGGTTGATCAAAAGACAAAACCGCCTCACCCAAAAAATCAGAATTTAAGGTAGTTTTAACACTATATGTATTTTTAGTATTTGTCGTTGCACTTGCACCAAATTTCAGCCCTATTTTTTTACTTATTGCATCCGTAATTTCAAAATTGGCAGCGTAAGTAGTAGAATTTTCAAAAGTTTGTGTAACTTCTTGAGCATTATCTATTTCGTAAAATATAAACTTCCAAGCCGTACCATAATTTTCCAAATCCCATGGAACTAATTCAATGTTTGGATGATACTCCTTGGGAACCGCTGAAACAAATTTATAATCTTTGAAAAACCCATGATCTTCTATCTGATATTGAATGTCAAACAAGTCAGATGGTTTAACACTCATGATTTTTTGGAGTTCCGAACCTACCCCGTTTTTTGCATTAATTAATACAGTAATCGAAAACTCGAAATTACCATCTGTCCAAGCTGGGATCAATACTTGCCCACTTCTTAAAATTTTCATCACACTATTAGCTTTAGGATCTCCATCCTGATCTGCAATAATTCCTAAGGCATTAGGTGTTAAGAATTTAAATGATGTAATAACTTCGCTATAATTATTTCTGAAGGCACCTTTTGTATTGGTTGGGGTCAATCCATAATAAACATAATCTCTTTGCCATTCATCACCAGAATTAAATGCAGCAATATTTACAGGATCAATATCATTGGAAGCTGCAACCCTTTGAATACCAAGGTTATTGGTTTTTTGCTCTTTATTGTTGTTTATACCATTGAAAGCATCATCCGCAAAACTGAAAGAAAAATCCGTATTTTGATATAAAGCAGCCGTTTTTTTATTAAGGTTATTTACCGATAGGCTAGTCTTGTTGTTAACGATAACACGTTCATTTTGTTTTACTACAAGTACTGGTATCCCCGGTACTCGGTCTGCTTTCAATATTGTTTCCTTTCCTAATTCATCAAATATAGATGCTTGACCATTATCTACTACAGTAGCTACTAATGGTGCTTCATTTAAAGCATTCCATTTGTCAGGTGAAAAATTAGGTAGAGTTGGAACAAATATTGTCAACAAGGGCAAAGCTCGTTCAATTGAATCTAGTTCCTTTTCTGAGCTTGCATATGAAGTTAAAATTTGATGGAACGTTTTAGACCCATCTACACTTTCGCTTTTAACCATTTGATATAATATATCATTATCATTATCAAATTGTTTCAAGCTCTCCTTCTTCAAAAACTCCCGCAGAGACTGATTAGATTTAACCGCTTTCGCCAAAATTTTTGAAAATACTATTTGCGCTTGTCCAGTAACGGACGATCGAGAATTCGTTACCGAATTGTCATTACTTAATGGCTTTTCTAAACCATTTTTTTTGCAAGATTGCGCTACGCATAAAATCAATGCAAGATACAGGATTCGTAAGGTTAATTTCATTTTAATAATTATTAATATTTTATTTTTTTACAAAATAACATATTTAATTACTTAAAAAGAAATTAATTTATAATTAAGCAGATTATTATTTCAAAATAAGAAAATAAAATCTGCTTAATTATAAATTCTGCTTAATTATAAATTAAACTTACAATTACAACCCAAATCCGTAAGCTATACGTAAACCAACGGTACCATAGTTATTACTCTGGCCCGAATAGTTTTCATAACGTACACCCACATCCCATGATTTAGATGCATAACCTAAGCCTGGGGCCAATAAAAGTTTAGTATTCTTCTTAACATCCACAACATCATTGCCCTTAATATCTCCAAAGCCCTTGGTTTCAAAACCGGCACCTACTTCAGCACCAAAATATAAATTGTTGGTAAAAAAGGCTTTTATACCAGCTTTAACCGGCACCATACCTAAAGACTTATATTTGATGTCTGTACCGTCCCCGATTTTTTTACCGAAGAAGTTGTAGTAACCTGATGTAAGCGTTAATGCCAGATTGTCGGCAATACCGTATTGCAAACGTGCTGTACCACCTATACCAACATTTGAGATATCATGTAAGTTACCTGTTGGCAACAGGCCTTCAACACCTATACCAAAACGCAACGCGTCTTTTGGTACTGTCTGGGCTTTTACATTTGTTCCGATAAATATAGCAAGGGCAGTAAACGCTCCGGCTATAATTTTTGTCATTGTTTTCATAATTGTGTTTTTTAGTACTAACTCTACAATATTTTTATTGTATTAACACCATCTTAACAAATACTTTGCCACTATCATCAGTTTTGCATGCCGATAGTTAGTCCTTCATGATTACTTCATGATAGCAAACAGACTTTAGCTATCTTTAATAGCTGATTATCAATACATTTTGCTCACGAATAGTAAATAGTTACAAATCTTAATTTTAAACTAAAAAAACATAGATCCAAGACCACACCTCAGCTATTTAAGTGTAGGTAAACGCTGAATTTTTGTTTGGTTTTATTAAATGTTAGTCTAATCTTGTCGAAGACTCACGTGCAGAAGCTTCAACGATGCTACCTATGACATAAAAAAACAAAAAAAGGAGAGGCAATGCCTCTCCTTTTTTATCTCTTAACGAAAAATATTAAACCTCGGGTTCATGCCCCTTGTGCGGGTCGTAGTTTTTTTCCAGCTCTGCCAGCTTTTCTTTACCATAGGCAAACCTGGTGATGATAAAAAATAATACCGGTACAATGAATATAGCCAAAGAAGTGGCCGCAAGCATACCGCCAAATACCGTCCACCCAATGGTTTGACGTGCTACCGCACCCGCACCTGTGGCAAATAACAAAGGCGCTACACCTAATATAAATGCCAGCGATGTCATGATGATAGGCCTTAACCTTAGTCGTACGGCTTCCAATGTGGCTTTCTCCAATTCCATACCGCTATCCACACGTTCTTTGGCAAATTCCACAATCAGGATGGCGTTTTTGGCGGCCAAGCCTATCAGCGTAATCAAACCTATTTGCGCGTAAACATTATTATCCAGCTTGGAGTGGAACGTTAAGAATAGGATAGCCCCAAACGCACCCAGCGGTACCGCCAGCAATACCGAGAACGGTACCGACCAGCTTTCATATAAGGCAGCCAGGAACAGGAACACGAACCCGATTGACAACATAAAAATGTAAACCGTTTTTGATCCCGATAATTTTTCCTCCCGGCTTAGGCCCGAAAACTCGTAACCATAACCTTGCGGCAGGGTTTTGGCGGCAACTTCTTCCAACGCGTTCAGCGCGTCGCCGCTACTGTAACCAGGTGCGGAATTACCATCTATCTCCGCCGAACGGAAAAGATTATAGTGTGATATCAATGGTGCGTTTTCAATTACTTTATATGTTGTTAAAGTACTTAATGGCACCATGGTACCCGCCTGGTTTCGTACAAAATACTGCCCGATGTTCTGGATATTGGTACGATAGTTGGTATCGGCTTGTGCCAGCACACGGAATGTACGGCCATACAAGGTCAGGTCGTTGATGTAAGAGCTACCCATATAAGTTTGCAGGGCCGCGTTTACATCAGACAGCGCCACACCCAATCTTTTTGTTTTTTCCCTGTCGATAGTTAACTGATAGGCCGGCGTACGGGCGGTAAAGAAGGAGAACGCTTTAGATATCTCCTTACGCTTACCTAATTCGGCAATAAAATTACGCATCACCGATTCAAAATACTTGATATCCCCGCCTGCTTGTTTCTCCTCCAATATAAACGAGAAACCCGCCGTATTACCCAAACCAGGGATCGCCGGCGGCGGAATTACAACAACATTGGCTTCTTTAAACCGCGAAAGTTTCTTCTGCAGCATAGCTACCAGCGGAAATATGGTATGCTGTTCGCCTTTACGTTGCTCCCAGGGCTTCAACTGTACAAATATGGTGGCACTGTTTGATTTGGTTGCGAACGTTACCGCGTTTAAGCCACCTAAAGCGGCGTAGTGCCCTATCTCCGGGATACTATCCAGCGTGCGCATCATATCATGCAGCACCTTTACAGTACGCTGTGTAGATGATGCCTCGGGCAGATCATAAGTGATATAGATACGACCATCATCTTCCGTTGGGATAAAACCACTTGGCTTACCTCTGAACAACAGGATAGTACCTATAATAATACACACCAATATAATAATAATGAACTTGGAGTTTTTAATACTCTTATCAACACCGTTACGGTATCTGCCGGTTACCCGATCAAACCATGCATTAAATTTAAAGAAAAACTTGTCAAGCCCTTTAGATTCCTGGTCTAATTTACGAGGCTTTAATATCAGCGTACAAAGAGCAGGCGTTAATGAAAGCGCCACAAAGGCCGATATCAATACCGATATAGCGATGGTAATAGCAAACTGCTGATACAAGCGCCCTACAATGCCCGGCACAAAACCTACCGGTACAAACACCGCCGCTAATATCAAAGCAATGGCAATTACCGGAGCCGATATATCGCGCATGGCATGGATCGTAGCTTCTTTGGGCGACATACCTTCCTCGTCCATATAATGCTGCACCGACTCCACCACCACAATGGCATCATCCACCACAATACCAATAGCCAGTACAAAACCAAACAACGTAAGCGTATTAATGGTGAAGCCCAACGGTATAAAGAAAATGAAGGTACCAATGATAGATACCGGGATAGCCAATACCGGGATGAGCGTGGTGCGCCAGCTTTGTAAAAACAGGAATACCACCACAATAACCAGCACCAATGCAATAACCAGCGTTTCAATTACTTCGCTAACGGATACTTTTACTACCGTTATAGATTCGAAAGGCACTACATAATCCACATCAGCAGGAAATGATTTTTTGAGCTGCTCCATGGTGGCGTATACATTATTTGCAGTCTCTATAGCATTACTGCCCGGTGCCTGGTAAACCAGCAAATAAGAAGCGCGTTTGCCATCAACAAAGGAGTTACCGGCATAATTAAACTTACCCAATTCCACACGGGCTACATCTTTCAGGTGCACTATAGCACCGTTACTGGGTTGTGTTCGAACAATGATATTTTCAAACTCAGCCTGGCTGCTTAAGCGCCCCTTAACCAAAACCGTATATTCAAATGGCTGCCCATTTTCCTGTGGTGTTGAACCTACAGAACCGGCAGCAACCTGGGCGTTTTGCTCGGCCAGGGCCGCGGTTACGTCTCCTGCGGTCATGCCTAAAGCGGCCATCTTATCAGGTTTAAGCCATATGCGCATACTAAAGTCGTCAGCACGGGTAAACACGTCACCCACACCTTTAGCACGTAAAAGCGCATCGCGAACAAAAACGTTGGTATAGTTATCTAAAAAGGTAACGTTATGGCTACCCTTTGGAGCGAACATGGCTACCAGCATCAAAATACTGGGGTTACGTTTACGCACGGTTAAACCCAAACGCTGTACCTCCTGCGGCAGTGTTGGTGTAGCGATACCTACACGGTTTTGCACATCAAGAGCGGCAATATTAATATCGGTACCTACTTCAAAGTTAACGGTCATGCTCATGGCGCCATTGCTGGTACTGTTACTTTGCAGGTAGGTCATGCCCGGTGTGCCGTTCACCTGCACTTCCACAGGAGTGGCCACGGTTTGTTCAACCGTTAATGCATCAGCACCGGTATAAGTACCGGTGATATTTACAGTTGGCGGTGTAATTTCAGGATACTGGCCTATAGCCAAATTACTTATCGCCAGGATACCAACAATTACTATCACTAAGGATATAACTATAGCGGTAACTGGTCTTCGTATAAAGGTATCTGCTATCATTCTTGTTGTGTTTTATAAAATACCGGTTACTTTCCTTGTTGTTTCCCCTGTGCTGGTGCTCCCTGGCCTGGTGCCGGTGCCTTTGACGGATCGCCCAGCACAATTTTGCCGCCATCGCGCAAACGCTGGAAACCTTCGGTAATCACCTTATCGCCAGGTTCAACACCGCTCATGATCACAACGTCGAAACCTACCCGCGGACCTAAAATAACTTTATGCTGTTTGGCAATGAGCGCTTCAACCTTTTCGTTATTTTTAGTGGTATCTACATAAGAAGTATCCTTGCTCACAAATACAAAGAACTCGCCCATTTGCTCGGTGACAGCTTTATAAGGAATTTGCACTCTATTGCCAGATTGGTCATTAAGCACCTTTAACACGCAGCTCATCCCATCTTTCAATACACCATCCTCATTCGGGAATTGGATCCTTACTTTAATAGTACCTGTTTGGTTATTTACACCCCGGTCAATAGCTAAAATCTTACCGGGTTTATTATAAGTGGTTATCCCGTCTGACAGTTGCAGTTTAAAAGTAGTATCGTTGCTTTTTTGCTGTAATTTATAAAAACGTTGAATATCCTGTTCGTTCACCACCACGTCAACCCCCATCGGGTGCTCGGCAGATATAGTGTTCAATAAGGTTGTACCTGCTGTTACCTGGGTACCCAGCCTTACCTGTGATATACCGATACGGCCGGTAAATGGCGCTGTAATGGTTGCATAAGAAAGATCGGTACGTGCCGAATTTAATGCCGCTTTTGCTACGGCTACATTAGCTTTGCTTGTTTCAAAGGTTGCAGAGGCCTGGTCAACGGTCTGGCGTGCGATCGCGTCATTTTTCAACAGCATATTATAACGGTCGATATCTTTTTGAGCTTTAACCAAATTGGCCTGCGCGCTCAATACGTTGGCTTCAGCCTGTTGGTAAGCGGCCACATATTTACGTTTATCAATTTCATATAATACCTTTCCCTTTTGCACCACATCACCTTCCTTAAAGAATATGCCGGTTACAAACCCGGGTACCTGGCTCCTGAGCTCGGTAGTATTGATAGAAACAACCGTACCCTGGTACTGATCGTAATAAATGGCCTCGGCTTTTTTAGCTTCGACTAAGTTTACAGGAGTTGGCGGCAGCGGCGCATTTTGTGCACTTTTACCTTTGCAAGAAGCTAATGCCAATAAGGCCGCAGGGGCTAACCAGTATATATATCTGTTTTTCATCGTAGTGATTATTCGATCGTAGTGATTATTCGTTGGTTGTTTGTTTCTTTAGCGGTACTCATGAGTGCCGCGCAGTTATTCGTTTATTTAAGCAAGTTCAGGTGCTTTACTGTTTAAATTATTGATTAGTATCTACGCCAAGCGTTCCCAAAGCCTTTTGAAGATCTATTTTGCTTGATAACAATTGGAACAGCGCGTTATAATAGTTTAACTCGGCTGTACGCAGATCTGACTGGGAAACTATAACATCCAAATAAGTTTTAACACCTTCCCTGTATTGCAGGCTTACTACTTTATATACATCCTTAGCCAGGTCAACATTTTGCCTGATCAACTGGTAACTGGTGTAATTACTCTTGTAACTGGCCAATGCCTGTACATATTCGGTATTGATGGTATTTTTGCTGTTTTCCAGATCCAGGTCAACACGCTCAACCTGCAGCTTGGCCTTACTCAAATTTTGTAAACGCCTGGTTCCCTGAAAAATGGGAATACTTAGCGTAAGCCCTGCATAACCTGTTGGATATGCCTTATCATACAGATCAGAAAAATCATGACTAAAATAAGCCCTGTTATAACTGCCAACTGCAGATAAGGAGGGTAAAAACCCATACCTGTAATAATTTACATTAATATTTTGCAATACTTTGCTGGTTTGCAACAAACGGTATTCGATACGGTTATTGAAATCAAGTTGCTGGTTGGTATCAATAACGGCGGCCTGCTCATACCGCGACGAATCATAGGCCAGATCCAGATTTTTTGATCCGTCTATCCCCATGATCTGTTTTAAATAAGCAGTTTTACTTTTAATAGCTTCTTCGGTTTGTTTGCGCGTAGCCAGTGAATTGTTTAGCGATATGGAAGCTTGCTTATAATCTGTTTTGTCAGACACGCCTGCCTGATATCTGTTATAGGCATCTTTCAGGCTTCTTTGCAAACGGGTGATGTCCTCGTTGGTGATATTCAGCTGTTTTTGAGAAAGCAGCACATCAAAAAATGCTTTGCTCACATCAGATACTACGTTGATCTGACTGCTGAGTGTGTTCTGTTTATAGTACTGACGGGAATATTTGGCTGTTTTAGCGGCCAGTAACACATCGTTATTATAAATAACCTGGCTTGCCTGCAACCCCAGTGTAGACAAATTACGGATGCCCGAGCTTGATGGGAAGTTAGCCCCTGATGCCCCGGCCTGCGGAGTTCCTTTAAAATAGTAGTTATATATACCTGATCCTGTGATCTGCGGCAGCCAGGCAGAAAGCCCTATCCTGATATCTTTTTCATTGATCTGCTCATCAATAGAAGCCTGGCGTACGGCGGGTTGGTTCCGGAGTGCGAACTCCACACACTGCTTTAATGAAACAGGTCCGTTAATACTGTCGGCAACAGTTTGTGACCAGATTGGTAAATGTAAAATTAATGTTAAGACAATTGTAATGAAAAATACTAAATACTTATTTTTTTTCATAAGGTGGCTATGGGTGACGTTAATTATCAGCCAAAATAACAAAAAATCAATCTCATAGTTTTTGCCGATATATACAGGGGAAGTGCGAATATGTGATTAATATTACTAAATTAAAATCAGGAACAAAAATTTTACGTAAAATTTATAAAAACATGCCAAAATCATACGTTTTTGAGCTTTTTACAAAAAAATGAAAAATTGTGGTGCGAAATAAATAAAAAAATTAATTAATTTGCCGTGATATAATTTGGAATGCTTCTTGTTATTTTAATATCAGAATAAGCATTTTTTTAAAAAATTACATTTACCATATAGGTTATATGCTTATTCATGGTATTTTTACACAAAATTTAAGCAGGGTTAATACATGGTTAAAAAACTACATGGGAAAATCGCCGAGTTCCAGGTTGCAAATATGCTCCGGGAGAAGGGATTGTATCCTTATTTCAGGCCTATTGAGTCTGCTCAGGACACTGAAGTAATAATAGATAACAAAAGGGTGTTAATGTTTGGTTCCAACTCCTACTTAGGGCTAACCAATCACCCAAAGATTAAAGAAGCTTCAAAGAAGGCAATTGACAAATACGGTACAGGCTGTGCCGGTTCACGGTTTTTGAATGGTACACTTGATATTCATATTGAGTTAGAGAACAGGCTTGCCAACTATGTTGGCAAAGAAGCTACCGTTTTGCTCAGCACCGGTTACCAGGTTAACCTGGGTGTGCTTTCATGCATTACAGGCCGTAATGATTATCTTATATTAGATGAATATGATCATGCTTCTATCATCGACGGCAGCAGGCTATCATTTTCAAAAGTGATCAAATACGCCCATAATGATATGGACGATCTTCAGCGTAAACTGAGCATTCTTCCAGAAGAGGCTGTAAAAGTTATTGCTGTTGATGGTATATTCAGCATGGAGGGCGATATTGTTAAATTGCCGGAGATAGTTAAACTGGCCGACGAATTTGGTGCCAACATTATGGTTGACGACGCGCACAGTTTGGGTGTTATCGGCCATAAAGGTGCAGGTACCGCATCGCACTTTAACCTTACCGATGATGTTGACCTGATCATGGGTACATTCAGCAAATCGCTGGCATCATTAGGTGGTTTTATTGCTGCTGATAAGGATACGATTGATTATATCAAGCACCGCGCCCGTTCATTAATGTTCAGCGCAAGTATGCCTCCTGGCTCAGTAGCCAGCGTAATTGCAGCTTTGGATATTATCGAATCTGAACCGGAAAGGATCCAGAAACTTTGGGATAATACCAACTACGCGCAAAAACTGCTGTTGGAAGAAGGTTTTGACCTCGGTCCTACCGAAAGCCCGATATTACCTATCTATGTACGTGATAACGAAAAAACCTTCCTCGTAACCAAATATCTGCAAGCTGCAGGCGTATTTGTTAACCCGGTGGTTTCGCCAGCCGTACCTTCAGATTCATCATTACTGCGTTTTTCATTGATGGCTACCCATACCTTTGCTCAAATTGACGAAGCGGTTGAAAAACTTTCAAAAGCATTTAAAGAAGTTGGTGTATCTGCAGCTTCTGTTAAAGAAAATATCTAAATAAGCTTAAAAGCAGAAAGCCAAAAGCGGAAAGTTAAAAAGAGCAGCCAGATTTCAGGCTTTCTGCTTTAAACTTTCCGCTTTTTGGTTTAAACAGCACCACTCATGATAAAAATTGTAACTGTTAGTTCTAAAAAAGAATTAGCTTCATTTATTGATTTTCCGCATGATTTGTATCAGGACGATCCCAATTACGTTCCGGAATTGTTCATAGCTCAGCGTGATCTGTTAACTATACACCCCTTTCATAAGCACAACACCGTACAAACCTTTTTGGCTTATGATGGCGACAAAATTGTTGGTCGTATTGCAGCTATACTCAATAATGCACATAACAAGTTCAATAGCACCAATGATGGTTTTTTTGGCTTTTTTGATTGCATTAATGATAAAGAGGTAGCAACAACACTTTTCAATACGGTTACCGATTGGCTTAAACAAAAAGGTGTAACCGAAAAATTGATAGGCCCTGTTAATTTTTCAACCAACGAACCATGCGGCTTATTAATAGAAGGTTTTGACAGTCCTCCGTTTTTAATGCAAACCTACAATGCCCCCTATTATGCCGATCTGATAGATGGCTTTGGCTTTATAAAGAATGTTGACCTTATTGCCTGGCATTGGGACGATAAAAGCTATGACGATAAATCAGTTCGCTTATTAACAGCATTGGAAGAGCGGTTAAAGCGCAACAATATCGTTATCCGTACCATCAACCTCAAAAAATTTAAAGAGGAATCCATCAAACTACGCGAAGTTTATAACTCCGCCTGGGATCATAACGAAGGGTTTGTTCCCTTAACCGATGACGAGTTTGACTACCTGGCCAAAGATCTGAAGTTAATACTTGATAAAGATTTTGTACTGGTTGCCGAACAGGAAGGCAAAATTGTTGCCTTTGGTTTGGCCCTGCCCAATTACAATGAAATATTTAAGAAAATTAAACGGGGCCGGTTATTGCCAACGGGCATTTTCAAATTACTTTTTGGCCGGAAAAAAATACAAAGTTTGCGTATATACGCCTTAGGAGTTATTGATGGATACCGCAAAATGGGTATTGAAGCCTGCCTATACGGCACTATAATAAAAGAATACAAACGTAAAGGCATGAAACAGGCAGAAGCTGGCTGGACTCTGGAACACAACGATATGGTGAACCGCGCCATAGAAGCCATAAACGGCAACCCATATAAAAAATACAGACTCTACGAAAAAGCGATATGAAGCAGCGGGTTTTAATAACCGGTGCCAGCGGTTTTGTTGGGTATCATTTAATTGAAGAAGCTTTAGGTCAGGATCTGGAAGTTTATGCGGCAGTACGTAAAAGCAGTAACATCGATCATCTAAAATCGTTTGATATCAATTATATACAGCTTAACTATAAAGAGCTGCCGGTATTAAAACAACAACTCGCCGATATTAAACCGGACTACATCATTCATGCGGCGGGTGTGACTTCTGCCCGCTCGCAAGCCGAATATGATACCATAAACGCCACTTATACCTACAACCTGGCAACAGCGGCGGCTAACGCCTGTCCAGATTTACAAAAGTTTGTGTTGATAGGTAGTTTAGCTGCAATAGGCCCGCTTAAAACTTTAACCGGTATCATAACCGAAGCAACCTCTCCTGCTCCGGTAACCGCGTATGGTCGCAGTAAACTGCTGGCCGAACAGCGGTTAAGAACAGTTGAAAATTTAAATTATACTATACTGCGCCCCACCGCCGTTTACGGTCCAAGGGATACCGGCATATTTATTTTTTTTAAACAGGTAGTAAAAGGCATTGAGCCTTACATTGGCAGCGCCCAACAAAAATTGAGCTTTATATATGTAAAGGATGTAGCCAAAGCAGCCCTGAAAGCATTATACGGCGGCAACCATCAAACCTATAACCTGAGCGACGGAAACTTTTACAGTAAGTACGAGTTAGGCGATCTGACCAAAGAAATATTGGGTATAACTACCTTTAAGTTTCATTTGCCTGTAAATTTTGTAAAAATAATAGCCGCTGTATCAGAAAAAGTAAGTTCTTTGAGAAATAAAGCCGCCGTAGTAAATATCGAAAAGATAGATGAACTTATGGCAGCAAACTGGTATTGCGACAACGAAAGTGCAAAAGCAGACCTGGGTTTTTATCCGGTATATAACCTAAAAACGGGTTTAGTCGAAACACTAACCTGGTATAAGGCCAATAAATGGCTCTGATCCAAAATTAAATAATGTTAATAAAAATGAAAAATTCGCTTTCCTTCTTTTATAACTTAAACGTTTAAGTTATTTTTGGATGCGAAATAAGCAAATGACAATTTTGCGCTTTTCGGCATTACTTAAACGTTTAAGTAATGTCGAAAAGCGCAAAAACCAAGAAAATAAATAGAAAACAGGGCATAAGGCCCATAACGTGCTAACCCAATAATTAACAAAAAAAGTAAATAAAAATGAAAATTTCACCCGCCGAAGGCAAACTGGGTATCCTTATCCCAGGTTTAGGAGCTGTGGCAACTACACTGATTGCCGGTGTTGAGGCAGTAAAAAAAGGTATCTCACAACCCATAGGTTCACTTACCCAAATGGGGCATATCCGCTTAGGTAAAAGAACGGAGAACCGTAACCCTAAAATTAAAGATTTTGTACCACTTGCCAATTTGGGAGATGTTGTTTTTGGCGGATGGGACGTTTATGAAGATAACGTATACGAGGCGGCCGCCAATGCAAAAGTGCTGGAACCGGGATTATTAAACTCAGTAAAAGCGGAGTTGGAATCCATTAAACCGATGAAAGCCGCGTTTGATAAAAACTACGCTAAAAACCTGAACGGTACACACGTAAAACAAGGTACCCGTTACGAGCTTGCCCAGCAGGTTATGGAAGATATTAAAAACTTTAAAGAGCAAAACGGATTGGACAGGGTTGTTTTGGTTTGGTGCGGATCAACCGAGATCTACTATGAAGCATCGGCCATTCACCAAACATTGGCTGCTTTTGAGCAGGCTTTGCTTGATGATGATAAATTAATAGCGCCAAGTATGATATACGCTTACGCGGCTTTAAAATTAGGTGTACCGTTTGCCAATGGCGCCCCCAACCTAACTGTTGATATCCCTGCGCTGATCGAGCTTTCAAAAGAAACCCAAACCCCAATTGCCGGTAAAGATTTCAAAACAGGTCAAACCTTGATGAAAACCATCCTGGCTCCAGGCCTGGCCGCACGTTCATTAGGTGTACACGGCTGGTTCTCTACCAATATACTGGGTAACCGTGACGGCCTGGTTCTTGACGATCCGGACAATTTTAAAACCAAGGAAGTATCAAAGTTAGGTGTACTGGAAGATATTTTTAAGCCTGAAGAAAACAAGGAGCTTTATGGCGAGATCTATCACAAGATCCGGATCAACTATTATCCACCTCACGGTGATAACAAAGAAAGCTGGGATAACATTGATATTTTTGGCTGGCTCGGTTATAAAATGCAGATCAAGATCAACTTTCTTTGCCGCGATTCTATTCTGGCTGCCCCTATCGCGCTTGACCTCGCTTTATTCTGTGATCTGGCCAAACGTGCTAATATGAGCGGGATCCAGGAATGGCTGTCATTTTACCTGAAATCGCCACAAACAGCCGAAGGCCTGCGTCCAGAGAATGATATATTTAAACAGCTCATTAAGTTAGAAAATACCTTACGTTACATGATGGGCGAGGATCTGATCACTCATCTTGGTTTAGATTATTATGAAGAGGCTTACGCCGAGGCATAATAACAGCTAACAAATCTTTTAAAACCAGTTGTTTTACAGACTAACCTGTATACAACTGGTTATTTTTTTGCTTATAATTGTCACCGGTTAGCTGATCACTTGTCCCTAATACGTAAAGCCCTGATTTATTAATTGTGTAAAATATTTGTTTTCAGGTAGTTAAACTTTGTTAAATCTGATAACAACTATTGCTTGCCTATTTCAAAGCAATCTGAAATTCAATACTTTACGTAAATTATAAAACAAACAACCCATAAAAGGCCCATAATATATAAGACAGAGTGCCGTTCTCAGTGTAATATAATTTAACGGTAATATTAAACAGATAAACGTGGTTTAAACGCTTTCTACGGGGAATATTTGACTTTTTGACCACATTAGTCTGTAATAAATTTTTCTACCTTTGAAGCGCAATTACAAGCTAACGGGATAGCTATGCCAATGCAAATAAGCGTTGGATTAACTATTTCTGCCGCGCCGATAGATAAGGGAGATAAGAAATATCAGTTTAATTGATATGATGATAAGGATTTGGGCTTTATTATAATAATAATTGACTATCCTTATTCAAAATAGTTTGGATAGTTAAAACGGATAATAAAGGGTTAAGGATTAAACAAAGAGTTTGTATTTGCATAATTGCATAAAGTACATGGATTTTAAAAATTTTTATAAAAGTTTATTTTTTTTAATACTCTTTTTTTCTGCTTCCTCATTATTTGCGCAAACCACCGTTATAACGGGTACGGTTACTGATGCCAGCAACAGACAAACCCTTCCTTATGTTGTTGTATCATTCCCGGGTACTTCTACTGGCGTTGCTACCGATAATAATGGTAAATACCGACTTTCGACCACAAACGCTACACTCAAACAAATAAAAATTTCTTTCTTAGGTTATAAAGACGCTTTTTTACCTGTTGAACCAGGTAAAGAGCAAGTAATTAATGTAAAGCTTTTCCCTTCGGCCAAGCAATTGAATGAAGTGGTTGTAAAATCCGGAAAGAAACCTAAATATCGTAATAAAGACAATCCCGCGGTTGAACTGATACGCCAGGTTATCGAAAACAAACCTAAAAACCGCCCCGAAGCTTATGATTATGTGGAATACCGCGAATATGATAAAATGATGTTCGGGTTTATCAACGTATCGGCAGCGTTTTCAGACAGAAAATTTTTCAGAAAATATAAGTTCATCATCGATAACCGCGACAGTACCATTTTACCTGGAAAATCCATATTGCCGGTTTATCTTGACGAAAAACTATCACAGAACTACTATCGCAAAAATCCCGAAAAGAAACGCGAAGTTGTGTTAGGGCAGCGCGGTGTAAACTTTGGCCCTGCAGTTGATAATGAAGGTGTTAAGCAATATTTTAAACACCTGTACAATAACGTGGATATTTATGACAATGATATATTTTTGATCACCAGTCAGTTTTTAAGCCCGATATCCAACAACTCTCCCAACTATTACAAATTCTTTATTACCGATACCATTATCGACGCCAAGAATCAAAAATTGGTTGAACTGAGCTTTACACCACGTAATAGTAACGATGTGCTTTTTGAAGGTATGATATACATTACCCTTGATGGTAACTATGCCGTTCAAAAAGCGGTATTGAAGATCAATAAACACATCAATATCAACTTTATACGCTCTATGGAGGTTGACCTGGACTTTGAACAGAACCCGGATAACCGTTATCACCTGAGCCGCAGTAATACCATAGCCGAGTTTGGGGCCACCAAAAAGGAGGGTAAAAGTGGGCTGTTGGGTATGCGTACCATCACCTACAAAAACTATATAGTTAACCATCCCCGACCGGATACCGCCTATACCAAGCAATCAGAAGAATCGCAAGACGAGGCTAAAACCCGGCCTGCATCATTCTGGGAGAAGAATCGCCTGGATACTCTTACCACTGCTGAATCAAAAGTATACAAGAATGTAGATAGTTTAAGGAATATGCCATCGTACAAGCGCACAGTGGATATCGCGACACTATTGCTTGCCGGTTATAAAGGGTTTGGCAAATTTGAGATTGGCCCGGCTAACACATTCTATAGCTTTAACCCGGTGGAAGGTCTGCGCCTGAGACTTGGCGGTCGTACCACACCCGAGCTAAGCAAACGCTATTATTTTGAAACGTATGCCGCGTATGGTTTTAAAGACGAGAAATGGAAATACTTTTTAAGTGCTACCTACTCCCTTAACAATAAGTCTATTTATAAATTCCCGCAAAATTATATCAGGGCCAGTTATCAAAAAGACACTAAAATACCGGGTGCAAATCTTCAATTTGTGCAGGAGGATAACTTCTTGTTATCATTTAAACGTGGCACAAATGACAAGTACCTGTATAATGATTATTACAGGTTAGATTACGTACATGAGCTGGAGAACCACTTATCGTTCGCGGCTGGATTTAAAAACTGGAAACAGGCACCTGCAGGGTCGCTATATTTTAATAATATGGTAAACGGGCAGCCGAATGTGATAAACTCTTTAACCACTACCGAGCTTACAGGAACTATCCGCTGGGCGCCGCATGAGGAATTTTACCAGGGTAAAATTTACCGTATACCTATCCCTAACCCTTACCCTACCCTTGAATTGGATTATACCACTGGCGTTAAAGGTTTATTTAATGGCGAGTATAACTATCAAAAACTTGATTTCAGGGTCGACAAACGTTTATACCTGTCGCAATTAGGATATTCGGACCTAAGTATTTCTGCTGGCAAAATATTTGGTCAGGTACCATTTCCATTGTTAACTATTCACCAGGCCAACCAAACGTATGCCTATGACATCGACTCCTATAACCTGATGAACTTTTTGGAGTTTGCCAGTGATAAGTACGCGAGTTTCAGGATAGACCATCACTTTGGCGGTTTCTTTTTCAATAAAATACCTTTGTTAAAGAGATTAAAATGGCGCGAGACATTTTCGGCAAAAATATTGTACGGTGGTTTAAGTGATAAAAACAATCCATCCATTCATCCGTCATTATATCAATTGCCTGTTGATGCCAATGGTTTACCTATTACCTATGCACTGGGTAAAACACCTTATGTGGAGGGTAGTGTTGGTGTTGAAAATATATTTAAATTTATACGGGTTGATTACGTGAGGCGATTTAATTATTTAGACCATCCGGATGTACCGCGTGATGGTATCCGTGTACGTGTTAAATTTGATTTTTAATTTTGTATAGCAAAATAATTACAAAGAAAATGGAACAGCAAACATCCATAAGAACAAACCTACAGTTAGGTATTTACAAGGTTATTGATCCCTTTGTAAAAATTCTTATCAAGGTTGGGTTAACCCCCAACGCGGTTACTTCAATTGGTTTTGTGTTAAATGTAGGTGTGGCTGCCATATTTATATTAGGCGCCGAAGAAGGTAACCGGGGCGACCTGAGTTATGTGGGCTGGGCCGGTGGTTTAATATTGTTTGCTGGCCTGTTTGATATGCTCGATGGACAAGTAGCCCGTTTAGGCAATATGAAATCAACCTTTGGCGCTTTGTATGACTCTGTACTTGACCGTTACAGCGAGCTGATCATGTTCCTTGGTATCTGTTATTACCTGGTTGCCCATCATTATTTTGTAAGCTCGATAGCTGCCTTCATCGCGCTGATAGGTTCCATGATGGTTAGTTATGTAAGGGCTCGTGCCGAAGGTTTAGGCGTAGAAGTTAAAGGAGGGTTAATGCAAAGACCCGAGCGTGTAGTAACCATTGGTTTATGTGCCGCTTTAAGTGGTATAGTGGCGCAGTATATTGGCGGTAACTATAAATTGTTTATACCCGGCATTAAGTTTCACGTGTTTGAAACCATATCCATATTCACCATTCCATTGGTAATATTGGCGGTGCTTACTAATATTACCGCGTTTAACAGACTAAGAGAGGCTAAAAGAGCTTTAATTGAAGCGGAAAGGAAGTAACCAATTATTGAGTTACTGAATTATCGAATTACTGAATTAAAACTAAGTTGGCAATTAGGTTAGTTGAAATCAAAAGAGATCACTAATTCAATAATTAAAATATCATATCTTCGTAACCTTTAAATAAAGGTGTTTACATAATAGTAAATCTTTATTAAAATTGAACAGGGTTAGGTTGTGCTAACTTATATATTATTATTAAAAGACAATAACAGGCAGAGAAATCGTTAAAATTTTAAAACCTGATATGCTATGAAAAAGAATTATGTCTCCAATTCTCAGGAGTCTGTGAGAATGTTTAAAAGCGACTTTTTAGAAGGTTTATCAAAGGTACACTACACCGTACCCCTATATATTTTTGTACCCGTTATTCTGGCATGTACCTACGAAGCTTTTTTCGAAGCTGGCATGAACTTTTTACTGTATACCGGCTTGTTTTTAGCAGGCTTATTTATCTGGACCATTGTTGAATACATTATGCACCGGTTTGTTTTCCATTATCAGCCAAACGAAAACTGGAAATGGGCACAACGGTTACATTTTATTATGCATGGTGTACACCATGATTACCCCAGCGATGCCAAACGTTTGGTATTGCCGCCATCATTAAGCATTCCACTGGCTACCGGGTTTTACTTTTTGTTTAAAGCTTTGCTGCCGGCAAATTACATATTTGGCTTTTTCCCGGGCTTTATATTAGGCTACCTGTTTTATGATATATCGCATTATGCTATGCATCATTTTAACTTCAAAAGCGGTCTTTTCAAAAAAATAAAACAACATCATATGCTGCATCATTACCAGGATCCAGAAAAGGGTTATGGGGTGAGCTCACCGCTTTGGGATAAAATATTCCGTTCAGGTTTTTTAAAGAAATAGGTGTGGATAGTACCGGGCAAAACAGTGTAGCCGTAAATGCTAAATCAGTACTGGTTGTTACACTTCTTTCAATAGCATATCTGATTATCTCCTACTTCCTTATTGGCTATAACTCATCAGAGCTGGTACTCGTAGCCATATTTAATTCACTATTTTACCTATCAGGAATTACCCGTAAGTTCATATTAGCCTTCAGTATATTCATTGTATACTGGATCATATTTGACTACATGAAGGCTTTTCCAAACTACCATTATACATCCGTTCATATTGCCGATCTGTATAATTTTGAAAAGCACATTTTCGGGATACATGACCATGGCAAACTGTTAACCCCCAATGAATATTTGCGCATTCACGGCACTACGTTTATAGACGTGGTAGCCGGTTTATTTTATCTCTGCTGGATACCCGTGCCATTGGGTTTTGCCGCATTCTTATTCTTTAAAAACAAACGGCAGTTTTTATATTTCTCCCTCACCTTTGTATTGGTGAATCTGCTTGGATTCGTGATCTATTACACTTATCCTGCTGCACCGCCATGGTATGTTCAATATTACGGTTTCCATTTTACACCGCTAACTGCGGGTAATGTTGCCGGTTTGGCTAAGTTCGATGCTTATTTTCATGCGGGTATCTTCAAATCTATCTATACTAAAGGCTCCAATGTTTTCGCGGCTATGCCATCGCTCCACTCTTCATACCCGGTTATTGTATTGTACTATGGTATAAAAAACCGGTACAAAGTGGCCAGCATCTTTTTTGCCATTGTAATGCTGGGTATTTGGTTTACCGCTGTATACGCAAGTCATCATTATGTGCTGGATGTTTTGGCGGGTATTACTACAGCTGTATTGGGCATATCCCTGTTTAACCTGTTGATGGCCAAAGTAAAATGGATGCAAACCTCCATTGATAAATACGAACAGGTTATTCTGTAAATCATTGTACTATTTACTATACCATCTCTGATTTGCCATAAGACAATCCTTGCTACCTGATGATATCCAGGTTTAAACTATATTACAAAAATATCTTTTGGGTATAAAAAATTACAAATCGCTTAATATCATCAGCATTTGGATTAACAAACAGTAAACAGGCACACTATTTGACAGGATATTATTCAAATAAACTGTTGATACGATAATCCTTACATGAAGAAACTGATTACCTGCCTTTTTATACTCCTCGCCGGATTAGAATTATCAGCGCAAGCGCATGACCTGGATAGCCTGAAACAAAAATTACAGGTTACCAAAGATTCGCTAAAAGGCCCTATATATGTGGAGATCGCGAACCAGTATTTGTTAAAAAACGATACGATCAGCAGCAGGCGGTTCAGGTATTATAACCAGCTTGAAGCGTTAAACTATACCATGCTGGCCCTCCACAATTTCTCAAACATTTCAGACACGCTGGGTTTACGCACCTGCTATAATAATCTGGCAAAAATTTATCGTCAGCAATACAGATATATTCAGGCCAAGTGGTTCATTTTGCAGTCAAACGCCATATCCCGTCAGAAAAAAGATGTACCCAATATTATTACTTCGTTAATTGAACTTTCGGCGATAAAGGCCGATATGAAAGATTATAAATGGGCCATGCGCGATCTGAATGAGGCCTTGACATTATCGGTTAAAAACAAAGATCCCCAGAAAGAATCGGCGGTACAGGTTGGTTATGCCGGGCTATTTCGCCAGATGAAAGATTTTGATAAGGCAGCTTTGGCCATTAAGCGGCATGAGGAGATTGATGACAGTATACACCAGGCTGAAATTGACCGCTTGGCACGCGTCAATACTCAGGACTCCCTCCGGATCAAAAAACAAGACTCAACCATGGTCAAAAAAAAAGTATTGGCCTCCAGCAAAAAAACGCCTATCTCAGGCAAAAAGAAGCCTTCCAAAACAGGCTCCGTCAAACGCATAGCCTCGTTGTAGTATTGGTAATAGCGCTTGCCCTGATCGCTATTGCCGTTATCGTTTATTCAATACGCAGCAAACTCGTTAAATGGCAATTGCGCATAAGAAAACCACGATCATAACGTTGCATATATCGCCGGGATATTTTAATTAAACCCGCTGCCGGGAAAATTGTCATACAGATGATATGAGGAAACTGATCATTAAAACCATTTTTACTTTTGCAGCCTTGCTTACATTTTACACCGCTTATGGCCAAAGCAGGCAGTTTAAAAATGAGTTCTTATACCGTATAAACTTAACCAGGCAAAAAGGCTGTAACTGTGGTGTGAAATATTACCCTCCTGCCCCACCGCTAACCTGGAACGATGACTTACAGGATGCTGCAGAGGGCTACGCTAAAGATATGGCCAGGCAAAATTATTTTGATCATAACAGCAGGGATGGCCGCAGCATGGAGGATCGCATAGTTGCCGCCGGCTACAAATTCAAGGGATACAAAAGTTTTGCTATTGGCGAAAATATAGCTGCCGGGCAACAAAGCATTGCCGAGGTGATGGACGGTTGGTTTAAGAGTGAAGGACACTGTAAAAACCTGATGAATCCCGATTTTAAAGAAGTAGGTGTTGCCATGTACCGGAACTACTGGGTACAGGATTTTGGCGGCCGCGAATCCTTTTCGCCCGAACAGCAGAAGCTCATTAAATCGGGCAAATACCGCATGGTGCGGCAGCCCTCAACCGGTCATGATTAGATCGATGCGCGAATATGTAAATTACAGATACCGGCTTTTAGCCAGGCAATCCTAAAGTCAGCTTTTCAAAATTCCCCAAATTCAAAGCGCATTTACACTTAGTTTTGTTAATTTTGGAATTAATGCTACCCGCTACCAATCATACGCTTGAAAAACTGGAAATGCTGCTCAAATCGGCCGGGTACAAGGTGCGGTATGAAAAAGGCAATTTTAAAACAGGCTCCTGCTTGTTACTCAACAGCCGTATGGTAATTGTTAACCGTTTCTCGAACCTGGAAAGTAAAATATTAGCTATTGTTGAATTGCTTCGGGAACTTGAGGTAGATTACAAACTGCTTGATGAAAAACAGGTTGCATTTTTGCAGGAGATCAAACAAACTAAATTGCAGCTGTGACCATAACATTTTTAGGAACCGGAACTTCACAGGGTGTACCTGTTATTGCCTGCGGCTGTGAGGTATGTACATCAACCGATGCTCGTGATAACAGGTTAAGGACCTCCATTTTAATAGAAACCGAAGATAAAACCATTGTAGTTGATTCGGGTCCCGATTTCAGGTACCAAATGTTGCGGGCAGGGGTAAAACATTTGGATGCCATTGTGTTTACTCATGAACATAAAGATCATATTGCCGGCATGGATGATATCAGGGCATTTAACTACAAGCAAAATAGCCCCATTGATATTTACGCAGATCAAAGAGTACAAAAAGCCCTGGTACGTGAGTTTCCGTATGTTTTTGACGGAACAGGATATCCCGGTATTCCACAGGTGATAGTGCATCCTATCAACTTGCTTCCTTTTCCAATTGGTAACAATATTTTTACACCTATTGAGGTGCTCCACTATAAGCTTCCCATACTGGGTTTTAGGGTAAAGGATTTCACTTATATTACGGATGCCAAAACCGTACCTGAAAGTGAAAAAGAAAAAATAAAAGGAACAAAAACACTGGTGATCAACGCGCTGCAAAAACAAAGCCATATATCACATTTTACACTTGAAGAAGCTATAAATTTTGCCAATGAGGTGGGTGCCGACATGACTTATCTTACGCATATCAGCCATCGTTTGGGTACTCATTTCGACGTATCCAAAGAATTACCAGGGAATATTGAACTGGCTTATGATGGGCTGAAACTCATTATTTAACTCCCCAGGGTAACACCGCTGGTGTTTAAGAATTTACAATAAATAAACAGGAAATAAGACAATTTTCGCACAAAAAAAAACAATATTTGTAAGCATCCGTTTGGGTACATAATATGTACTTGATACGGATAGCAAGCCCCTATTAAATGGAATATATTGTTTATGTAAGCACAGCCCAAAGGCTGATGAGCGAAGAAGAACTTTTAGATTTGTTGAGAGTTGCTCGTGCTAAAAATAAAAAAAATAAGATCACGGGCATGCTGCTCTATTGTCAGGGTACATTCATGCAGGTTCTGGAAGGTGAAAAAAGTTCTGTTGAACTTATTTACCAAACCATTGAACTGGATACCAGGCACAAAAACATCATTAAACTTGCTTCCGGAACTACTAAAAAAAGAAACTTTCCAGACTGGTCAATGGCTTTTGCCTCTGTAAATTCAGAAACCCTGCAAGAAATTGAAGGCTTTCTTAGCTTACCCGATCTAAACTTACCCAATAACTCTGAGCATATCACCATTAATATGCTTAAAACCTTTGTTGATAGTAACAGACTATATATTTCTTTTTAACCTCCAATTTTATATTAATACCTTTTTTATGATGCTGATATAACAATAATTATTAACTAATGTTTTAAAAAAATGATTTTTTTAATTATAATTCAATAAATACTGCCTGCAAATTTATAATTAGTTATTTAATTTATCAAAACTTAATAAAATTTACAAATAAGATTATAGCTTAATAAAGCTTACCCTCTCTATTGCACCTTTATATTTGTTTAAGTAACCCGTATTATGCGTATTAATTTTACCCTTTATGGTAATAAACCTTTTATTGATCCGGGTAAATGTGCCATTGTTATATTGAAATAATCCCTCTCGTGTTCCGGTTAGGTACAATGGGCACTCCTGGCTAAAATCAACCCATAGCGCTTTATTTAAGGAATGATCGGCAAAAAGGCTATCATTTAATAATGCCGATTGCTCAACACCCTCCACATATTTCCCGGTAACTTCTACATACTGACCGTTATAACTTTTAAGATGATTTACCAATTCGGTAAACTCAATTTTTTTAAAAGTTATCCCATCGTTACAATTACTCTCAAAAATCTTGGGCTGTTTGCTGCATGACAGCAGCAATAACATAATTATGGCAGGAAAGAACAGCTTGCTTATTTTACCGGGCACCATAACATCAAAAAATCAGTTTATGAATATAACGAAAACATTTTCAGTATAGTAGTCACATCCGTTAAGTATCCTGATTATTACACAATAAACAGGAGAATTATTCATCTGTGCTAAATGCTTTTATAATATTGTAATTAGCGTTACATTTAGCTATCAATTATACCAATTATATGAAGCTGAAATTAATGATTATAGGGCTGTTTATTTTTATAACAACAGCACAAGCACAGCAAAAAATTATCCAGTTGTACCAAGGTGCGGCTCCAGGTTCCGAAAACTGGAATTGGACTGAAGGCGAAAGTGAAAATAAGTTATTTAATGTAAAGTTGGTTTACAATGTGGTGCATCCTTCTCTGGAGGCATTTTTACCCGATCCGGCGATTGCCACAGGCACGGCTGTTATTATTTGTCCCGGCGGTGGTTTCGAGGTATTATCTATCAACAGTGAAGGTAACGATGTAGCTAAATGGCTTAATCAGCATGGCGTAGCTGCCTTTGTATTAAAATACCGGTTAACGCAAAGTTTTACTGACGACCCAATGAAAGAGCTCGCGACAAACATGGCTAAAAAAGGTTTTGAACAAAAAATAAGTAAAATAATCCCTTTATGTATTGCTGATGCAAGACAAGCCATTACTTATGTGCGGGAGCATGCTGTGGAATATGGCTTGTCACCATCGCGTATAGGTATTATGGGTTTCTCGGCAGGAGGAACTTTAGCCGCGGCATCTGCTTATAAATATACGCCTGCCAATAAACCCGATTTTGTAGCGCCAATTTACCCTTATTTTCCACCGGCATTGCAATCCCCCATCCCGGATGATGCGCCACCCTTGTTCCTGACCGCGGCTACAGACGATAACCTGAACCTCGCTTCGCATAGTGTCGACTTGTATTCCAAATGGCTTGCTTCAAAACATAGCGCCGAATTGCATTTGTATGCCAAAGGGAGCCATGGTTTTGGTATGCGAAAACAAAACATTCCTACAGATACCTGGATTGAACGTTTTAACGACTGGCTGGGTCTTAAAGGCTTTTTAAAACCGATAGATCCAAAAGCCAAATCACCACAGGAAAAACAAGAACAAGCAGAAGCCAATCGCAAAAAATATGATGAACAGTCTCATAAAGACTGGGCCAATATTAAACGCTATGCGGCCGATAACGAAAAAGTAATTGCACAGGGGGCTAACCCTAAAAGTGTTGTTTACATGGGCGACTCGATCACTGATTTCTGGATCAGAAGTGACTCTGCATTTTTTGCCGGTAAGCCATATTATGACCGGGGCATCAGCGGGCAAACCACAACCCAAATGCTGGTACGTTTTCGTGATGATGTGATCAACTTAAAACCCGGTGTGGTAGTGATACTGGCAGGCATTAATGATATTGCCGAAAACAATGGCCCTATAAAGCTGGAAGATATTTTTGGCAATATACAATCCATGGCGCTGCTGGCAAAAGCCGCTGGTATTAAGGTAGTCCTATCGTCGGTATTGCCGGCATTTGACTTTCCATGGCGCCCCGGAATGGAACCTGCCGAAAAAGTAGTGCGCCTGAATGCCATGATTAAAGACTTTGCCGACAAAAATCACATGGTATATCTTGATTACTTTTCGGCAATGGCCGATGAACGCAAGGGTTTGCCTAAATCATTATCAGGCGATGGCGTACACCCCAATCTGGCTGGTTACAAAGTAATGGAACCGCTGGCCGAGAAAGCGATAGCTGAGGCTTTAAAACGTAAATAAGAGGGATTAATCTACCTCCCTCCTGACTGTGAGGGGGGTAATTTAACCCAATCATATCAAAACGATAATGCTATCTGCATAAATTTGTGCATATCGTTACCTATGAAAAAACTCATCCTCTTTATTACAGTCTTTTTGCAAGCTGTAATAGCATTTGGCCAGGCCGATACGGTTCAGAAGATCATTCCTGGTCGTAAAAATAGCGTTAAACAGCAAAGTAAACCATACGTAATCCTTATTTCGGCGGATGGTTTTAGATATGATTACGCCAAAAAATATCAGGCTACCCATTTGCTTGCTTTAAGCAAGGGAGGTGTTAGTGCAGCATCTATGATCCCTTCTTATCCTTCAGTTACTTTTCCTAACCATTATGCTTTGGTAAGCGGCTTATATCCTTCTCATTCGGGTTTAGTCAATAACGCTTTTTATGATCGTGACCGGCACGATTCCTATTATATGGTGGCCAAAGCCAAAGTTGCTGATGGCTCCTGGTATTATGGTTCGCCATTATGGGTGTTGGCAGAACAGCAGCACATGCTTTCGGCCAGTTTTTACTGGGTAGCTTCGGAGGCAGCTATACAAAACGTTCGCCCTACCTATTATTATACTTATAACGAAAAGATAACTATCCATGACCGTATAGATGCTGTGGTAAAGTGGTTAAAACTACCGCCGGCCGAACGCCCGCACCTGATCACCTTCTACTTTCCGCAGGTTGATCATGCCGGGCACATGTATGGCCCCGACGCGCCGGAAACAGCCTATGAAGTACACTTTGTTGATTCGGCTGTTAATGAGCTGAATAAAGCTGTAAAAGCAACTGGCATTAAAGCAAACTTTATTTTTGTATCAGACCATGGCATGACCTATGTAGATAAGGAACACCCCATCGGTATTCCCGCGGCTATTGATACCTCAAAATTTGTAATATCAGGCGATGGTATCCTGGTAGAATTGTATGCCAAAAACAAAACCGATATCGACAGCACCTACAAACAGTTAAAACAACAAGCAGTTGATTACGACGTGTATCTTAAAGCCAACGTACCGGCCAGATTACATTACGGGCAGGCCGATGACTGGCATAATCGTATTGGCGATATATTACTGATACCCCATTACCCCAAAGTATTTAACTTATCTAAAAGAAAAATAAACCTGGGCTGGCACGGATATGACCCGACTCTGGTTAAAGATATGCACGCCACCTTCCTGGCCTGGGGGCCTGCCTTTAAAAAGAATACAACCATTCCATCGTTTGAGAATGTAGCGGTTTTTAGCCTGGTAAAAAGTATATTAGGGCTTCGATATACCGGTAAGGTAGATGGCACCGATAAGCTGGCGCGTACCATCCTGGTTAAAAAGAAATAAAATATCCCTGTTAGGCATGACCAACATTTACATACCCGAGGCTACCGAAAACCAGAGCAAGATCACTGCGGGTAATATTTCGTTTGTACATTATCAGGAACAGGACAGCTTTAAAAATGTTCGGGTGGTATTTAACTGTTATGCCATTAGCTTTGTGATCAATGGCGAAAAGGCAGTCTATCGTCCGGCTGATAATACGGTAGTACATACTGGCGAAGGCATTGTTTTACCTCAAGGTAATTCCATTATGGCCGAGCATACCCTTAACGAACATCAGTATAGCAGCATTCTGGTGTTTTTTCCGACAAGCGTGGCTATTAATTTCTTAAATAAATATCAGCTAAATACCAAGACTTCGGCCACTCCGGATTATATTAGGTTCAGACAAACCAATTATCTGGCCGGTTATATTAAAAGTCTGCAGGCCTTGATACACGATGGGCAAAATTTACCCTATGAATTGGCCGTAAACAAGGTGGAAGAGCTGTTGCTAATTTTACTGCAAAGCCACCGGACGCAATTGATTGCTTTGTTACAAAGCAATGCCCCTTCGCCTGCCATGCAATTAAAAAATGTAGTGGAGAACAATCTCTTCAATAACCTTACCCTCGAGGAACTGGCCTTCCTGGCTCATAAAAGCCTGGCATCTTTTAAACGCGATTTTGAAAAAGCTTACCACATTGCCCCGGGCAAATACATCCGCGAACGCAAACTGGAAATAGCCCGGCAGGAGTTATCGCAGGGAAAAAACGCTACGTCGTTATACCTTGACCTGGGTTATGATAACTTGTCGAATTTTTCGTCGGCCTTTAAAAAGAAATTCGGGGTAAGCCCTAAGCAATATCAGCTTACCAACCAGGTAATCTGAGCTGTTTTCAATAGTTTTTGAGCCTGCAACAATAACTGCAAGGCCCTCAATACATGCAATTTTGGATAAATAAATATTATCCGAAAGATCATGAAAACATTCTTCTTATTTGTGCTGGCTATAAGCCTTGGTTTAATCGCTAATGCACAAACCTTTACCCTTAAAAGCACCGATTTAGGTGGCCAGTTCACCAATCAATTTATCGCTAATACATTTGGTTGCAGCGGCGGCAACAAATCGCCTCAACTGGAATGGCAGAACGCGCCAGCAGGTACACAAAGTTTCGCGGTAACTATTTATGACCCGCAGGCGCCTACGGGCAGCGGATGGTGGCATTGGGTTATTTTTGATATCCCGGCCAGCGTACATGAATTAAAACAGGGAGCCGGCAACCCATCGGCAGGGATAGCACCGGCCAGCACTATACAGGGAATTACTGATTTTGGTGTTACTGGTTATGGCGGCCCATGCCCGCCGGAAAATGATGCGCCTCATGGCTATGTGATCACGGTTTATGCCTTGAAATCAACGAAGCTTGGGGTGGATAATAAAGCTTCGGCTGCCTTAGCCGGCTTTATGCTTAATCAAAATGTGATAGCCAAAGCATCGTTGGTGGTATATTATAAGAGATAAGAGTTTGGTGTATAGACGGGCTAACGTAGTATCGACTCACCCCACCTACGCTTCGCTGGGTGACCCTCTCTTCGCCTACGGCGGAAAGAGGGTTGGTAAAATACTCATTAAAAAAAAATCTGGATCCCTCTTTACGCCACAGGCGAAGAGAGGGATGTCGGGCATAGCGATGACAGAGTGAGTTGACACCACCCGGAAAATTGGGGTGGATGTAACGTTGTACATACAAATGGGTAATAACCAAGCTTGCTATTTTTAATTAGCCAAATATTTTGTTATTTGTATTAGCTTAAAATCCCACCGGTTATGCACAGAAGAAACTTCCTGAAAACAGGCTCATTAGCAGGTTTAACTTTATCAACTTTAGTAGCCGCGTCGTGCAGTCAGCCAGCGGAAGAAAAAAAGGCCGATGATACTGCCGATAACAAAGACGATCTGTTTGAACTCTCAGAAGTTACCATTTCCTATCTGCAGCAAAAAATGCAGGCCAAGGAATATACCTCGCACCTTATTACCGAACTCTACCTGAAACGTATTGACAAAATAGATAAGAACGGGCCAAAGCTCAACTCGGTGATCGAACTTAACAAAGATGCGTTGAATATGGCCGATGCCATGGATAAAGAACGTGCACAGGGCAAAGTGCGTGGCCCATTGCATGGCATACCGGTACTCATTAAAGACAATATCAATACCGGCGATAATATGCACACCACAGCCGGTGCGCTGGCATTGGCTGATAACTTTGCCAAACAGGACGCCTTCATTGTACACAAATTGCGCGAAGCGGGCGCGGTTATACTGGGCAAAACCAATTTAAGTGAATGGGCCAATTTCCGCTCCACACACTCCACCAGTGCCTGGAGCAGTCGCGGCGGACAAACCAAATGCCCTTATATATTGGATCGTAACCCCAGTGGTTCAAGCGCAGGTTCCGGATCGGCGGCGGCAGCTAATTTATGTACCGTTGCTATCGGTACCGAAACGGATGGCTCTATTGTATCGCCATCATCGGTAAATGGCCTGGTGGGCATTAAACCTACGGTAGGCCTGTGGAGCCGATCGGGCATCATCCCCATATCCAAAACACAAGATACCGCCGGACCAATGGCGCGCACCGTTAAGGATGCCGCTATTGTTTTAGGTGTACTGGCCGGTATCGACGCACAGGACAGTTACACCCTTGCCAGTAAAGGAAAAGCAGCGGCAGATTACACTAAATTTCTGGACGCAAACGGGCTGAAAGGTAAACGCCTTGGTGTAGAGAAATCGGCACTGGAAGGTAACCCGGCAATGGTTGCTTTGTTGAAAGATGCCATCAACACGCTGAGAGCCAAAGGTGCCACTATTGTTGAAGTGGAACTGAACAAAGCGCTGAAAGACATTAGCCGAGGTGAATTTACTGTGTTATTATATGAGTTTAAAGATGGCGTCAATAAATATCTGAGTACCGCCAACAGCAAAATGAAAACACTGGCCGATGTGATCGCTTTTAACAAACAGAACGAAGCCAAAGCCATGCCCTTTTTTAAACAGGAAACGCTGGAACTGGCCCAAAGCAAAGGCGATCTGAACAGCAAAGAGTACCTTGACGCCCTGAAACAAACCAGCGATGGCACACGCAAAGCCATTGATAAAATACTGACAGATAATAAGCTGGATGCCATCATCGGTCCAACCAACGGACCTGCAGTTTGTATCGACCTGGTTAACGGCGATTATGACAACGGCTTTTCATTCTCGGGGCCTGCCGCTAAAGCCGGCTATCCGCATATCACCGTACCCATGGGTAAAGTACATGAATTGCCGGTGGGCCTTTCGTTTTTTAGTACGGCTTATAAAGAAGCCGACATCATTGCCCTGGCCTACGCCTACGAACAGGCGTCCAAAAAAAGAGCCGAGCCTGTTTTTAAGCCAGACCTGTTTGCTTAACTTTGTTATCATGGCAACAACACCTATTCCTAAAAAGATACTGGCCAGGCAGCACGAAATAACCGCCGACTTTTTGAAAGCGATTGATCAGCACCTGGACGACTTGTTGCAACACAAGTTAATGGATATGATGGAGATCCGCGACTTTGCCGATCAGCTGCACATCCACCCTACCCATTTAAGCAATACCATTAAGTTAACAACCGGTCGGGCGCCTTGTGACTTTTTTGAAGAAAAAATCATGAGAATAGCCAGGGAGATGCTCCGGAATAGCGCTGTATCCATTGCCGAAATTGCCGCAGAACTTACTTTTGATCCATCTAACTTTACTAAGTTTTTTAAGCGTTTTGAGGGTGTTACACCAAAACAATACCGTGAAGGGATATTGATCAGGCAATATGAGCAGGCGCATTGAAAGAGACGCATGTGATGCGTCTGTACGTTTAGGTTGTTTTGTAGAGACACATCACATGTGTCTTTTTACCACGAAATAAGTACCAATTAATCTGAAACAGTTACCATTTAAACTGAAATAGTCACCATAATTACAACACTATTTAGCTGCAACTTTGTATCATTATAAACAATAAACAAAAATAAAATGAGTACAAATAAAATAGCTCTTATTACGGGCGGCAGCCGTGGCTTAGGCAAAAACGCGGCCCAGCACCTGGCCAAAAAAGGTATTGATGTAATACTTACCTATCGCAGTAAAAAAGAGGAAGCCGAAGAAGTTGTCGCTTCCATCGAAAAATTTGGTCAAAAAGCAGCGGCATTACAATTGGATACCAGCATTATTAAATCATTTGATGGTTTTATCACTCAGCTTAGCGCGCTGCTGCAGGAAAAATGGGGTCGCAACACCTTTGATTTCCTGATCAATAACGCGGGTATTGATGCAGCCTCGAAATTTGCCGAAACTACCGAAGAGGATTTTGACAACCTCATGAACATACATTTTAAGGGCGTTTACTTTTTAACCCAAAAAAGTTTGCCGGTTATTGCCGATGGTGGTCGTATTATCAACTTTTCAACCGGCCTGGCCCGTTTTTCTACTCCCGGCTATGCGGCTTATGCTTCTATGAAAGGCGCCATTGAGGTATTGACCAAATATCTGGCCAAAGAGCTTGGACCACGCGGCATCGCGGCCAATGTGGTTGCACCCGGTATTATTGAAACCGATTTTACCAAAGAAGCTTTCTCGCATGAAGGTATGCATGACCGGATAGCCGGCATTACCGCTTTAGGCCGCCCGGGTATGCCGGATGATATTGGCGGCATCGTAGCCTTTTTATGTACCGAAGAAGCCCGCTGGATCAACGCGCAGCGTATCGAAGCTTCAGGTGGTATGTTTTTGTAATTGATTGGGTTGATTGGGTTGATTGGGTTGATTGGGTTGATTGGGTTGCAACACAAATAAGTAATTAGCTGTTTTAATAATTAATACTTTTACTAACTTAATCACCAATCCAACTTAATCAACCCAATCAACTAATTATATGGAATTTGGCCGTGTTACCCCGCAAGAATTAGCTGCTATAGATTTTACCCTTCCTCCTGATACAGCGCTTACATTAAGCACTTTGGCGGCGGCAAAAAGCAAGGAGCCATTACAGGTTCGCGTAGGTTGCGCCAAATGGGGCCGCAAGGAATGGGTTGGCCAGATCTATCCCCTTAAAACCAAGGAAGCCAACTTTCTGGATGAGTATGTAAAGCATTTTGACTGCATTGAGCTCAACGCTACATTCTACAATGTTTACGGACCCGATACTATCACCAAATGGAAAGCCAAGGCTGATAGCAATCCAGATTTTAAATTTTGCCCCAAATTTTCGCAAAGCATCAGTCACATCCGCAGGTTAAAAAATGCCGAGGATATTACCACCAGTTATTACGAAGGCGTGATGGCCTTTGGCGATAAATTGGGACCCATGTTTTTACAGCTGAGTGATAACTACACCCCAAAAAGCTTCCCGGAGCTCAAAGCATACCTGGAACAATTACCCAAAGATGTTCCTGTTTTTGTTGAGCTGCGGCATAAAGAATGGTTTGCCGTGCCCGAGAACAGCGAAAAAGTTTTTAAGCTATTGCATGACCTCAACATCGGCGCGGTAATTATCGATGCTACCGGCAGGCGCGATGTGGTACACATGAACCTGCCTACACCGCATGCTTTTATCCGTTTTGTGGGGAATGGGTTGGTGGATGGTAATTTTGATTCGGATAAGGCCCGTTTGGACGAATGGGTTGCCCGTATTAAACAATGGCAGCAACAGGGTTTAAGATCGGTATGGTTTTTTATGCACCAGCACGATGAACGCTATTCGCCCATCCTGGCCGATTACGTAACCGACGAATTGAACAAAGCATTAGGAACCCAACTGCTTCGCCCTAAATTCATCGAAGCACAAAGCAGTTTGTTTTAGTTAGCTACCAACCCGGATATTACATTAATACTCAAGGCCACTATCGCCGTATTAAAAGCGAAGGCTATCATACCGTGCATCCAGGCCAGGCGGCGAATCTGGCGGGAGGAGATCTCCACATCAGATACCTGGAAGGTCATGCCGATAACAAAGGAAAAATAAACAAAGTCAAGATAATCAGGCTCCTTTTCATCGCCCGGAAATTCAAGGCCTCCTAATGGCTTTTTCTTGTTATCGCCATCAGTATCGATAGAATAATACATATGCGCATAACGCAGGGTAAATATGGTATGCACCAATATCCAGGAAATAATAACCGATGTCATACCCAGTAAAACATGACCGGTTACAGCCTCTGGCGACAAATGTTTGGATGATTTAAGCAGGAAAAATATAGCCAGCATACTTACCAGCGAGGATCCAATGACGAACAAAAATATCAGGGTACGACTGGAGTCTTCTATGCGCGCTATTTTGCGTACTTCCATGGGGTGGGATGACAGGATGATCACCCAGTCCATAATGATGATAGCCAATGCAAAAGCTATCCAGGTGATCAATATTACTGTAGGTGCGCTGAAATGTCCAAAACAAAAAAACAATACGATTCCGCTTATCCCTAAGGAAATAAGCATCCGATAATTGGAATCCAGCCGAAACCAAACCTTTGATTTTATTTTATTTGCAGGCATAAGACGAGTTTATACCGTAAATATGGTGATGAATTGTGTAGAATTAATGAACTACTTAAAAAGAATCAAGAGTTTAGAGTCAAGAATCAAGAAAAGTAAAAGTAATAGTTGTTCTCATCTTGATTCTTGACTCTAATATCTTGCTTCCGGCACACTAATCTTCTTCATCTACTATCCAGGCTACACGGCCCACCTGCCCGTCATCTAACTGAACCTTGATACCGCGAGAGTGATAAGCGGCGCTGGTCAGCAATCGTTTTACAAAACCGCGGGTAAGGGTACCCGTACGTTGATCTTTTTTCAGGATAATGTCAACCTCCAGACCTGGGTATATATCGCTTCTGTTTTGTCCGTTCATGACCGTTGATCTATATTGATTTTTATGATTCCTTTGATTTTGACGCCTACTTCACCAGTTCTTTTATCGCTCTGTCAACCTTTTCAAAATCAAAATTGGTGAGCAGTTTATCAAAGGCGGCGCTGATATGTTCATTACCAAGGTTGCCTATACTGCCTTCGTGGGTATGATTTACCGTTTTGTCGGGGTTAAAATCGCCTTGTTCAATGGCCAGGCCTATTTGTTTGTAGGCATCGCGGAAAGGGGTACCGTTCAATACCATGCGGTTCACTTCTTCCACGCTGAAGAGGTAAGCATATTTTGGATCTTTCAGTATATCAGTGTTTACGCTGATGTTCTGCAGCATAAAGGTGGCCATGTGCAGGCAATTTTTCAGATCGGCAAAAGCCGGGAACAACAATTCTTTAAGCAATTGCAATTCACGGTGATAGCCCGATGGCAGGTTGGTGATCATCATGGCTACATCGGTTGGCAGGGCCTGCAAGCGGTTACATTTGCCGCGCATAATTTCCCATACATCGGGATTCTTTTTATGCGGCATAATGCTGCTGCCGGTAGTTAAAGTATCCGGGTAGCTTACAAAAGCAAAGTTCTGGCTTAGGTATAAAGCCTGATCCATCGCCATTTTAGCCAGCGTAGCCGCAATAGACGACAAAGCCTGCGCAATGATCCGCTCGGTTTTGCCACGCCCCATCTGGGCGTATACCACGTTATAATTTAAACTATCAAAGCCCAGCAATTGGGTGGTTAAAGTACGGTTTAACGGAAACGACGAGCCATAACCCGCTGCCGAGCCTAATGGGTTTTTATTGGTAATGCGATATGCCGCCAAAACAAGCTCCAGGTCGTCGGCCAGGCTTTCGGCATAAGCGCCAAACCACAAACCAAATGACGATGGCATGGCTACCTGTAAATGCGTATAGCCAGGCAGTAAAACATCCTTATATTTTTCACTCAGAGAGATCAATTGACGAAACAGTGCTTCTGTTTCTTCAACCACCTGCTGCAGCTGATTGCGGAAAAATAGTTTCAGGTCAACCAGTACCTGGTCGTTGCGGGAACGGCCGCTGTGAATTTTTTTACCGGCATCGCCTATGCGCTGGGTAAGCAGCAGCTCCACCTGCGAGTGCACATCCTCCACTCCATCATCAATAGTAAAACCACCTTTTTCAATATCGGCGTATATGGCTTTTAATTCGCGCTGTACCAGGTCAAGATCGGCAGTATCCATCAATCCTATGCTTTGCAGCATACGGGTGTGTGCCAATGATCCTAACACGTCAAAGGCTGCCATTTGCTCATCAAATTCCCTGTCGCGGCCAACAGTAAAGCTCTCTACCAGTTCATTTACATTGGTAGTTTTTTGCCATAACTTACTCATGGTGCAAATATGTGCATTAATGAGAAATAATGGTTAAAAAATATCAAGACGAGTGGACTAACCCGAAAAGAACAAGGATTATTGGATCAAAGAGCAAGGATAAAGCCAACAAAAGTCTTTGCTCCTTGATCCAAAAATCTTTGCTCCTTACCGCCTCTCCAATACCAGAAATAATTTATTTTAAAATATTCTACTAAATCTATAGGATTTATATAAATACTTTTTTATATTTGCACTGTCAACAACGACAAATAGTTCTTTATTACGCTTATCAAGAAAGACTGAGGGAAAGGCCCAAAGACGTCTTAGCAACCTGTACATCCGCATAATGTAAAAGGTGCTAATTCCTGCTCCGTATAGGAGAAAGATAAACAAAGATCTTACCCTTCCAATCTTCCATAAGTGATTTATAGTTTTTTTTAAAGTCGCGTGACCGAGAGGATAGGTTAAGGTCTGCAAAACCTTCTACGGCAGTTCGAATCTGCCCGCGACGTCAAATTTTCTTCTTTTATTTTCTTAAAAATTCACGCTATACCTGGTCGAAAACCGGAGGTAAGGATAAGTTTTGTCCACATCCGGGTGATTTTTGTAGTTCCCCTCCAGTCGGAAGTAGCCAGGCTCGGCACAAATAGAAAAACCTTTGATAAACATATAACTCAACTCGCTCGAAAACGTGTGTAGAAAGTAGTGTGAATTATTGCCGTTAACCGTTATAACCCAGCCGCCCCTGTAATTAATACCATAAAATATCTTATCAAAAATACTGATAGTACCTCCCCCATTAATAGCAAAACCAGGCCCATAGTCATAATTACGCCCTTTAAAAAGATAAGGATCGGGTATAGCGGCCAGCAATATCGGCCCCGCGCCAAACGAGGTGTTGATCTTTAGCCTTTTGCTTAGCCTGTATTCCGATAGCATGTTGAACTTAACACTTTGCCCGCCATAAAAAAATGCCTGGTTGTGGATATAATCGTAATTGGCCGATAGGATAAGCAGGTTTCTAATATTATCCTTTAACGAGATATCCCAGCCGGCAAGTGATCCGTACACGCTGATCACGTTTACATTGGTACTGTCGTCCTGCCCAAACTCGGCCGTAACTGCTATGTTGCTGAAGGGACTTTTCAGATCTTCGGCAGGATCGCCGTATAGCAACCTGGCCCGGCCATACCAGCCAAAACGCCCGCTGGTGGGTAAACTTTTGCTGCCGCTGGTATTTACATTACGCAGTCCTATATCGAGCTCGGCGCTGATATGGGTGGAGTCGCGGTCCTTAGGGTTTCCATAAACCTTACCCCATTTACCATCCAGCAGGCGGTTAAGTCCGTTCATGGGGTTAACTAAAAACCCAAGCACTTCCTGTGCCTGCCGTTTAAAACCACGCTGCCGGTTATTCACGATTTTGTTGGAGAAGCGGTAAGTCATTTCGCCCAGTACAATGCCACCGAAACTGGTATTGATAAAATCATTGGGTGCCGGAGCCTGGTTTTCGGCAAAGGTTTCCCAAAGGTAACTGCCGGCTGCTGTTGCCGGGACCGATTGCCAGAAACTGTAACCGTTGCTCCGGAACGCGCTGTAAAACATACCGCCATGATAAGGGTGCCCAAACTGATTGGTTTGAAAAGGATCGTTATCCCAGGTCCAGCTGCCGGGATTCAGGTTATGGCCAACCGTTTTCCAGGCGATGCGGGCATAATCTTTATTGGCAACATAACGATCAAAAGTCCAGGGGATCACTTCGGCAAGCATCAACTCACCGGCCGCGCGGCCGAACTTCTTTTTGATCAATGTATCGCGGAAATTATCCTGAGCTTTACTGCCAACAACCGGAAGCTTACGAAACGGCACTTGCCCATAAAGCTGCATTGCGCTTATAACAAAAATTAAAAGCAATATGAGCCACCTTGATCTTGTAAAACGGGTATGGGTAAGATACATTTAAAAACAAATTGCGACGATGATGTATCTTCTACCCGCACCCACCAATCGTTATCAGTACCGATATACCAGCATCATAATATCAAAGAGTTGTATAAACTATAACTCAAAAGATAATAACCGGGAAAATTGTTTTTGATCGCGCCCAATTAAATTCAGCTGAATTTAACTTTAGATTAATAATCAGACAAAGACCGTTCAACCCTGACTTAAAAAACCGGGAAAGAAATGGTCAGGCTTACAAGTATATCAGCCCTTTAAATTCGTCCGCTTTATAATAAAACGGCTCAAAATTTTCGGCTTCCACCAGCTCACAGCTAACCTCCATGGTGGTAAAATTAATATCGCCAAAAATATTGGCTATGGCGGTATCGGCTGCATCCCGGCCAGTAGCTATCTTGATCAGACCATTGAGCGGCACCAACCTGGTAGCATCAAAAAGAACCCAACTACTACCCAGGTAAGCTTCAAAGCAGGCGTGAAAGTCGGCAGGTTTCAGGTGATAAGCATAGCCTGTAAAATAACGTGCCGGTATGGTGAGCGCCCGGCATAGAGCAATACCCAAATGGGCAAAATCACGACAGACCCCTACCTGCTCGGTTACGGTGTCAAAGGCCGATGTTTGCGCGTTACTATAGCCACTCAGGTATTGCACATTTTGATGTATCCAGTTGGTAAGGGTGGCCACCTGCTCAAACGGATTAGTAATATGCCCAAACAGGTTATGTGCCAAACGGTATAATTTATCAGACTGGCAATAGCGGCTCGGGTTCAAATAATGCAACACATGAGCAGGCAGTTGCGAAACCAATGCTTCAGGCAAATCGCTAAAGTCATACAACTCATAACAATTATCAACCAGTGCCCGGTAAGTAATTTTTAATGCGCAAGGTTCGGCCAGTTCAACCCGCATCAGCCGGCTTTCGCCCTGTATGGCCGTTAATTCTTCGGCTTTGTGGTACGGATCGATGGTGAGTTCTTCGCTCAGCACCAATTGATTTGGTGTACGCAAAGCATGGATATTTAATACCAATGTGCCTTCCGACTGTGCCTCATACTGCATTTGGGTAAACACATTGAACTTCATAATTAATTACTGAGTTATTGATTTAATGAATTTGTGAATTTTTATGATCCTGGCTCCAAAAATTCTTGCTCTTTATTCCAAAAATCTTGCTCCAAAAATCATTCCGTCTTAATTTTAATTTCGTTAAGCTTTTCAAATGCAGGATCCATCCAGGCTTCCGAAACATGGTTAAGTGCGTTCTTCAGTTCTTCGGCCCATTGCGCCGATATAAACTCCAGGTCTTTTTTCTCATAGCGTTGCTCCACCAGCTCAAAACTATCTTTTTTATAAAGCACCACATCAATTGGGAAGTCCACATTATTGGCGCTTACCCGTGTTGAATCAAATGAGAGAAAACCTGTTTTAAGCGCCAGTTTCAGGCTCGAATTTTCGGTAAGCGTACGGTTTAAAATGGCCTTGCCATGCGCCGCATTCCCGATAACCACATAAGGCGAACCCTCGCCCAGCTCTACCCAATTACCTTCGGGATAAAGTAAAAACAATTTATGTTCATCATCATCTTGCAACTGTCCGCCAATAATGGTATTCAGATCAAACTTAAAACCAGCCTGCTCCAGCGCTACCTTGTCTTCCACGGCCGCCAGCTTTACCTTTTCGCCAAAGGCATTCACGGCTTTGTACAGCTTGTTAAACTCCCGGGTTTCCAGCTGTTCGGTAAAATAAGTAATAGCCTTATCCCTTACCGAGCGTAAACCGCTGGTCATGATAAAAAGCGAAAAATGATCTTTTTGTGCTATGGTGATCTTCTTTTTTACAGTAGTATCAGTTCCCGTAGTAATGCGGGTATCGGCAATAGCAAGCAACCCTTCTTTAACTTTAATTCCCAGGCAATAGGTCATCTTAAAAAACGTAACGCGTTAAAAATTCCGAAAAGGCCAAAATAATTAAATAAAGGGAGATTATGGGATTAATGAGCAATTTGGTTTTGGAAAGGGATTTTAAAGCTTATCATTGATTCGGCTAAAGCCGCCTTTAAATTTTACCCCCCGTCCCATAAATGGGGACGGCAATGAATTTTGAAATTATTTCAACATGAGCCTTTATTCATTGCCGTTTGGCTTCAGCCAACGGTTAAATTCAAGTATATAAAATGGCTTTTAGCCGAAAATCTAAATTCTGCATGCGATCCTATTCAATTTAAATTTTTGTTGGCTAAATCGTTATTATTCGGTATTCTTGAGCTTTGCGTATTACCCCGGCGCATTTGTTTTATCCTGTATAAACCAAACATCAATGACCGAACACAAACTTAATCCCGGTATCCTAAAAACCAAACAACACTTTGAAATTCTTGATGGCCTCCGCGGCGTAGCTGCTTTGGCCGTGGTGATTTTCCATTTTATGGAAATAGCTTACTCCGATTACAGCCAAAACTTTATCGGCCATGGTTTTCTGGCGGTCGATTTTTTCTTTTGCCTGTCGGGCTTTGTGATCGGGTATGCTTATGACGACCGCATCGGAAAAATGGGTGTCATGGAGTTTTTTAAATCAAGGATCATCAGGCTGCATCCCCTGGTTATTTTCGGTTCGGTATTGGGTTTGTTAGCTTTTTTGTTTGATCCCTTTGGCGGTCATCCTGAGCTTTACAGCGCAGGCAGGCTGATACTGCTATTTTTACTGTCTGTACTGCTTATCCCCTTCCCGGTGATGAGTGACCGCTATTTTAACCAATTCGGTTTTAACGCCCCTGCATGGTCGCTATTTTGGGAGTATATAGCTAATATTGTTTATGCCTTTGTGCTTTGCCGTGTTCATAAACGTGTGCTGCTTGTACTTGCTATATTGGCAGCACTGGGCATTTGTTTTGTGGCACGGCACTCCGGAAACCTGATGGGTGGCTGGGGTAAGGGTAACTTTTGGGACGGCGGCGCCCGCATCGCTTATTCGTTTTTAGCCGGTTTGCTGGTATACCGCTTCAACTGGATCATCAAAAACAAACTGGGCTTTTTAGGCCTGGCAGTGCTGCTGGCCTTCGCTTTTCTGATGCCTTTCTCTACTCAATGGAACTGGCTTACCGAATCGCTGGTAGTAATCTTTTACTTCCCATTACTGATAGCCCTGGGCGCGGGAGCTGTATTAACACAAGGCATAAAGAAACTATGCGTATTCGCCGGGAATATATCATACCCGCTATATATGACCCATTACGCGGTAATGTGGATGTTTGGCAACTATTACGCCGCACATAAGCCGGGCCCCGGCCAATTGGCATTGATTATTTCGATATCGGCAATCCTCCTGGTTGGTATAGCCTATTTAGTGATGGTGATATATGATATCCCGGTACGGAAGTATTTGACTAATAAAAGGAAACAGGGCGTTTAGGTTTTGAATTTAAACTCATTTATTCTCTTACGGGTTCCGTTATAAACCGCAGATTGACCTTTGGAAGTTTATCTGCCATATAGGCTATCCAAAAGAGTACTACTGGTATCATCACATCAAACTGCCGTGCGTAAGCGCTAACCAATCCGCTGATGAAAAAATACAGCACGAAAATGAGCATGACGAATTTCAGCGCATAATTGATGCTTCGCCAATTGATCACACTTACTATTAAAGCCATTATACCAGCCCAAAACACTAAGGATCCGGTAATAATATTGGTAATGGTTTGCGGGATCTGGTACGAGTAAGAATACGGAAAATCAAACAACATACGCGAAAGATTATAAAAATAGTTTTTAATAAACTTTTTAGGCGCCGAACGGATATTTCTGATCGCCGCCTTTTTAAACAGGTCATCCTGCTCAACGCCCTGGTGTTTTAAGATCGAAGCGATCTCCGCCGAATGATTGGCCTTCAGCAATGAATCGCCTTCGGTAGTATTAAAAGGCTGCGGCGACATCAGGTTGGTTAAGCCGGGCAGTTTCCAATCGCCGTACTCCAGGTTATCTGGAGTGCTCATCCAATACAAGCTCATACCACCGGAGTTTCCCCAATAAAAAAACCTGCCGGTTAGGCTATAAGTGTACACAAGATAAGGTGTTGTGGTTATAAAGGCTATCAGAATGATATACAGGGAGCTTTGATAATTCCTTTTTGCTTTACCGAAAATTAAAAGTACCAGGCATACCAATAATCCGCCCAGCAATACATAGCCAAAAATAATTTTAGTTAAGGCTAAAAAGCCCAGCAAAAACCCCGATAGTATAAGGTGCTTAATCTTGCCACCCTTATAAAATAATACCACACTATAAACAAACGCCGAGATGAGAAAAGCCGAAAATATTTCGGTAAGAACCGCCGGCAAATACGTGTAAATATTAAAATAAAACGCCCATATGATAGCAAAAAACAGGGCTATCCGTTCGTGGGCTACACAGGTTAAAGCTTTATAAAGAAAAACAATGGATAAGTAATAAAACAGCGCGTTAAACAAGGGGTAAAATATAACAGGCAGATGCAGTGCCGCACAGGGCATCAGTGCTATAGGATACCCGGGGCCATTCCACAAGTTAATACCGGGAGCCGGCGGCGAATAAAAGCCGTGCAGCAGGTTTTCTGCGAAACCAATATACCGGGGTTCATCGCCGTATAAAACAGGCCATTTGTGTTTCAGGATATAATAAACGTAATACAGCAGGAATGGTAAAAAAAGAAGAAAGGGATTACGCTTAAATTTAATAGTCATACCGGGTTAGCAGGTGCCGTCAAGCCATGAAGGTAGGGCAATTTAATGCTTTTTCTGAAGATAAAGAACAAGAGACTTGCTTTGGTCTGAGTCCGTGCAGGTGATAGTATCGACGATAGGCCATTTTTTACTTACTCAGAACTAAAGACTTCTGACTTCAGACTATCTTTCGTATATCTATACAAAACGGCAGCCCGGCACCTTTCTCAAGGGTACCGGGCTGTTTGGTTAAGGCAACAGGAGAACCAAAAACCAACCGCTTAATATACAATCAACTATATATCAACTCCTTAATAGCTCTGGTTACAAAATATAGAACACCGCCTGTTTTTGCTGCTGATGGTTGGTCACCATATCGGTTACCTGGGGCATTTCGTCTTTTAGCATTTGCTTCAGGTCCTGCTCAATTTTCCTGCTGATGGTGGTGGTTGGGGTATCGGTCGGCATGTTCTCAAATGGATCCTGCAAATGAATAGCCATTTTCTCGATCAGAAAAAATGCCGACGAAATAGCGATCACCAGGGGCACCTGCAATATGCCAAAAAACTCCATCAGGCTAAAAGGCAGTAGCAATACAAAAAACAGCACCAGCCAGTGTATATACACACTGTATGTAGCCGGAAATACGGTATTTTTGATCCGCTCGCAGCCGCCCATTGTATTCATAAAACCGGTTAGGGTACCGTCCATCGCTACTTGCTGGTATTCGTTGATCCAGCCTAATTTGTACAGGGTACGCAAATCATGCCCTTGTAACTCATTCAGGGCCAGCGGCACATGCTCCACATTGCGAATATTTTTGATGTCGTCATCGCTCAAAAAAGCCTCCAGGTTTTGTTTAGCATCCTGTTTACGCAAATGGCGGCTCAGGCTGTAGCACCAGGCTATTTGCCGTTTTACTATCCGCTCTTTGAGGGCCCATTTTTCTTCGCCATCGTAACTACTATCAACAAAAGTGAGTACCTGGCGGGTAAAGGTGCGGCAATCATTCACGATGCCGCCCCATAAAATGCGGGCTTCCCACCAACGGTCATACGCCTGGTTTGACCGAAAGGCCAGCAGCAGGGATATAATAGTACCCAATATAGTAGGCACCGTTAAGGGGATAGATACCTCTTTTAAATTATAGTATTGGTGCACTAAATAAATAGCCGACGAATAAATGGCCACCAGGATGAGTTCTTTTTTTATTTTTCCGAATACATAAGTAACCGGGATGTTTTCTTTCAGTAGCATAGTGTTTAATAATTAAGGGGTTAATTACTGTTGTTCTATCAATTCTGGCTCTTCGGCAATAAGGTTTGCCATTACACCGGCTGTTTCTGTACTGACAAGTACCCTCGTTCCGCATTTTTCTATCAGTACTTCTGGATTAATGCTGTTTTTAAAAAGCAATTTGTAATTATCATGCGGCGGCACTATGGCATCCACTTCATGGGCATCCAGGTAGTTATTAAAAACGGCTACCGTACTGCCATAAAAAATATCGATATGGATGCGGTTGATCAGGTGGCTGAAATCTTTCTCCATTTCGCGGCAGCGGATATAAAAATTATCGGGTATATGTTTATACTCGGCCGAGCGGCGCGACAGCATGAGCAGTTCGCCTATGTTATCGGTAATTTTCAGCATGTGTACCAGTCTGATATCCACTTTTTGCGGATAATATTGCTGGGCTATGTTCGGGATACTTTGAAGCGATTGGTACGTAAAATCGGTAGGGATGAACAGCGTTTTCATATCGTAATTATTTAATGGTTTAACTTGTACAACTTTGTTTGATACAAGTGTAGCCCCCAATAATTAGGATAATCTAAGAAAGTTATTAGAATTTGATTAGAGTTTTACGCCGATGCATCCACCGGCAAAAAAATCTTGATCTCGGTGCCCTTGCCAACATCAGAGCGGATACCTATGCTGCCCCTGTGCAGGCGTATAATATTGAGTGTTAAAGGCAGGCCTACTCCGTGCCCCTCGTAGCTATGCGTATTGGAGGCCCTGAAAAAGGGCTCAAAAATGTGCTGCAGTTCGCTTTCGGGAATGCCGATACCCTGATCGGTGACAGAGATAATTACTTTATTATTTTCGGCCAGCAACCTTATTTTCACCATACGGTTGTCTGAATATTTGCAGGCATTACTGATGATATTGGTAACGGCCAAACGCAGTAAATTGCTGTTACCACTTACATAAAGCAGACGTTCATCGGTCGGCATATCTTCCAGATCGATCTGTATATTACTATCGGTATTGATCTTTTTAATAGATTCTGAAGCGGTCATCAGGAGTTCATCTATCCGGATGCTTTCCCAGCGCTGTTTTTTACCGTCGAAACCCGATTGGGCAAGAGCCAATAAGCTATTCAGTATCTGGCGCAGCTTTTCAGCTTCTGAATAAATGGTACCAAACACCTCACGCTGTTCCGGGCTGGCATCGGTTTTACTCAAGGCCAGTTCAGCTTCGGTACTGATGATGGTTAAGGGTGTACGCAGCTCATGCGAGGCATTGCTTACAAAGTTATTCTGTGTTTCAAAGGCTGTTTCCAGGCGGTTAAGCATGTCATTGAAGGTATAGGAAAGTTCGGCTACCTCATCCTTACCACTGAGCTCATCCAGCCTGAAGTGCAGGTTGTTGGCCGTTATATTTTTAACATTGTTAATGATACGCCGTATGGGCTGAAAGGTATAAAAGGAGAATATCTTACCTATAAAATAAACCAGTATCATGGCAACAAGAAACCCGTAGATCAATATTTTTTGCAGATCTTTTAACTCCTGAAAACCCGATGGATCTGTAGCCGAAACGATAACGATGTATCTGTTATTGTCTTTTTTAAATACTTTACCAGCATAAAAAATATTGTCAGCTTTATAGCGCGCTGCATTATCCTTCAAGATGTTTTTAATCAGTTCACTATTTTTATCGATCCCGCCGGTAATATGAACCCTGCTCAGTGTATCGATATTAAAAAAATACATTTTTTCAGCTTCCAGCCGCTCCAGGTACTTATTGCGCACTTCCTGGTAGGCTCTGCTTCTGTCACTCGGAAAAATGTTTACCTCGGCCGAGATATTAACGCGGGCTTCCAACCGTTTAAAAAAATCGTCGAAACCAAACCGGTATACCAGGTAAAAAACGGTGATATTGAGCAATAACAATATTGCACCAGACAGCAACAGGAACAGCAGGGTTATTTTACTTTGTATTTTCATCGGGTTCTCCCTCTTTCATGATATATCCCATACCAAAAACCGTATGTATGAGTTTGGAACCACCACCTTTTTCCAGTTTCTTGCGCAGATAATTTACATATACATCAACCACATTAGTACCCATATTAAAATCAATATCCCACACGCTTTCCAATATTTGGATCCGCGACAATACCTTTTTCTGATTCTTTACAAAATACTCCAGTAGCCTGTACTCCGTAGCTGTGAGCTTTAATGGTTCCTGGTTACGGTAAGCTATTTTTGATTCGGCGTTAAGTTCCAGGTCGCTGATTGTAAATAGGTTATTTTTAGACTGCTGCTCGCCGCTTTTACGACGCAGCAAAGTACGTAGGCGCGCAGCCAGTTCGGCAATTTTGAAGGGTTTTACCAGGTAATCATCGGCGCCGCTATCTAAACCGTTCACAATATTTTCGGTGGAGTCAAGCGCGGTAAGCATTATAACAGGCATGGCTTGTTTTTGCTGTCTGATGAGCTTACATACTTGTATGCCATCCATTACGGGCAGCATCACATCCAGTATCACCAAATCAAAATCATGGTCAAGTGCCATTTGCAAACCGGTTGCGCCATTACCCGCCACACTTACTTCGTAACCAAATTCTGCAAGTCCGCGTTTTATTACCGATACCACGTTAGGTTCATCCTCAACCAGTAATATCCCCATAGTATTAATTTGTATAAATGTTAGTATCCAGGCGCTATAGCGTATTAACCGCGTCCTGAGATATAGTTAACTGCAAGGCCAATTATTTCTTTGATATAGGTATTCCATTTATTTAGTGCATCGGCACTCGGTACAAACTCACTTAAGCTAAAGTCGCCGGTTCCGGCAATATAATTACAAGGGTATGGTATTACATCAACACCCATTTTTTTAAAGATCCGTGCCGACCGCCGCATATGAAAAGCGGAGGTTACCAGTAAATATGGCCCCCGCTGCCCATGCTTTTGAAGTAAAGTTTTGGTCAATGACGCGTTTTCCAGGGTATTGCGCGACTGATCTTCTATCAGGATGCAGCTATCCGGTACTTGCGCAGCTTGCAATTGATATCTGGCCCAGGCTCCTTCCCGGAAAGCTGATGGGTTTAAATTACCATTACCCCCCGAAATTAAAATATATTTCACCCTGCCTGTCTTTTGTAAAAGGACGCCTTGTATAAATCTGTCGGACGCAGAGCTAAACATACCCCTCCCCTCCTTATCATCCGATGCGAAACCACCCAGTACAATAGCCGCGCTGTATGTTTTATTTTTTTCAAGTTCGGCAGGCGCTATATCCCAGGCCCGGGCAAGCCGGTTGATCAGAAACGGGTTAGAAAAAAAATAAAGCAGCCCAATACCCCAAAGCAGGTATTTACGTTTACGTTTTATATTCTTTGCTAAAACCGCCATTAGCAGTAAAACAAATATATACAACAGGGGAAAAAGCAAGAATGCCAATATTTTCGACAGGATAAAAAACATATGCCGGTATACTTTAGCCGTAAAAGTAATTAAAATTTAGAGTCAGGATATCAGAATCGGTGATTAAGAAAAAACAGGAAATCATTTATTCACTGTTTATACCTATACATAATTCATGATTAACATGCATTTAAGTTATTTAAATCAATAATATTAAATACAAATCATTGATATAATGTGTAAACCTTGATTTTCGCTTAACTCATGTATGTAACAAACTGGCATCATCATTGTCATAAAAACAATAAAAATTTAGATTATGGGCTTACTAAAATTTCTTGTCGTTGGCGCAGCAGTTGCTTACGGCATAAACTATGTTACCAAAAAGGGGCCGGATGGTAAATCGATCATTGACGATCTTACAGAGAACGGGCCTGAATGGATGGATCGTGCAAAAAAATACGGCGAACTAACGTTGGAGCAAATAGCCGTACGCACTCAAAATTTCAGAGATAACTTCAAAGACAACAACAGGTTCTAAAACAGCTATTGCATTATTATGCATCATATTCTTTTTAGGCGATAGCCTCTGGCAGGCTATCGCCTATATGGAAAGAAGGGAATAATGCACTTCCTCCTCGCACGTCATTGCAATGACGTTATTTTTTATCCCTCCTCTTTCCAGCGAAGCGCAGACGCGGTTAGTCCTCACCTCTACACCTACACGCCCCCTCAGGACAGTTAGGGTTGCGTAAATAAAAATATCAGCTTAACATTGCTGCAGGCTCCTTGAATTATCTTGCTTACCTTTATAAACCGCTTTATTGCATTATATGAAATCATTTTTATGTAAGCCCGCGCTTTACATTGCTTTACTGTTTAATTTTCTCATCGCTAACCTAAGCTTCGCCGGTACACCCGGTAAAGCAGCAGGTTTACAATGTGAACATCTCATCAATCCTATTGGTATCGATTCCCGGCATCCACGTTTAAGTTGGTTAGTGACTGATGACAGGCAAGGCGCAGCCCAAACCGCTTATCAACTTACCGTTGGCGCCGATTCTGTTGCCGTTAGGAATGGTAAAGGCGATAGCTGGCAAACCAGCAAGGTAGTGTCCTCATCAAACCTGGTCAATTACCAGGGCAAGCCATTACAACCCTTTACCAAATACTACTGGCGCGTGCAGCTATGGGATCAGACCGGTAAAAAACTCCTGCCATCGGCCGTAGCCAGTTTTGAAACCGGGATGATGGATATGCGCAACTGGCAGGGATCCTGGATAAGCGATAATAAAGGTATAGCGGTGAACCCTGCCCCTTACTTTCGGCATACCTTTAAAGTAGCTAAACAAATTCGCTCGGCAAGGGCCTATATCGCCGTAGCGGGCCTTTATGAATTATATATCAACGGCCAAAAGATTGGCAATCACCGTCTTGACCCTATGTATACCCGATTTGACAGGCGAACTTTATATGTAGCTTACGATGTTACCGCGCAGCTGCAAAGCGGCAAAAACGCTATTGGAGTATTACTCGGCAATGGCTGGTATAACCACCAGAGCACGGCGGTATGGTATTTTCACCAGGCGCCATGGCGCGGTCGCCCAACGTTTTGTATGGATCTGCGTATTACTTATACCGATGGTTCTGTAGAAACGGTAAGCTCCACTACGCAATGGAAAACCTCATTAAGTCCGGTAATTTTTAACAGTATTTATACCGCTGAACACTACGATGCCCGCAAAGAACAACCCGGCTGGAATACACCCAACTTTATAGACAGTGCCTGGAAACAGGTTATTAACCGTTCAGCTCCGTCACAAAATATAGTGGCGCAAAGTCTGCAGCCTATCCGTAATGTGGAAGAAATAGCTGCCAAAAGCATCACCAAAATTGACGATAACCTGTGGGTATTTGATATCGGCCGCAACATATCAGGCGTGAGTAAGATTACCGTTAAAGGCGATTCGGGCACCGTGATCCGTTTAAAACATGCTGAGCGATTGAATAAAAATGGTCATGTGGATCAATCCAACATCGACCTGCATTACCGCCCTACGGATGATAAAGACCCTTTCCAGACCGACATCTTTATTTTGAGTGGTAAAGGCGAAGAAACCTTTATGCCTAAGTTTAACTATAAGGGTTTTCAATACATAGAGGTAAGCAGCAGCAAACCTGTTGAACTGAGCAAAGAAAGCCTGAAAGCTTATTTTATGCATAGCGATGTGGCCCCCATTGGCACAGTAACATCGTCAAACAAAACTATCAATCAGATATGGAGCGCTACCAATAACTCCTACCTCGGTAACCTGTTTGGTTATCCTACCGATTGCCCGCAGCGCGAAAAGAATGGTTGGACCGGCGACGCACATATTGCCAGCGAAACCGGGTTGTATAATTTTGACGCCATTACCATTTACGAAAAATGGCTGGCCGATCATCGCGACGAGCAGCAACCCAATGGTGTGCTGCCATCTATTATCCCAACCGGCGGCTGGGGCTATGAATGGGGCAACGGCCCCGACTGGACAAGCACCATTGCTATTATCCCCTGGAATATTTATTTGTTTTATGGCGATATCAAACTACTGGCTGATAGTTATACCAGCATTGAGAAATATGTAAATCATATTGATGAACTCTATCCCACGGGACTAACTACCTGGGGTTTAGGCGACTGGGTGCCGGTAAAGTCTGTATCGCCGGTTGAGTTGACTTCTTCTGTATATTATTATGCAGATGCCAGCATCCTGGCTAAAGCTGCCAAAATATTAGGTAAACAAGCTGATTTTATAAAGTATTCGGCATTGGCCAATAAGATTAAGAATGCCATCAACGCCAAATACCTGAATACCGAAACCGGGATGTATGGCAAAGGCCTGCAAACCGAATTAAGCGTACCGCTTTACTGGGATGTAGTGCCGCAAAACCTGAAAAGCAAAGTGGCCGCTAACCTGGCGCAGCGTGTAGCTGCCGATAATTATCATCTGGATGTGGGGATCCTGGGCGCAAAAGCCATTTTAAGTGCTTTGAGCGATAATGGTTACCCGGATGTAGCTTACAAAATAGCATCGCAGGAAACTTTCCCTTCCTGGGGATGGTGGATGGTGAATGGGGCAACTACCCTGTATGAGAACTGGAAGATAGATGCTAAGTCAGACATCTCGCTAAATCATATCATGTTTGGGGGGATAGGTGCCTGGTTGTATAAAGGTATAGCAGGTATTCAAACTGATCCAAATCACCCGGGTTTTAAAAACATCCTGTTGCAGCCGCACTTTGTGGCCGGACTTAATGAATTCACAGCCACTCATGATGGCCCGTACGGCAAAATAATATCCTCGTGGCAACGTACCGATCATGGTATAAACTACAAGGTTACTATACCGGCCAATTCAACAGCTACCATAACCTTGCCTGCGGGTAAAACTTATCTGGGTGGCAAGCTGCTCAATAGTTCAAGACCTTACCAGGCCGCTGCAGGGAGTTATGTTTTTGAGGTGAAATAATCATCACTTCAATTGCCATAGATATTTCATATTTACATTCGCTTAACACCAAATGACCTTTTACTGACAAGCCGGTTCACTAACCGGCTTGTTTTGTATATACTTTTGTTACATTATATCGGCTCTATATCATGTACAAAAAAGTCACTTTCTTAGTCCTGCTGCTTGCATTTTCGTTGATCAACATAACCCATGCCGAAGAGCCCTGGGCCTTAAGTACTAACAAAGAAGGTGTTAAGGTTTACACCAGGCATGTGCCCGATTCAAAAGTAAAAGCCATTAAAGTAGAATGTGAATTTAATGCCTCAGCTGCTCAGTTGGTTGCTGTATTATTGGATATAAAAGGCAGTATAGATTGGGTATATCATACCAAATCTGTTAACATGATCAAACAGGTATCACCTTCAGAACTATATTATTATTCCGAAGTATCCATACCCTGGCCCCTGCATAACCGCGATTTTATTGCCCACATCAAAGTTACCCAGGACCCTAAAACCAAAGTGGTTACAGTTGATGCTCCCTGTTTAGCGGATATGGTACCGCGAAAAGATGGTATTGTACGTATTGAACATTCGGTAGGTAAATGGGTCATTACGCCTATTGACAGCAGCCACGTAAAAATTGAATATACCCTGCACCTGGATGCCGGCGGCAGTGTACCCGCCTGGTTACTCAATATGTTCATTACGCAGGGTCCCACAGAAAGCTTCAAAAAGCTAAAAGTACAACTGCAGAAACCGACCTATAAGAATATTAAACTACCCTATATTACGGATTAGTTGGTTCATTTGTTTATTGGTTCATTAGTTCATTAGTGTTGAAATGGCAGTAATGGAGGATAAGTTTAAATAATTTCAAGACCAATAAACTAATGAACCAGTGAACTAATGAACATTCACGCTAATTACCGTCAATCATTTGCAAAAAAAGCTGATAACAGTTGCCTCCTATAACTGTAATTTCGTTGTTTAGCATGTAATTGTTAAAGCTACGTTTATACCAAGTAAATCATCTTCACCAATAGCAAAATAATTCCTGCCGGATAAGCTATTTTGTGGTGGTTATACTTGCAGACGCCTAATGATAGTTTTACAATTTATAACCGCTAATATTGCTTTAACCAATTAAAGTAAACACTATAAAATGAAGGTAGCTTTATTTGTACCCTGTTATGTCGACCAGTTTTACCCCAAGGCAGCTATTGCCACGTTGGAATTATTGGAGAAACTTGGCGTTGATGTGCACTATCCTAAAAATCAAACCTGTTGCGGGCAGCCCATGGCCAATTCCGGCTATGAACACCTAACTACCGGCTGCAATAGTTTGTTTATTGATAATTTTTCGGGGTATGATTATATCGTATGCCCATCGGGCAGTTGTACCCTGCACATCAAAGAACATTTACACTCACCCGAAAAAGAAGAGCAGGCTGTTGAAATCCGCAAACGGGTTTATGAGCTTACCGAGTTTTTGGTAGATGTATTAAAAGTAACACAATTAAAAGCCCGTTTCCCTTATAAGGTAGGTTTACACCAAAGCTGTCACGGATTGCGCGGATTGCGGATATCACAAATGAGCGAGCTGGTTGCCCCTGCTTTTAGCAAACCCGCCCAATTATTGGATATGGTTCAGGGACTGGAACTGGTACCTTTAACCCGGCAGGATGACTGCTGTGGTTTTGGAGGAACGTTTTGCGTGGCAGAAGAAGCCGTATCTTCGAAAATGGGTAAAGACCGTGTGGATGACCATATCGAACACGGCGCCCAATATATTACCTCGGCCGACCTTTCCTGCCTTATGCACATGGAAGGCATTTTACGCAGGCAAAAAAGCGATGTTAAAGTAATTCATGTGGCCGAAATTTTAAATCACTACAGCCATGAGTAATGTTACAGCAAAAAGTCACGCCGAGTTAGCCAGCATTTTTAACCGGGATGAACCACGAGTTGACTGGCACGACGAAACCTTATGGTGGGTGCGCCAGAAGCGCGATATACAGGCTCATAAGCTGCCGGAGTGGGAACTGTTAAGGGAAACCGCCTCGCAGATCAAGAACAACGTGTTATCAAACCTGAGTGCCTACCTGGAGCAATTTGAGGCTAATGCGATCAGCAACGGTATTATAGTACATTGGGCGGCCGATGCCGAAGAACATAACAAAATCGTACACCGCCTATTACAGGAGCGTGGTATTAACCGCATGGTCAAAAGCAAATCCATGCTGACCGAAGAGTGCCACCTGAATGAATATCTCAAAGAACAAGGTATTGATGTAATTGACTCCGATTTGGGCGAACGTATTGTACAGCTGGCTAATGAGCCGCCAAGTCACATTGTACTCCCTTGTATCCATAAAAAGAAGGAAGAGATAGGTGATATTTTTCACGAACATTTAGGCTCGGCCAAAGGCGAATCAGATCCTAAGATCCTGACCGAAACCGCCCGCCAGCATTTGCGCGAAGTGTTTTTGACACGTCGCGCGGCACTTACCGGCGTTAACTTTGCTATTGCCGAAACCGGGGAATTTGTGATATGCACCAACGAAGGCAATGCCGATATGGGCGCCCACCTGGCCGAGATCCATATTGCCTCGATGGGGATAGAAAAGATCATCCCGGAAAGGAAGCATTTGGGCGTTTTTTTAAGGTTGCTCACCCGCAGCGCTACTGGTCAGCCTATTACCACCTACTCCAGTCACTTCAAAAGACCGCAGTCCGGCACCGAAATTCATATTGTTATAGTAGATAATGGACGAAGCATACAATTGGGTCGCGAGGATTTTCGCAATTCTCTAAAATGTATCCGTTGCGGGGCCTGTATGAACACTTGCCCGGTATATCGTAAAAGTGGTGGTCATAGTTATCACACTGCTGTTGCAGGTCCTATTGGTTCTATATTGGCACCTAATCTCGACATGAAAAAATATGCCGACCTGCCTTTTGCCTCTACACTTTGCGGCTCATGCAGCAATGTATGCCCCGTTAAAATCGACATTCATGACCAGCTATATAAATGGCGACAGGTAATCGTAAAAGAAGGCTATAGTCCAACCACAAAAACCATAGCCATGAAAGCCATGGCCTTTACCCTGTCCTCACCTGCTTTGTATAGGTCAGGAGGAAAAGTTGGCCGCCTGGTATTTAAATACGCTCCGCTCGCGGTTAATAATGGCTTAAATCCCTGGTACAAACACCGCGAAATGCCCAAAGCACCGGAAGAATCATTTGGCGAATGGTACAGCAAAAGAAAGGAAGGAAAACAATGAGCAGGGAAAAAATATTAGCCGCGGTTAAAAAAAATCAGTTCGCCCACGCCCCACTGCCCGATTTGGAAATATTAAACACTTTAACAGCCGCCACTGATAACCTGGTGCAGCAATACAGCACCGTAGCCAGTGCCGGGGGCAGCTTTGTTTATGAGGTAAAAGATCTGGAGACCATAAAAGCTATACTGCAAAAGGAATTTAAACACGGTGTAAAGATTATATCGAGCATTCCGGAACTGGATGAATACACCTACGCGGGCAATGTACTGGAGGAATCATCACACAGCTTTGCCGATGCAGAGCTGACCATATTGGCATCAAACCTTGGCGTTACCGAAAATGGCGCCTTATGGCTTACAGAAAGCCAGATGAATATACGGGTGCTGCCCTTTATTAGTCAGCACCTGGCTGTTGTGATCTGTAAAGATGCCCTCGTACCTACAATGGCGCAAGCCTATGCCCAAATAGGTAATGCTGATTATGGTTATGGCGCGTTCATCTCCGGGCCATCCAAAACCGCCGATATTGAACAATCATTAGTGATTGGCGCGCATGGGCCCAGGAGCCTTTCCGTGTTCATCCTTACATAGCCCCTTCTTAATACATTATATACCGGCCTGTTATAAGTAAAATAACAGGCCTTATTTTTTCCGGGTAAATTCCTTACTTAAAATGATGACACAAGGATGAGTTTTGACTATTGCAAAAATATACCAATTGGTATATTTTTGTCTTGTTGAAATTAATCATCAACATAAAAACAAAATGAAAACCTCACAGAACACAGTACTCATAACCGGCGGAAGCGCTGGTATAGGATTTGAAATAGCCAAACAACTATCTGCCAAAAACAATCACATTATTATTGTTGGCCGTAACCCTGAGCGTTTGCAAAAAGCTGCCGCTCAATTACAAAATGTTACCGCTATTAGCGCTGATATATCAAACGCTGCCGATGTGGAAAACCTGGTAACCAAATTACTCAGCGACTTTCCAAAGCTTAATATCGTGATCAATAATGCTGGCGCCGCGGCAGGTTTAAGTGATCTGCTTAACAATACAGATACTTTTGAAAGAGCAAGTATTGAAATGCACACCAACTACCTGTCTATTATCAGGCTTAACGAAAAATTATTGCCATTACTTAAAAAACAAACAGAGGCAGCTATCGTAAACGTATCATCAATAGTAGCTTTTTTACCAGGTAAGGTAACTGCTACTTATTCTGCCAGTAAAGCCGCGCTGCACTCTTATACCCAGGCATTAAGGGTTGCTTTGGAGGACACAAACGTTAAGGTATTTGAATTGATGCCTCCCTTAGTTGATACGGAATTCTCTACAGAAATTAACGGTCACCTGGGCATCAAACCAGCACAGGTTGCCGATGAGTTTTTAGCCGCGCTGGAAACCGACAACTATGAGATCAGAGTAGCCGGCACCGAACAATTTTACCAACTCTACCTGTCATCACCTGCCGAAGCGTTAAAAGTATTACATGGCCGTGCCAGTTAATTCATAAAACTAAAAACGCTTGCCATTTTTACAAGGAACGAGGTGAATCTTGCTTCGTTCCTTTTACAAAACTTAATAAAACCCCTTTACCTGATCATCATTCATCAAATTATAATATTAAAATACCAATTGGTACATTTGTGTAATGGAAACGGAATTATCAAAAGCTGCGAGAACACGCCAGTTCATTGTAGAAAAAACCGCGGGTATCTTTAATAAAAAAGGATATGCCGGTACTTCATTATCGGACCTTACCGAGGCTACAGGGCTTACCAAGGGTAGTATATATGGTAATTTTAAAAATAAGGAGGAAGTTGCTGTAGCTGCATTTGAGTACAATACCGCAAAAGTGCGCAGGCAAACCAGGCATCTTATTGATCAGGCATCTACCTATCATGATAAGCTGATGGTTTACGCCCAGGTTTACCATAGATTTAATGCCGCAAGTTTTCCGGAGGGCGGTTGTCCTATCTTGAATACGGCAGTTGATGCCGATGATACTAACCCCGTATTAAAAGAAAAAGCAGCCCAGGTAGTTATTAACTGGAAAAAAAGAATTGAGGAACTGATAGATGGCGGTATAACTGCCGGTGAATTTAAAACAGGTATCGACGTGGCCCAAACAGCGCTTTCTATAATCGCCCTTATTGAAGGAGGCATTATGATAGCCAAGGTAACCAATACCCCGGCCAGTCTGGACAAGGTATTAAAAACAGTGGATGCTATTATAACGCGGCTTAAAACAAACCTGTAACCTAATTATTACAGCAATAATTTAAGGGCAAAAAACAAAAGTTGTTAACTCAACGTTATAAAGAGTACCAATTTAATAATATGCCTAAAAAAATCTTAATCCTTGATGATAGCGAGGATGTACTTGATGTGATGAAAGAAGCGCTCGAGATGGAGGGCTATGAGGTCCGGGTAATTAATTTTACTGATGACATATGCAAGGCAGCTATCAGTTTCAATGCCGACATGGTCATTCTGGATTACATATTATTCGGGATAAACGGTGGCGAACTTTGCCATATGCTTAAAACCACACCCGAAACATGCCATATCCCCGTGATCATGGTATCGGCCTATCCCCGGGTACTGGAATCCTTAGGTAATTATGGTTCTGATGCCTTTATTGCCAAACCCTTTAATCTTTCCGACATAACGGATACTATCAAAGCTTGTTTCCTCAAAGCCGGCAATGATGTGGAACATGCCGATTGTGATTTTTAGCCGATCCCTGCTTATACGCCTTCCTGATACTCATTTGCACTTTGATTATAACAAGGTGAAGCATTATTTTTGAGCTCCACACCAAAGTAAAATTGAGCTTCCAAACAAACCTGCACCCCTGCTTTTAAGACCATCTTTGTTTTGTAATTCACAGAGCAAAGAAAAAATGAAAAAGATCATATTAATAACCGGCGCGTCTGCCGGTATGGGTAAAGAAATGGCCAGGCACCTGGCGCAGGATGGTCATATAGTTTATGGTGCGGCTCGTCGTACCGAGAAAATGAACGATCTTAAACCATTCGGTGTAAAGATATTAGCCATGGATGTAACTGACGAGGCTTCCATGGTTGCCGGGATTGAAACCATTGTAAAAGCCGAGGGTGATATTGATGTGTTGATCAATAACGCCGGTTTTGGGTCATACGGAGCTGTTGAGGATGTACCCATTGACAATGCACGTTACCAGATGGAAGTAAATGTTTTTGGTGCGGCTCATTTAACGCAATTGGTATTACCACACATGCGCAAACAGGGTTCTGGCACAATCATTAATATATCATCCATTGGCGGTAAGTTTGCCGCGGCTCTGGGGGGCTGGTACCACGCCAGCAAGTTCGCTTTAGAAGCCCTGAGCGATAGCCTGCGAAATGAAGTAAAGCAATTTGGTATTAATGTGGTAGTGATTGAACCCGGTGGCGTAAAATCTGAATGGAGCAGCATAGCGATGGATAACCTGCTCAAAATTTCGGGAGATACCGCTTATAGTAATTTGGCCAGACAATTTTCCGCTATCGCCAAAAAAGCGAATGAAAAAAATGCTGATCCGATAGTTATTGTCAACCTGATAAGGAAAGCCATAGCCGCCAAACAACCTAAAACACGCTACCATGGTGGTTATATGGCTGGCCCGGCATTATTCATGCGAAAAATACTGTCTGACCGTACATTTGATAAAATGCTGCTGGCCCAACTGAAGTAATTGTATCTTTAAATTGACAATGGAAGACAAAAGCCACATATTGTTCAACAACCTGCTCTACTCCTGCGTTGATAAAAAACAACGCGCTAATGAATCATTTGTACCCGAACATGCTTTCGGGTACATTATATCAGGCGAAACACATCAGAAAACCAGCGAAGGCACGCGGATATTTAGCGCTGGCACCATTGGGCTTTTACGCAGAAACCAGTTGGTGAAGTCGGAAAAGATACCGGGACTGACGGGCGAATTTAAATCGATCAATATATTTTTAGACCAGCGGTTTCTGCGCAGATATAGCACGGAGCATAAACTTGCGCCAGCCAAACCATACACCGGAAGCCATATTCACATACTACAACCAGATCCCTTCATCAAAGGTTATTTTGACTCTTTGATGCCTTATTTTGATCATCCGGAAAGAGCCACAGATAACATGGCCGAGCTGAAAACCAAAGAAGCGGTTGAGCTGCTCCTGAATTTTAATCCGGATTTTTACGATTTCCTTTTTGATTTCACCGAGCCTTACAAGATAGACCTGGAAGCTTTCATGAACCAAAATTACATGTTCAATGTGCCCGCTGCCCAGTTTGCCAAACTCACAGGTCGTAGCCTGGCCAGCTTTAAGCGCGACTTTGAAAAAGTATTTCGCATGCCGCCAGGACAATGGCTGCAACAAAAACGATTGAATGAAGCCTATTACCTCATCAGGGAAAAAGGCCAGAAACCATCAGCAGTATATCTTGATGTAGGTTTCGAGAACCTCTCACACTTTTCATACACTTTCAAAAAGGCATTTGGAATAGTACCTTCAAGAGTGTAAGCCAGGTTTAAAATTATCTTGCAAATTGTGCTTTTTACTGATTTGTTTTGATAGTTTTATCCTGCTTATCATAGTTATAAATGACCTTAACCGAATTTGAACTCACCGGCGGCGCCACGTATGGCCTCATGAGTGCCACATGGCCGTTTGCTACCCTCCGGGTTAACAAAAATGAACTCGAACTTAATATTTCCTTATTTGGAAATTTACGTTTCCGGCCAGCTGATGTGGTATCCATAACCGTTACTGGTGGGAGTTTTTTTTCAAGCGGTATCCGTATTCATCACATAGTGAAGGGATACTCTTCAACCGTCATTTTTAACTCGTCTGGCAGTGCAGATTCTGTATTGCAACAAATACAACAAACAGGCTTTTTAGATAATAAAGAACGCTTACCTGTTTATGAGGATACCGTCATTACCGCGATGCAGAAAAATGGTGGTTTCGCCATGAAAATTCCTGCAGTCATCGCTATTGTGGTGATCTGGAACCTTTTGTTGCTACCCAATTTAGTTCATTCATTACAGAACAACAAAGTTCCGTTCATCGGTATGCACCTGGGATTATGTTTTATGCTGTTGGTATCTCTTACGCTTTTGATATCCGAACCATTCCGGAATTTACTATTGAAAGAAGGCCGTACTTTAAAGCATATTAAGACATTTGTATTATTTATGATCCTTCTATCAACATTAATGCTGGGCATATCATTCATGCTTCCACAATTTTAGGCCTTATTTGTTTTTCTGTTTGTTTTGGATAGCTTTAGAAAAGCAAACCTAAAAACCTTTATATGAACTGGAGCCTGATCTTTAAACTTTCGATGTTTGGCCTCGTGATGGGCATTGCTACAGCTTTTTTTATTCCGAGTAATATTGAGGGAGCTATATGGCCGGTTATTTTTATTATCTGCGCCTATCTTATCGCCAAAAACTGTACACAAATGTATTTTACCAATGGCTTTTGCCTCAGCCTGATGAACTGTGTATGGATCATTGGCGCACATGCCATTTTTTATAAAAGCTATGCAGCAGGCCATGCGCCGGAAGCTGCCATGTATAACGGTAACCCATATCATATTCCACCACAGGTGGCCCTGGCTGTAATAGGTGTTGTAATTGGCATAGCCTCGGGCCTGGTGCAGGGCTTGTTTGCTTTTATCGCGTCAAAACTGGTTAAGAAAAGGTAAGCTCTTGATTTGCATGGAACGGAGTAATAAAAATCATGTGATCGTTTAATAAACAACACAGGCACACGTTTGATAAAGGCATAATCCAATTTTTACATAATCCATCGTGAATAAAACAATTGAATGTATATCTTTGCAGCAAATGCTCCCGTAGTTCAACGGATAGAATTATGGTTTCCGGTACCATCGATATGAGTTCGAATCTCGTCGGGAGCACAAAAGCCTCTTAAATTTATTTTAAGAGGCTTTTATCTTTGTAAAGCTCATTCTTCGCAATGCGAAATGTGATTCATGTTTAAAATGGCATCTACCTCCTGGAGAAAATGCTGATGCTCCATTTCTTCTATCTCAAGCGGTGTTAAGCCGCTATACTTTGCTTTGTTTTTGGGCCTGGCTTTTATGATGATTGCAATAGGAATACATACCTGTATGATCATAAAGGCTACTGTGATCTGGAACATATAAGTAACTAATGTATCCATAATAGTATTACAAATAAGGTATCAATTGGTGTTGTTAATTTAACGATTTTCACCCGGTTTTTGATGCGTATTTGCTATTTTTTCTACTTTCTTAACCAATTAAAGCGTTTTTAACATTTTGTACAATAAAACGCCTTTACAGCTTCAAAGCTTATATTTTTAGCGCCATTTATTGCCAAGTCGCTTGCCTGTTTCTTATTCGCCTGGTAACGTTTTTACCATTTTTATCGTAAGGGCTGTTATAATTTTTTAATAATGCTTGACTAACCAGAAGCCTTCCCTATATTTGTAACCAAAAGGTTTCATATTGATGGTTAAACATCTATTCCCTTTTATCCTTATAATCCTGTATAATTATGTTAGAGACAATTCAACCCAAACCTAAAAGTAAAGTATCTTCTTTTTTCTCTGTTTTAAAGCAATCGCTTAAAGGCTCCGAAGTTGACCTGACCTCTATCAGCATTAAAAGAGCCATTATTTTGTTAGCCATTCCCATGATGCTGGAAATGGCTATGGAATCTGTATTTGCCCTGGTCGATCTGTATTTTGTGGGGCATTTGAAAAACAGCAGCCTTGCCATTCAAACGGTTGGCTTAACCGAGTCGGTATTAACCGTGATATATTCATTGGCTATTGGCCTGAGTATGGCGGCTACAGCGGTAGTGGCTCGTCGCATAGGCGAAAAAGATCCCGAGGCGGCTTCAAAGGCTGGTATGCAAACCATTATCATTGCGGTAGTAATAAACCTTACCATCAGTATTATAGGGTTAACACACGCACGGGACATCCTGCTGCTGATGGGCGCTTCTGCCGAAACCGCCGACCATGGAACCAACTTTGTTCGCATTATGATGGGTGGTAGTATTATTATCGTGATGCTGTTTCTCATCAATGGTATTTTCAGAGGGGCCGGTAATGCCGCCATCGCTATGCGCAGCTTATGGATAGCCAATATAGCCAACATCATCCTGTGCCCTCTTTTTATCAGAGGTTTAGGCCCTATTCCGGCTTTTGGTTTAACCGGTGCCGCTATTGCTACTACTATTGGCAGAGGCTTAGGTGTTAGCTACCAGGTATATAATTTATTTAACGGGAAAAATATCCTAAAAATAAGGTTAAGCTATTTTGTGCCCGACTGGCAGCAGATCAAAGCTATCATCAAGATCGCAGCTCCGGGCATTTTACAGTTTGTAATAGCCAGTTGCAGCTGGATATTCCTTGCCGAACTGGTAGCCACCACCGGCGGTGAAGCTGGTTCTGCAGGATATCAAACCTCTTTAAGATTAATGATGTTCTTCCTGTTGCCGGCCTGGGGATTAAGCAACGCGGCCGCCACGCTGGTAGGACAAAACCTGGGCGCAGGCCATGTAGACAGGGCCGAAAAATCGGTATTTCAAACCATCAGATACACCATGGTATTCCTGGGTATTGTAAGCATCTTGTTTTTAACCTGCGGACATTTATTCGCTTCCTTTTTTACCGAAGACAAGGCCGTTATAAAGATAGCAACCCGCTCTTTACAAATTTTAAGCGGGGGCTTTATTATTTATGGCATGGGTATGATTTTAACCAGCGCCTTCAATGGTGCAGGCGATACCTGGACACCTACCAAGATCAACTTATTTACTTTTTGGGTATTCCAGATCCCGTTTGCTTATTTACTGGCCAAATATTTTGAAATGGGGCCAACAGGTGTTTTTATTTCCATCCCCGTTGCCGAAGTGGGGCTTACCCTGGGGGCCTATATTTTATTTAAACGCGGCAGATGGAAAAAGATCAAGGTTTAAGATAGAAAGTCCGGAAGTTGGGAAGTCCGGAAAGTCCGAAAGATAGAGGCATAAAATAAAGTTGGGAAGTCCGAAAGCCAGTAAAGTTCAGAAGATATAAGTAAAAGTAAAGTCCGAAAGTTTGAGGTGTTACATCTCCAAACTTTCGGACTTTACTGACTTTCGGACTTTACTGACTTGCCGGACTTCCCGACTTCTTATGGCACCTTTACTGCCTGACGGGCCAGCAATTGCCATTGCCCTTTGTTTTTAATCCATACCAATAATATACCCAGCTTTACAGTGCCCGGACCCTTTCCTTTATCATTGGTAGCCGCAGTAAGTATATGACGCACAGTAGCGGTATTTCCCACAACTTTAACGTTTTGGTCAGTCAGGTCTATAGACACAAAATCGGAGGCTCCGGTAGCAAGATCACTTATAAATTCTTTTTTAGTTTGAAGCTTGCCGCTTGAATGGCCATAGGTTACTTGGTCCGATACTAAATTTTTAAGCGTAACGGTATCTGCATCCACCATGGCTTTACGCAATTGCTCGGTAGCTTGTGTTACCTCTGTAATCAGTTTGGCGTTTTGAGCAAAGGGCTTATCCATGTGTAGCAGGAAGACTGCCCCGAAACAAAGCAGGGCTTTTAGTAAAAAAGATCTTTTCATAAGGGTTTTCAAATTTGGTGTTTAACAAATATAATGTTAAACGTTAAATCTGAAATGCATAATATCGCCGTCCTGTACAATATAGGTTTTTCCTTCAATGGCCAGCTTGCCGTTTTCTTTGATAACCGCTTCGGAGCCGTTAAACTTTACAAAATCATCATACTTGATCACCTCGGCGCGGATAAATCCTTTCTCAAAATCGGTATGGATCACTCCTGCGGCCTGCGGGGCTGTAAAGCCCTGCGTAATTGTCCAGGCACGTACTTCCTGTACACCGGCGGTAAAGTAAGTAGCCAGGTTAAGCAGTTTATAGGCAGCTTTGATCAGCTTGTTTACACCCGATTCTGTCAACCCCAGATCATCCAGAAACATCTGGCGTTCTTCATAAGTTTCCAGTTGCGCAATCTCTGATTCTATCTGGGCCGATATCACCAATACCTCGGCGTTCTCTTCCTTAACGGCAGCTTTTACTTTCTCCACATAAGCATTGCCTGTATTTACCGAACCTTCATCAACATTACAAACATACATTACAGGCTTTGCAGTAAGCAGCCACAGGTCGGCAACATATTCTTTATCCTCTTCGGCAACAGGAGCGGTACGGGCTGATTTACCTGCCAGCATATGCTCTTTGTAAACGGTTAAAACATCAAAGGTTTTTTTTGCTTCTTTATCGCCGCCGGTTTTAGCCATTTTTTCAACTTTCTGGATCTTTTTTTCTATCGATTCCAGGTCCTTTAGCTGTAATTCGGTATCAATGATCTCTTTGTCGCGTATCGGGTCAACAGAACCATCAACGTGTATTACATTATCGTTATCAAAGCAGCGCAGTACATGGATAATAGCGTTGGTTGCACGAATGTTACCCAAAAACTGGTTACCCAATCCCTCGCCTTTGCTGGCGCCTTTTACCAAACCGGCTATATCAACAATTTCAATAACGTTGGGTACAATGCTTTTGGGTTGTACTATTTCGGTAAGTTTGGTTAAACGTTCATCCGGTACCGTAATTACGCCTACATTTGGTTCAATAGTACAGAACGGAAAGTTAGCCGCCTGCGCTTTGGCGTTTGATAAGCAATTAAAAAGTGTTGATTTACCTACGTTTGGTAAACCCACTATTCCACATTGTAAACCCATATTTTATTATAAACAGTAAATTCTAAACTCTAAATTCTAAATATGAAGTCCTAAAATCAAATTCTGTCGATTCTTTAATTCTGAAAACGGCGTAGCCCTCAATGGAGTTAATTCTGATTCAGACAACTAATTAAAATTCGCGCAAAGATAACACAAAATTTTGCCTATAATTTGAAAAAATAAACGACTTTTGCCAGCGTCAAAATAAGGCGAAACAGATTAATAATAACATGTAAACAACAGGGGGACACTTATGAACGAAATGGTTGAACAAATAGAATTGTTGCTGGAGCAGGAAAACAATAAACAATTAAAGGAATATTTGAACAACCTAAATATATCGGACGTTGAAGAGCTGATAGGTGAACTCCCCGAACATGGCCCCCGATTTATTGAAACCCTGTCGCTTAACCGCGCTGTTAACGTTTTCCGGATATTGGATTCCCCAACCCAGGAACGGATCATTAAAAAACTATCCGGTCAAAAAGTAGCCGACCTGATCAACGCCCTGCCTCCTGATGATCGTACCGCCCTTTTTAGCGAATTGCATGGCGATGCTGTTAAAACGTTGATCCTGCACCTGTCGCCAGATGACCGCAAAGAAGCACTCTCTTTATTAGGTTACGAAGAAGATAGTGTTGGCCGTTTGATGACACCCGACTATATTGCCGTTAAGAAAACCTGGGATGTTACCCGTGTATTATCCCATATACGCCGTTACGGTAAAAACTCCGAAACCATTGATGTGATCTATGTGATAGATGAAAATGGTGTGCTACTTGACGACATCAGGATACGGGAGATATTGTTGGTTAAACCCGAGACCAAAGTAAGCGACCTGATGGATGGGCGCCTGATATCCCTCAGCGCCAGCGATCCGCAGGAAGAAGCAATCAATATATTCAGGATGAATAACCGCGTGGCCCTGCCTGTGGTTGATAATGAACATATATTACTGGGTATTGTAACGGTCGACGATATTTTGTGGATAGCTAACGAGGAATACACCGAGGATATCCAGAAGATAGGTGGTACCGAAGCTTTGGATGAACCATACCTGGATATTAACCTGTTCCTGCTGGTTAAAAAGCGGGTTGGCTGGTTGATCATTTTGTTCCTTGGCGAAATGCTTACCGCCACCGCCATGGGATTTTTTGAAAAATCAATTGAAAAAGCTGTGGTACTGGCCTTGTTTATCCCATTGATTATATCAAGCGGTGGTAACAGCGGTTCGCAGGCCTCTACCCTCATCATTCAGGCCATGGCCCTGGGCGAAGTTACCGTTACCGATTGGTGGCGGGTAATGCGCCGCGAGCTGTTGTCTGGCTTAATGCTGGGCCTAACGCTTGGATTAATAGGGTTTATGCGTATTTACATCTGGACCATGTTTTCGCCCATTTACGGACCGCACTGGATATTGGTAGGCTTAACCGTAGGCTGCGCCCTGGTTGGTGTTGTATTGTGGGGATCATTGGCTGGCTCCATGTTACCACTTATCCTGAAAAAATTGGGTGCCGACCCTGCTACATCCTCCGCGCCATTTGTGGCTACCCTGGTGGATGTTACCGGCCTCATCATTTACTTTAGCATCGCCGTGATGATCATGAAGGGTGTGATGTTGTAATGGCTGATTAATTATTATCACCCTCGCTCAGCTCCAGTTGAGTGACGATTATTAAGATTAATGCGTCATTGAGAGGTACGAAGTAATCTCTACTCAGGCAGGTCGGTTATGCAATTCTATTTGCTCTGTATAGCATAGGGATTGCTTCGTAATGCAATGACGCGTTGGGTTTATCGCATTAGGAATCTGGCTTAACATAATGTCCACTCACCACTCACCACTCACCACTCACCACTCACCACTCACCACTCACCACTCACCACTCACCACTCACCACTCACCATCTAACTCATGTACGAACTTACATTGCTGTAATCAATATTGGTTACGTTGCTATAATCGGGCACAAAGCTATCTTCGTTGCTGATGGCCATGTCCAGTTCAAAGCTTGATGGGTATGGCGTATTAAGCAAACTGCCTTTAGGGATGTAAGGGAACAACTCTCCGTAGGTTTGAATCTGGCTGTGGTTAATACGGCGATAGATAAACATACGGTGCAGGTCGCAAGGTTTTACGAGACCGGCGGCACCAATCATTTGTATGGCGCTGCTTACCGTTTGATTATGAAAATTGGCTACCCGTACCTTTTTATCATCAACCACCAGGCCGCGCATCAGGCTTTTGTCCTGGGTGGCTACACCGGTTGGACAAGTGTTCATATTACATTCCAGCGCCTGTATGCAACCCAGCGCAAACATCATTCCGCGGGCACTGTTGCACATATCGGCACCCAGGGCAAAATTCTTTACCAGGTCGAACCCGGTAGCTACCTTGCCGGAAGCGATGATCTTGATATATTTTTTAATGTCGAAACCGGTTAAGGCATCATAAATAAAGGCGAGTGCCTCACGCAGAGGCATACCCACCGAGTTGGAAAATTCCAAGGGTGCCGCTCCGGTACCCCCTTCGCCCCCATCTACGGTAATAAAATCGGGATAGATGCCCGTTTTAACCATAGCCTTGCATATCGCCAGAAACTCGCTCTTATGACCAACACAAAGCTTAAAACCGATAGGCTTACCACCCGATAACTCGCGTAGTTTTTTAATGAACTGTGTTAAGCCGATAGGATCATTAAAAGCGGTATGATATGGCGGCGATACCACGTCCTGCCCCATCTCCACCAGCCTGATCCGCGCAATTTCGGGCGTAACCTTAGCAGCTGGCAATATACCGCCGTGACCAGGCTTGGCTCCCTGCGACAGTTTGATCTCGATCATTTTTACCTGCGGCAATACGGCGCGTTGGGCAAAGGCATCATAATCAATAGTACCATCGGTATGGCGGCAGCTGAAATAGCCGGTTCCTATTTGCCATATAATATCGCCGCCGGGTTTCAGGTGATAATCACTCAGACCACCTTCACCGGTATTATGGGCAAAGTTACCCAGTTTGGCGCCGCCGTTCAGGGCCAGGATAGCGTTCTCGCTCAGCGAACCAAAGCTCATGGCCGATATATTATAAACACTGGCCATATAGGGCTGCTTACAATCAGGTCCGCCTACCTTTACCCTTGGCGACAGATCAAGTTTGTGGTGATCAATAGCCGCTATACTGTGATTAAGCCATTCGTAACCATCTTCATACACATCCAGTTCGGTACCAAAGGGACGGGTATCATCAACTTTTTTAGCGCGCTGATATATCACGCTGCGGTTTTGGCGGTTAAAGGGCGTACCATTGGTATCGCTCTCAATAAAATACTGGTATATTTTGGGTCGCAAGTCTTCCATCAGAAAGCGCAGATGACCAAACACGGGATAATTGCGTACAATGCTGTGCTTTTTTTGAACCAGGTCATAAAAGCCTATCGCATATATAGGTACCATGATCACGAATGACCAGGCTGCTGGTTTCCATAGTATTGTCCACCCGATGAGCGCGGCAAAAATCACAAAGAACGAGATAATGAAAAGCTTCTTCATAAATAGATTATTTAATATAAAAATAACTCGTAAAGTTAAACATTAGCGCAATTGTATGGTTAAACTTGTACTTGATTGTCGGCGAATTGTAATGAAATGAAATTAGATGTTTAAACATCTAATTTGTTATTATCTTTGACTCAACAAAACAAATAAAAAAATCATGGCAACAGAAACAGCAACAAAATGGGTTATTGACCCTATGCATTCAGAAGTACAATTTAAAGTAAAACACTTAGTTATATCAACCGTAAGTGGTTTTTTCAAAAGCTTTGGCGGTGAAGTAATTACCGAAGGCGATGATTTTGACAACGCCGAAGTAGATTTTACATTAGACATCGATAGCATCGACACCAACCAGACTCAACGTGATGAGCATTTAAAAGGCGGCGAATTTTTTGACGCTGAAAAATATCCAAAGATCAGCTTCAAATCAACCTCATTAACCAAAACCGATGATGATGAATATGAATTGAAAGGTGATCTGACCATAAAGGATGTAACCAAACCGGTAACCCTTAAAGCTGAATTTGGTGGCTCAGCAGCCGATTTCTATGGCAACACTAAGGCTGGTTTTGAAATCACCGGTAAAATAAACCGTAAAGAGTTTGGTTTAACCTGGGATGGCGTAACCGAAGCAGGCTCGGTTGTAGTTGGCGAAGACATTAAATTGCTCATCAACCTACAGCTAACCAAACAAGCTTAATTGTTTTAATACTGTTGCTGTGTTTTAACATTTAAAAGCCGGTGTTGTTGCCCAGGTAGCAACCCGGTTTATTAAAACACTCAACAGGTTAAAGCTTATTATGAAAGGCCATTTGCTAAAGCAAATGGCCTTTTTTTGGCCTAATCTCCATTACGTCATTGCGAGGCACGAAGCAATCTCTGCACAGGCAGGTCTGTCATAAAAGCTCACCTGCTTGCTTGCTCTGTACAGCATAGAGATTGCTTCGTGCCTCGCAATGACGCATTTTTTTAGGGTCTATAAAGTAATGAATAGGTGCCCATTATTTTTAAACCAAGTTATAGGCAGGGCTGACGCATAAGAAAGGATAAAAATGCGTGGTGTTATCAACAAAATGTTAATAAAGAAGGAGTAAGTTTAG
>NZ_JBFUPN010000032.1:0-78717 GCF_041355315.1 Mucilaginibacter sp. RCC_168
ATGGTGGAGACCCTGACAAACCGCCTCCGAACGGCCATCATTCCCCTTTCTGGTAACTCTTCCCAACACCTGTGGTTGCAAACGAGCGCAAGTAGAATCAACTATTTTACTTAACTTAATCTAATACAACTTAATCACGTGCTACCCCTATGTAATAATTAAAAGTATCTACTTCGATGTTATTTTCCGTAGCGCCATCCAGTTTTAATGGTGTAAAGCGGGTAGTTGGGGTGATGAATTGATAATCGCCGCCTTTTACTTTAATCCTTACCGGCATATTGAACTTTTTGCTGCTTACGTTTATCCAACGGCAACGTATTTTATCCTTATAGGTCAAAAACTCCAAGATCGGGATGGTTTTATAATGCAGGTACTGGTCGAATATAGGAGCCAGGTCCATGCCGCTTTGCTGAGAAATATAATCAACCACCTGGTTGTAAGTAACGGTTTGGTGGTAGAAGGTTTTGTTGAGCCCACGCAGAATGTTACGCCATTTTTCATCATCATTTATCACTGTGCGGATCATGTTGAGCAGGTTACCGCCTTTATAATACATATCGCCCGATCCTTCGCGGTTTACGTCATAAGGACCAACAATAGGGCGGTCATTCTGAATAGCCAAACGGGTGCCATGCACATACTCCTGCCCGGCTTGCTTGCCATAATAGGTTTCCACAAATAACGATTCGGAGTAATTGGTGAAACTTTCATGGATCCACATATCAGCTACATCTTTGGAGGTGATATTATTGCCGAACCACTCATGCCCACTCTCATGCACTACAATAAAATCCCATTTTAAGCCCCAGCCCGTGCCCGAAAGGTCGCGACCCAGGTAGCCATTCTGGTAATGATTACCGTAGGCGGTGCCGCTTTGGTGTTCCATGCCCAGATGTGGGGCCTCTACCAGCTTATAGCCATCTTCATAAAAGGGATAAGGGCCAAACCAGTGCTCAAATGCTTTGAGCATTTTGGTAGCATTCTCGTTCCATTGTTTTTTAGCCTTGTTCAGATTGTAGCTCAGTGGCCAGTAATCCATGGTCAATTTTCCCTTTTCGCCCTGGTAAACGCCATCGTAGTGTACATAATCGCCAATGTTGGCCTCAATATCATAGTTGTTGATGGGATTGGCCACAAACCAGTCAAAACGGGTATAGCCGTCTTTTAATTTGGTTACTTTACGTAAACGCCCGTTTGATACATCCTTTAAACCATTAGGTACGCTAATGCTGATGAGGGCGCTGTCAACCTCATCATACTGATGATCTTTGGTAGGCCACCAGATACTGGCGCCTATACCCTGACAAGCAGTAGCCACCCAGGGTTTGCCCAATGAGTCGGTAGTATATACGATACCGCCATCCCAGGGAGCGCGTTTGGCAATAGTAGGATTGCCGGAGTAAAACACCGTAAACTCATCGGCGCTGCCTTTGGTTATGGTTTGCGGAAAGGTGATGAATACGGCGTTAAATTCGCGGATGTATGGTAATTCCTGCCCTTTGTAAATCACCTTATCAACTTTGAGGTTAGCAAACAGGTCGAACTGTAGTTTGGTAAAATCCTGTGTGGCTGTAAATTTAAACTGGTTGCTGCCGCTGATGTACTTTTGATCGATATCAAACTTCACATCCAGGTGATAGTAATTGATATCATAACAGGTGCGTAGCGGAGTTAAACTGCCACGCAGGGTATCGGCACGGGTAAAAATTTCGCGGTTGGCGCCAAGCTGGGCCTGTGCAGGTAACGTAAACGCGTTGAGCATCAAAACAGCCGCTGTGATGGTATATAAATATTTTATTTTCATGTTAAAATTGCTGTGTTTTTAAATTTAGTAAGGATGTTTAGTCCCTTGGTCCCCAGATATTCTTTCGCCAAAGCTCCTGGGCATATTTCCTGAACACCTCCGGCCCGCTTTTAAAAGCATCGTCAAAAGTATATTTGCCGCCGTCGTACTCAGCCGGACCCACTTTAACTTTGTTTTGCCCTCTTATCGCATATTTGTTACCGCCCTCGTGCATAATGATCTTCATTTCGCCCGGACTGATATCGCCGACGCATAATGTTTTGTACATCAGCCATACTTCGGCTTTCCCATTCCTGTCCAGGTCGGTAACGGCAAAAGTGCCCGGAATGTATATCGCTTCCAGGTCTACCTGGCAGTCCTTAACAAAATCAACCATTTGCCAGTTTAACTGCATACTTCCGTTGCTCTTTATGGTATACTGATAAGCATAAAGGGCCGCATCGCGTCCATTACCATCTTCGCTATCGCCTCTGGTATCGGTTATCCCGGTTTCTGTTGTGATCAATAAGTGCTCACCTTCGCTGTCTTTAAAGCGTACGGAGTTAACAATATCTCCTTTATATTTAATGGATGCAGGTATCGATCTTTTATTAAGCTTGACCACACTGACCTGTGCCATAGCCATTTGCCCCGCGGATAAAAACATCAGCATGGTCATGAATTTGATGTAATGCATGCTCATACTAATCTTTCAGTATACCGATATAGTAATTAAATGTATCTACTTCAATATTGTCTGTAGTAGCACCTTCAATAGCAACCGGGGTAAAACGGGTAGTAGGTGTAATAAATTGGTACTCTCCTCCTTTAACCCTTACCAATACAGGCATGGCAAAACCATTAACATCGGCTATCCAGCGACTAAGCAGTTTGCCATCCCTGGTGGCAAACTCCAGTGTTGGCAGGTTTTTGTAATGCAGGTACTGGTCAAATACAGGTAATAGTTTTTTGCCCGATTGTTCGGTGATATAGTTAACCACCTGGTCATAAGTAACGGTTTGATGATAAAATGTTTTATTGAGACCGCGAAGTATCCCGCGCCATTTTTCATCATCATTAATAATAGTGCGCACCATATTGAGCAGTACCGCGCCTTTGGGATACATATCCCCGGAGCCTTCTTTGTTTACATTGTAAACGCCCACAATAGGGCTCTCGTTCCCAATTCCTATTCTAAGTCCTTTGTTGTATTCCTGGCCTGCTTTTTTGCCCCAGTTATTTTCAATAAACAACGATTCGGAATAACAGGTAAAGCCTTCATGTATCCACATATCGGCCAGATCTTTACCGGTGATGTTATTGCCAAACCACTCATGGCCACTTTCGTGAACTATAATATAATCCCATTTAAGCCCCCAGCCCGTGCCCGACATATCATAACCCAGGTAGCCATTCAAATAATGATTACCGTAGGCTGTAGCGCTTTGGTGCTCCATACCTAAATGCGGTGTTTCTACCAGTTTGTAACCATCCTCATAAAACGGATAAGGGCCAAACCAGTGTTCAAAGGCTTTAAGCATAGGCTTTACATTTTCGGCAAATTGCTTTTTGGCTTTCTCCAGGCTGGCTGGCAATACCCAGAAATCAAGACTGAGCTTGCCTTTCTCTCCATCGTATGTATCGCCGAAGTGAGTATAATCGCCAATGTTGGCAACCACATCATAATTGTTAATAGGGTTGGCCACAAACCAATCAAAGCGCGTATAGCCATCTTTGAGCGGAGTAACTTTACGCAGCCTGCCGTTGGATACATCCTTTAATCCTTTAGGTACGCTGATGCTGATCATCATGCTGTCAACCTCATCGCTTAGATGATCTTTATTGGGCCACCAGATACTGGCGCCCACGCCCTCACAGGCAGTAGCTACCCAAGGTTTGCCCAGCGAATCTTTTTTAAATACAAAGCCGCCATCCCAGGGGGCGTTAACCGCCACGGTTGGTTTGCCCGAATAGTATACGGTAAACTCATCCTTGCTGCCTTTGGCAATGGTTTGTGGAAGTGTAACAAAAACGGCATTAGCATCGCGGGTATAAGGCAGGTTTTTACCTTTATACACCACTTTGTCTACGTTCAGATTGGCAAACAGATCGAACTGCAGTTTGGTGAAATCCTCAGTCGCGGTAAATTTAAATTGATTGCTGCCACTGATGGCTCGTTGGTCGATATTTACTTTTACATCAAGGTGATAGTAGTTAATATCGTAACAGGAACGTAAAGGCGAAAGGCTACCACGCAGTGTATCTGCATGCGTGTATTTTTCTTTCTCTTGTAAAAGCTGGGCTTTGGCAATAACCGGGAGGCATAATAAAATAGCTCCCAATATAAACTGATAATTCAGTTTAGTAAGTGATGAGTTGTTCATTGTAACGGATCAGTCAATGTTTAATGAACCTAAATCTACAAATATCTTGTGATTAAGTTTATTTTTAAAGATAAGTTGCTTCTTAATTCACCCTAAAAGGGGGGCTTTTTAAGAAAAAAGCCCTTCTCTATTGGGAGAAGGGCCAGTATAACATCTATTTCAATACTTCCACATCAATAAAGCTGTCGTTATAAACAGTCTCGGTGGCTTTGATGTAGTCGCTTTCGTTGGCCTTGTACGGATTCTCCACAAATTTTTGCGGATTACGTGCTATGATCGGGAACCAGGTGCTTTGTATCTGGATCATAATGCGGTGACCCTTTTTAAAGGTATGCAGCACATCCTGCAGGCGGAAGTTAACATCGGTTTTTTGGTTGGCTACCAAAGCTTCTGGTTTCTCGAAGCTATTGCGGAAACGTGCCGGCATTACTTCGGAGCGTACCATTTGCCAGTAATTGCTCAGGATGATGTTTTTGTTGGGCATGTATGGGTTGTTAGGCTCATCGGCAGGGTAAACGTCGATCAGTTTTACTACAAAATCGGCATCGGTGCCGGTAGTCGCAATTTTAAGATGGGCCATGATCTCGCCGCCAAGGGTTACATCATCATTTAACACGTTGGTCTGGTAAACCAATACATCCGGACGACGACCGGCAAAACGCTGATCCTCACTCATATAATTGTGCGGGGTAAAGCCCATGGTAGTGGTATTATCCTCAGTATAAGGAACCGGTTTAAGCGGATCGCTTATATAGGATACTGAACCGGCTGTGGCAGGTTGCGCATCGGCCAGTTTACCATCGGCACCTAAATACATTTTTTGGTGAACGGCATTTGGAGCCGGCCATTTATCAAAAGTAGCCCATTCTTTTTTGCCGGTATTATACATATAGGCATTTGGCAGACCTGAATTTTTATCGCCATTACCTTTCAGGAAATGGTTGAAGAATTTGGCTTCGATATTTTTTTGGTAAAAAGTAGCGATGCTATCGCCAAAGTAAACGTTGCTGTGCATGGTATGCCCGGTTTCGCGCGACCAGCGGCCGTGCCCAAACGGACCCATTACAATGGTATTATAAGCATTAGGATCAGTTTTGTTGATGGTTTTGTAGATAGCCAGCGGACCGGTCAGATCCTCGGCATCAAACCAGCCGCCTACCAGCATTACCGCGGGTTTTACTTTGCCGTAATGCTTTAACAGACCGCGTTTTTGCCAAAATTCATCATAATTAGGGTGGTTGATGGTTTCCTGCCAGAAGAAATTGTCGTGATAAAATTTGTCGGCATTTTTTAGCGGACCAAGATCTAATAGGTATTGATATCCATCTTTGCTATTGGGTTTAAGCATGGTATACCAGGCCTTGGTAGTGGTATCGGTTTTCTGAACGCCAAAAACCGGGAAGGTGAAAAAGTAACCTTCAAGAAAAGCGCCGTTATGATGAAAATCGTCAAAAAAGAAATCGGATATAGGGGCTTGTGGCGATGACGCTTTCAAAGCTGGATGGTTTGACAGGATACCCGCCGCGGTATAAAAACCTGGGTAGGAGATGCCATACTGGCCAACCTTGCCATTATTGAAAGTTGCATTTTTAACCAGCCAGTCAATGGTATCATAAGTGTCAGAACCTTCATCAACATCGGTTTTGCTTTTTTTGTTATCGATAACGGGCGTCATGTTTGTCCAGGTTCCTTCACTTTTCCAGCGGCCGCGAACATCCTGGTACACAAAAATATAACCCTCTTTCATGATAATTTCCGACGGACCCAAGCGTGCGGGATATTTATCCTCGCCGTATGGCGCTACGCTGTAACAGGTACGCTGCATCAGGATAGGATACTTGTTTTTAGCCGAAGCATCTTTAGGCGTGTAAATGGAGGTAAAGAGCTTTTTACCATCGCGCATAGTGATGTACACGTCTTTTTTGGTAAAATGTTCCTTTACATAATCGCTTTGAGCAAAAGCGTTAATGCTGCACATTAATAATAGTGCAAAAAATGAGTAAATTTTTTTCATGAGATCAGTCAGTTTAAAGGCCTAATTTAGCAAGTAAATCGTTAATTCAATTTATTATTGCAACACTGTTACAATAAAGCTAAAAAAACAGCCTTACACATCATTTTGTATATTTATCTACCTTATTTATGTCATCATTCCCAGCTCAGTATTCCACCTTATCTGCCCTTGCTTTAAAAGATTATATAACAGCAGCGTATGGTATAAACCTAATAAGCTGCAAATATTTACTGCGTGGCGTAAGCGATACCTATGTTTTAGAAGCAGCTGATTCAAAGTATATTTTAAAAATTTACCGTGGCATGCACCGCTCCTTAACCGAGATACAGGGTGAAGTGGAGTTGTTGAATATGTTGAAAGAGTATGGTGCAAAGGTATCCTACCCACTGGTTGATATTTTTGGCGGACAGATACAAAAATTTGATGCAGCCGAAGGCACCCGCTACGGTATTGTGCTTTCCTATGCCGAGGGCAAACCTGTGCTTGATCTGTCTGATGAGCAATTGAAAACTGTTGGCCGTGAAATGGCCACGGTTCATAACATCACCTCGGTAGTGAAACTGAACTATAAAAGAAAAGCCTATACTACGGATAGCACGCTCATTCAACCTTTAAAAACGCTGAAGCCCGCGTTTGCGGAGCTGCCTGGTGAATATATCTATTTAAAAGAGACCGTAATGCAGGTAATTCAAAAGCTAAATACGTTTGATACAAAGAAATTTAGCTATGGTTACTGCCAGTATGATTTTTTGCCTAAGAATTTTCATTTTGATGACGGTGGCCAGATCACCTTTTTTGATTTCGATTTTGCAGGACAAGGTTACCTGGCCAATGATCTGATGTCGTTCTTTGTGCATTTTTTTATGCATGTATTTACCGGCAAACTGACCCGCGAAGAAGCCGACTGCATGTTTAAGGTTTTTATAGCAGCCTACCGCGAAGTAAGGCCTGTGTCAGATCAGGAGATCAAGGCTATTCCTTATCTGGGTGTAGGGTTCTGGATATTTTACCTGGGCTTTCAATATGAAAACTTCGATGATTGGTCGAACCCGTTTTTTGGTCCGAAATTTATAAAGGATAGGGTATCGCTGATAAAAGTGTGGGTAGATAAGTATTGCGAATTTTGACCATTAATCTATAAAATAATAGCCTAATAACCATTAACTTTGCCAACCACAAAATACAAACTTATGCAATATGATGTTATCGTTATCGGTTCGGGCCCAGGTGGCTATGTAGCCGCTATACGTTGTGCCCAGCTTGGTTTAAAAACCGCGATTGTTGAAAAATATGCTACCCTTGGCGGTACCTGTCTAAATGTAGGCTGTATCCCATCCAAAGCTTTACTGGATTCTTCTGAACATTACCATAATGCCGCTCATGCCTTTAAAACGCATGGTATTAACCTGGATAACCTGAAAATTGATTTCGGGCAGATGATCAAACGCAAGCAGGAAGTGGTTGACGCCAACACCAGCGGTATTGTTTACCTGATGAAAAAAAATAAGATCGATACCCATTATGGTGTAGGATCTTTTAAAGATAAAAATACCATCATCGTTAAAAAAAGCGATGGCACCGAAACTGAGCTCACCAGCAAAAATGTGATCATTGCTACCGGTTCAAAACCATCAGCACTACCATTTTTAAAGATCGATAAAAAACGCATCATTACCTCAACTGAGGCTTTAACCCTTACAGAGATCCCTAAGCACCTGGTGCTGATAGGCGGCGGTGTTATAGGTTTGGAGCTGGGTTCTGTTTACGCCCGCTTAGGCTCCAAAGTATCTGTAATTGAATTTATGGATGGCATTATCCCAACTATGGATAAAGGTTTGGGTAAAGAGCTGCAAAAAGTCCTGACCAAATTGGGTATGGAATTTTACCTGAGCCATAAAGTTACCGGCGCTACCGTAAAAGGGAAAGAAGTAACCGTGAGCTTTGATACCCCGAAAGGCGAGAAACAGGAACTAAAAGGCGATTACTGCCTGGTTGCTGTTGGTCGTATAGCTTACACCGATGGTTTAGGTCTGGATAAAATTGGCATTACCGTTGAAGAACGCGGTCGTAAGATCACCGTTGACGATCACCTGGAAACCAGCGTTAAAGGTGTTTACGCTATTGGCGACGTGATTAAAGGTGCCATGCTGGCCCACAAAGCCGAAGATGAAGGTACTCTGGTTGCCGAGATCATAGCCGGCCAGAAACCACACATTGATTATAACCTGATACCGGGCGTTGTTTATACCTGGCCGGAAGTTGCCGCCGTTGGTCAGACAGAGGAGCAATTGAAAGCAGCCGGTGTAAAATATAAAACAGGATCGTTCCCATTCAAAGCCAGTGGCCGTGCGCGCGCCAGCGGTGATCTGGATGGTTTTGTGAAAGTACTGGCCGATGCCACTACCGACGAGATTCTGGGTGTGCACATGATCGGTCCGCGTGCTGCTGATATGATTGCCGAGGCTGTAGTAGCGATGGAGTACCGTGCCAGCGCCGAAGATATTTCGCGCATGAGCCACGCCCATCCAACTTACACAGAAGCCATGCGCGAAGCCTGCTTAGCAGCGACTGAGAACAGGCCGATACATATGTAATTTGGGAATTGAGAAGTTCGATTTGGAATTTGGTTAATATCGAACACCAAATTTTGAACTTCGAATATTGAAGTAAATGATATCGAAGCAGAAACAATTAGGTTTGTTTCTGCTTTTTTTATTTTAAGGGTCCTTATATTGAGCTGATGATTATCTTATTGAATATTGGTATTGTGCTATGCACCATTGCATTTATGGAATTGCTTTCCTGGGCTATGCATAAATACCTGTTTCATGGGCCGCTGTGGTTCATCCACAAAACACACCATCAGGAAAAACATAGCTGGTTCGAGCTGAACGATCTGTTCAGTATAGGTTTTGCGGCCTTTGCTTTAGGACTGATGTGGATAGGGCACCTTAATCTGGACTATCACTTCTGGATAGGTACAGGTATCAGCACATATGGTATCATCTACTTTATTTTTCACGATTGGTTTATTCATAACCGCTTTAAAGCATTCAAAAGTAATAACCGTTACCTGGCAGGCATCCGCCGTGCGCATAAAATGCACCATAAATCTATGCAGAAAAATCCTTCGGAAGAGTTTGGGTTGTTGGTGGCGAGCAGGAAGTGGTTTAGGAAGTGAGTGTCTGAACTCGAATTATGGAATTAAGGAATTTTAGAATTTCCTTAGTAGGTTTAATTCTGTTAATTCTAAAATTCTATAAATTCAAGTTCAGACAAATAGCCTTACACCGCTATCACATGCTTCCCTTTTTTGTAACCAATGGCAGCAAAATACAGGATGAACAGATAGATAGGTAACAGGATCCAGTAAGATGTTTGAGCTGCTGCTTCAGGGCCGAGGCTGGGTTTAAATCTATCAACCAGGAAGCCATAAATAGGCGGGAAAACCGCCGCGCCGGCTATACCCATAACCAGTAGTGACGAACCGATCTTGGTAAACCTGCCCAGGCCCGATAAGGCCAATGGCCATATAGCAGGCCACATTAATGAATTGGCTAAACCTAAAAGCGCAATGCAGGCTACGGAAGCGTATTTGGGAACGAGCAAGGCGGCCGCTGTTAAAATCACACCCAGCACAGCCGAGTATACCAATGCTTTTTGTTGTGAAATATAACGGGGAATAAATAAGATGCCCGCGATGTAACCAATAACCATGCAAGCCAGTGTGCCCGATGCAAAATATTTGGCGGTGGATAGCGGGATATGATGCGCAACACCATAACTGATGATAGAGTCGCCGGCTATAACTTCGGCGCCCACGTATAGAAACAGGGCAATTACCCCCAATATTAAATGCGGAAACTCGAATACGCTGGTTTTACCGGAATTGGCAGCAGCTACGGTTTCATCCTCATGATCGGTATCAATTTCTGGCAGGCCCGAAAAGTAGATCAGCACGGCCAATACTGCCAATACAATAACAATAAGCACGTAAGGCAAAATTACCCTGGAAGCAAGTTCATTGAGCTCGGTTATTTTTTGGGTAGCATCAAGCTTAGCGAGATTGGCAGTAAAGGCATCGATGTTTTTTAATACCACTGCGCCCAATGCGATAGGCGCCAGTACACCGGCAAATTTATTACAGATACCCATGATGCTGATCCGTTTGGCAGCGCTTTCGGGTGGGCCAACTATAGTGATATATGGATTGGAGGCTGATTGTAAAACGGCCAACCCTGAGCCTTGTACAAATAAACCGATCAGGAATATAGTATAAGTCCTGGTTAATGCCGCGGGTATAAATATGAGAGCGCCAACCGCCATAATAAGCAGACCAACCGCCATGCCATTTTTAAAGCCAAATAGTTTAAGCAACCAGGCCGATGGCTTTGCCATTAATAAATAGGCAATATAAAAAGCGCTGGCTACTAAAAATGATTCGATGTTATTAAGCTGACAGGCAATTTTTAAATAGGGTATCAATACAGAATTTAGCCAGGTTACAAACCCGAAAATGAAAAATAATGCACCTATAATAATAATAGGATTTATACCCGAGCTTTTTACCGCCACCGGATTTTCAACTTTAATAACAGTAGCCATTTCTTTTAGTTAAATTGTTAAGAACTTAATGAAGTTTCTAAAATAATTAAAAAAGTTGGTAGATTGTATTGGGAATGTGAAAATTAGTGAAATTAAATGAGGATATATTCCTTTTATTTTGGTGATTTATATCATTCGCGTGATTTTTCGGGATGATTTTTCTTTAAAAAACAGGTTGATAATGAGTTTTATTGATTTATCAAACGTTTGTGTAGCTGTTCTATGGGCAATACCTGTAAAAATCAAGATTTCTGAAAAAAATTAATTTATTGTGTGTTATTGGTTCTTCCGGCTATCAATATCAGAAGATCTTCAATCCAAATTAAAATTCCGAAATTCGGACGCTTACATTCATCGCCAGCATGAAAATACTAATAGTTAACAATACCATGATACCGGCTGCCAAATATGGAGGCACCGAAAGAGTGATCTGGTGGTTGGGCAAGGAGCTTAACCGCCTGGGTCATGACATTACCTACTTGGTGAGTGAAGGCTCTGCCTGTCCCTTTGCGAAAGTGCTGGTATATAATCCTGCTATTGACATGAACCTACAGGTTCCGGATGATGTAGACGTGGTACATTTCCATTTCCAGGTAAGCGGGTTTACCAAAAAGCCATACCTTATTAATGTGCACAATAACCCGGGCTACGGCCAGGTGCTGGATCAAAACTCCGTATTTGTATCTGCCGATCATGCTGCACGTCATGGATCAAGCGTGTTTATACATCATGGTCTTGATCCGGATGATTATCCCCGGCCCGATCTGCAACAGAAACGTACCCATACCCACTTTTTGGCCAAAGCCGCCTGGCGTGTAAAAAATGTAAAAGGCGCCATTGATATAGCCACCCAAACCGGCAATAAGCTTGTCGTATTGGGAGGTACACGTTTAAACCTGAAAATGGGACTGCGCTTTACTCCCAATTTAAATGTTCGGTTTAAGGGTATGGTTGATAACGCGCAAAAATCGGTAGTATTGAATGCTTCAAAGGCTTTATTGTTCCCGGTTTTATGGCATGAGCCTTTTGGCTTGGCTATTATTGAAAGCCTTTATTTTGGCTGCCCAGTGTTCGGTACGCCTTATGGCTCGTTGCCGGAGTTGGTACCGGCTGAGGTTGGCTTGTTGAGCAATAGCAAAACGACGTTAATAACAGCGCTTAAAAATGTAGACTCTTTTAGTAATCAGCACTGCCATGATTACGCCATGGAACATTTTACTGTTCAAAAAATGGCCCGACGCTATCTGGAATTATATGAAAAGATATTGAATGGCGAAACCTTGAACCCGGTTAGCCCTGCGCTGAAGGAAGCATCACCCAAGTACCTGCCCTGGAACGCATAAAATAATACTCATCCTCAATTCCTCGCCACGGGAGGAGTGCGGTTGTTATGAGTGTAAAGGCAGGGAGGGGTTTATACGCCGGGTATAAACTACATGATGCAGAAACCCCTTCCTCCTTTTTCCCGAGGGAAGGAATCGCACCCTGCCTCAGCTTTTGAAAAACTTGAAAAAGGTCAAAACTTTAAAGAATCTTAATCAGACAACAACGTAGTAATATTATAATGTGTTATTTTGTACCTAAATATCTCCGGTGAATAGTTCAGCAACCACTTTATCTCCCGCATATAAAAAGCCATACATTGTAGTGTTGGCCCTGGCCATATTGGTAAATATTGCCGGCATAGGTATTAAATACTTTACCGACGATCCTAGTTTGTACAGTGTGCTGGCCCGTGGCATGGCCCAAAGCAATAATTTTACCGAGCTCATTTACCACGGGAAGGACTGGCTGGATAAACCGCATTTTCCGTTCTGGATGGCCGCGCTGAGCTTTAAGATCTTTGGTATCAATACCATCGCCTATAAATTACCGGCCCTGTTATTTTTCCTGCTATCGGTGGTATACACTTATAAACTGGCGCGCAAATTTTACGATCTGGAAACCTCATTGATCGCCACACTGATCTTGCTTACCGCACAGCACGTGCTCATGTCAAACACCGATGTGCGGGCCGAGCCTTACATCATGGGGTTGCTCATGGGAGCGGTATATCACTTTTATCAGCTCAAAGAGCGCCTTGGCTGGGCCGATATCTTGCTTGGAGCCCTGTTTACCGCCTGCGCCGTTATGACCAAGGGTATTTACCTGCTTATTCCCATCGGCAGTGCCATTATAGGCGATTACCTGTTTAAAAAAGATCTCAAAAGCTTGTTCCACTGGAAATGGCTGCTGGCATTTGTGTTGGTGTGCATATTTACCCTGCCCGAAATTTATACCTTATATATACAGTTTGATATACACCCCGAAAAAGTGGTGTTTGGTAAAACCGGTATATCAGGTATCCATTGGTTTTTGTGGGATAGTCAGTTCGGGCGTTTCAACAATAACAGCTTTATCCGCAACAGTCATGGCAGCGTGTTCTTTTTTCTTCATACCCTGTTATGGGCCTTTGCGCCGTGGATGCTGTTGTTTTATTACGCGCTCATCAGGCATATCGGTCAAATAATCAAAGGTGTAAAACTGCCCGAGTATGTTAGCATTAGTGGTTCGGTAGTAATGCTGCTGATATTTTCCGTATCTAAATTTCAGCTGCCGTTTTATACCAATATCCTGTTCCCCTTCTTCGCTATTATCACAGCCGGCTTTATTCGTGAAGTGATCCAACACAAAAGTAAATTCTTTACCATTGCTCAGTATACTATTGTTGCGTTATTGATCATCGCGGTAACGGTGCTCAACTTTGTTTTCGCCCCTGAGCGCTGGCAGGTGTTTATAGGGCTCTGTATCCTGCTCATTGGTGTCATCTTATATATTTATAAAAACAGCCGTAACCGGGAAAGGGCTTTGTTTTTATTAACAGCCATAACGGCATTATGGGTTAATACTTACCTCATGGGTGTGGTTTACCCCACACTGCTGAAATTTAAAGGCGATGTTCACGCTGCCGAATATATTAACCAACATTATCCAAACGCTGAGATCATAGCCGCTTTTAATGTCCCCAATGCTTTTGACTTTTATACCCATCAGCCGGTAACTTTTATGGACATGGCTCAGGCCGTCACACACAGCAATGCCCTTATCCTGATAGACGACGGCTTAAAAGCCGAACTGGAAAAGAACCACACCAATTTTCAAATAGTACAGGCATTTTACAATTATCCCAACGAAAATATGCGGCTACCGTTTATCATCAAAAGCAGCCGGCTGGGTAGCTTGGAGCGGTTTTATCTGGTGAGGGTGGATAAAGGTTTGTAATGTTCTGGCGGTGGTGCGTTACTCAGCATGATAAACGTGTTATATCGACCACATACTACTTTTGAGCTTAAAATGTAAGGTTTAAAAAGTTTTTCATTATAGCGGCGATACAATAACCGCAGGCAATAAAATAAAATTCCGAAATTCGCCACCAATAAATCCGACATCGAACATCCGATATCCGACATCAAAAAAATATGCTGCAAATACAGGAAAACGTATCCCTCAAAAATTTCAACACCTTTAGCATCGACGCGTATGCCCGTTATTTTGTGGAGATAGCGCACGAGGATGAACTGGTGGAGTTGTTTGCCGATCCGCAATGGCAGCAAATTGAAAGGCTGGTATTGGGCGGCGGCAGCAATCTGCTACTGGTGAGTAATTTTGAAGGATTAGTGATCCGTATGAATATCCGCGGTATTGAACACCGCATCAGTCATAACGATGTTTTTGTGGAGGCCGGCGGCGGCGAAGTATGGAACGACCTGGTAAACTTCTGCGTTGCCCGCGGATATGCCGGTATCGAAAACCTGAGCCTGATCCCCGGTTCGGTAGGCGCATCGCCTATCCAAAACATCGGCGCTTACGGCGTGGAACTGAAGGATGCCTTTTTGAGTTGTCGTGCTTTTGAAATAGCAAGCGGTAGTTTTAAAACATTTACCAAAGCCGATTGCAAATTTGGTTACCGCGAAAGTGTATTTAAAAATGAACTCAAAGGTTTGTACATTATTGTGTCGGTAAAATTCCAATTATCGCTTATTCCTGATATCAATACACAATATGGCGCTATTGGGCAGGAGTTAGCTAACCGGGGTATTACTACGCCTACAATCAAAGATGTGTCGGATGTTGTATCGCATATCCGGGTATCTAAACTGCCTGATCCATCAACCATAGGTAATGCAGGCAGTTTTTTTAAAAATCCCTTGATTAGCCAGGAAGAATTCAGCACGCTGCAGGCTAAATTTCCGGATGTGGTTAATTATCCAGGCGGTGACGGCCTTGTGAAACTGGCTGCAGGCTGGCTTATTGAGCAATGCGGCTGGAAGGGAAAAGTAGTAGGAAATACAGGTACCTGGAAAAATCAGGCGCTGGTTTTGGTGAACCACGGCGGTGCCACTGGCAAGGAAGTGTATGCTTTTTCGTCGCAAATCATAGACAGTGTGTACACTAAATTTGGCGTTATGCTACAACGCGAAGTAAATATTATTAGTTAAATAATTTTATTCTAATTAAACTTTTGGTTTCGTTTAGTGTCAATTGTATAACATTTTTGTTACGTAAGTTAATTTCATTGATTTTTCATTTTGGTTAATTTTTGCCTTTAATGTTCTGCTTTTCAGTTCATTAATTGTCTATATGGTGTAACTTTTACACTCTTTATTTTTCCAGAAAAAATCTCTTTCGTCATTGTTCTGGTTAAAAGATCAATTTTTAAGTGGCATCATGGTTGCCTGAGTGTTGATACAAAACTTTAACAAAATGACAAAGATTGAGTTTAACACCCTAGTACTACGTCAGGCAAGTTCATTGAGGTCCTACGCACTTCATTTTACCCATGACGCAGATGATGCTAACGACCTTGTCCAGGACACAATGTTGAAGGCCATAACTTATTACAATAAGTTTAAAGAGGGTACTAATTTAAAAGGATGGTTATACACCATCATGAAAAATACATTCATCAACAATTATCGCCGTTTTGTTAAAATGAGCACTTTTGTTACCAAGTCAGACGAGATATCTTCTCCAAACCTAGTGTACAGTTCAACAAAAAATCAAGGCGAAGCAAAATTTGTGATGGACGATATCAAAAGAGCGCTTGACCGCTTACCAGGAGATTATTATGTACCCTTCACTATGTACTTTGAAGGTCATAAATACCACGAAATTGCCGATCATCTGGATATCCCGATCGGTACTGTAAAAACCCGCATCCACGTAGCCCGCAAGTTACTGAAAAAGAACTTGAAAGCTTATGATAATGGCATTGCCAAACCCGTTTACGCAGAGAATTAATAAGATTAAACTCAAAATATATATCATAGAAAAACCCGCTTTTTAGGCGGGTTTTTTATGCTTTTGATCCGGGACAGATAGTATATCTATACCGCCAGACCCGTTTGAAGATCATAGGTATAGGATGTACCGTTGATTACTATTTTTACCCGGTGATTGCCCAGGAATTGAATAGTACCCTTATAATCCCAGGTACCATCGGCGCCGCTGCCTTTGGTAGCAAAATTGGCAGAACCGCTGATAATATCCCCCTCTTTTGTTGGGTCGATGATGAGTGAGTTGAACGAGTAATTATAGCTGAAAATGCCTGTTTTTTCCGCAGTTGTTTTAGCCTGTAGATTAGTGTAAACATTCATGGAGCCGGTCATTGATAGCTGAGAATCCTTATTGCCCGGTGTTAATAGCTTCATATTGAGCGTTTCACCACTCTTGGTTAGTACAATATAATCATTGGATGTGATGGTAACGTATAAACTATCATACACACTGATACCCGAAAGCGAGCCGGCTGTACATTGTACGTTATATTTGATTTTGTTCCAGATGCTGAATTTGGCAGTGTCGCTCAGATCGAGTGCGAACTGGAAAGCGGTATCTATCTTAAAATCACAATCCGGTTGATGGGTTGATTGTACTTTCAGGCGTCCTTTATGGCTTTGATTCATATTATCGGGCATATTAGCTCCATCGGCAATATTGAATGAGCCATATTCGCCATACAATATCTGTTTAAGGTTCATTACCACATTGCTGCTTACCACCTTGGTACTTACCGTGCTGGTATTGCCTTTGTTATTAATATTGGCCGATTTGATACAAGCCGAGTAACCAATAGCGATGCAGGCCAGTAATAGAAAGATGAGTTTGGGGTACTGTTTCATAAAAAAGGTTTGGTGTTCTGTGTAAATTTAACTTATTATCAATGAATTAGAACAAGGGGAAAGCAAAATAATTTATGAGGATAATCAGGCATGAATAGATCAATTGGATAATATTATCCGCAGAACATAACAAACAAAGCATCAATATACTACCAAACTAATAGGTATTTTCTTAATTTCGCAACCTCATACGTGTAAACAATAAAATGGACTATCAATTTAAAGATATAGAGCAAAAGTGGCAGCAGTTTTGGGCCCAGAACGGAACCTTTAAAGCTGAAGATAAAAGCGCCAAACCTAAGTATTATGTGCTGGATATGTTCCCCTACCCATCAGGCGCGGGGCTGCATGTGGGCCATCCGCTGGGTTATATTGCCTCTGATATTTTTGCACGCTATAAACGTTTAAAGGGTTTTAATGTGCTGCACCCCATGGGGTATGACAGCTTCGGTTTACCGGCCGAGCAGTATGCTATACAAACCGGGCAACACCCCGCTATTACCACTGCAGATAATATTGCTACCTATCGCCGTCAGTTGGATCAGATAGGTTTTTCGTTTGACTGGAGCCGGGAAGTACGCACCAGTTCGCCCGATTATTACAAATGGACGCAGTGGATCTTTATGCAGTTATTTAATTCCTGGTATAATAAAGATGCCGACAAGGCCGAATCCATTACCAAACTGGCAGCGCATTTTGAGCAAAAAGGCTCTGCCGGTATTAATGCCGTATGTGACGAAGAAGTTTTGACTTTTACCGCTGAAGAATGGAAAGCCCTAAGCAACCGCGAACAGCAAAATGAACTGTTAAAATACCGCCTGACCTATTTGCGCGAAAGCACCGTGAATTGGTGCGCCGCTTTAGGTACTGTATTGGCCAATGATGAAGTGAAAGACGGCTTTAGCGAGCGTGGTGGTTATCCTGTAGAGCAAAAGAAAATGATGCAGTGGAGCATGCGTATTACCGCCTATGCCGAACGCCTGTTGCAAGGATTGGACACCATTGACTGGCCCGAACCACTGAAAGAAATGCAGCGCAACTGGATAGGCAAAAGCACCGGTGCAAGCGTCAAATTTCCGATTGAGAAAACTACTCACCACTCATCACTCACTACTCACGAATTCATCGAAGTTTTCACCACCCGGGTTGATACTATTTTCGGTGTTACGTTTTTGGTGATCGCGCCCGAGCATGAGTTGGTGGCTTCGTTAACTACGCCTGAGCAAAAGGCGGATATTGATGCGTACATCGCCCAAACCAAAAAGAAATCGGAGTTGGACAGGATGGCTGATGCCAAAACGGTATCGGGCGCCTTTACCGGCAGTTATGTGCTAAATCCGTTAAATAACGAAAGGATCCCGATCTGGATAGCGGATTATGTATTGGCAGGATACGGTACAGGTGCTGTAATGGCCGTACCATCGGGAGATCAGCGTGATTATTTATTTGCCAAACATTTTAACCTGCCGATAGTACCTATTATCGATATACAAAATATCGAAACCGAAGCCGATCCGACTAAAGAGGGCAAGTATATCAACTCCGACTTTATGAACGGGCTTGCTTACAAAGAAGCAACTGCTGCCGTAATTGCCAAGCTGGAAGCTATTAGTGCCGGCAAAGCTAAAGTAAACTTCAGGATGCGGGATGCTATATTTGGCCGTCAGCGTTACTGGGGCGAACCAGTACCGGTTTATTTTAAAGATGGCCTGCCTCATTTAATTGAAGAGGAGCATTTACCATTACTATTACCCGAGGTTGATAAATACCTGCCAACCGAAACCGGCGAACCGCCATTGGGTCGCGCCGAAGGTTGGAGCTATAAGAGTCAGGAATCAAGAGACAAGAATCAAGATAAGGCTGGCTACGCTTATGAACTAAGCACCATGCCAGGCTGGGCTGGTAGCAGCTGGTACTGGTACCGCTATATGGACGCGCATAATGATCAAGAGTTTGCATCTAAGGAAGCAATTGCTTATTGGAAAGATGTCGATTTGTACATAGGCGGCAGCGAACATGCTACCGGGCATTTGTTATACAGCCGTTTCTGGAACAAATTTTTAAAAGATCTTGACCTGGTGATTGAGGAAGAGCCGTTTAAAAAGCTCATCAATCAAGGGATGATACAGGGGCGCAGTAACTTTGTTTATAGATTGATTGATGAGGAAGGTCGCGGAACTAATACTTTTGTATCTCACGGTTTGATTAAAGAGTACAAAACTTCGCCATTACATGTGGATGTGAATATTGTAGAGAATGAGGTACTGAACCTGAACAAGTTTAAAGAGTGGCGCCCCGAGTTTGCTGATGCTGAATTTATTCTGGAAAATGGCAAATACATTTGCGGGGTTGAAGTAGAAAAAATGTCAAAGCGTTATTATAACGTGGTAAACCCAGATGATATAGCCCAGCGTTATGGCGCCGACACTCTGCGTATGTACGAAATGTTCCTTGGTCCGTTGGAGCAGAGTAAACCATGGAATACCAACGGTATCGAAGGGGTGTTCAAATTCCTGCGTAAATTCTGGCGTTTGTTTCATAATGATGCCTGGGAATTTAGCGTAAGTGATGCAGAGCCGAGCAAAGCCGAACTGAAATCGTTGCACAAGATCATCCGCAAGGTAGAAGAAGATGTGGAGCGTTTCTCGTTCAATACCTCGGTTTCCAGCTTTATGATCGCGGTTAATGAACTAACCGATCTGAAATGTAACAACCGGGCCATCCTGCAGGATATGGTGATCGTGTTATCATCATACGCACCCCACATTTGTGAAGAATTGTGGACCTTGTTAGGTAACCCCGCTGGTAGCTTGTCATACGCTCCGTATCCAAAATTCAATAGCGCTTACCTGGTTGAGGATGAGTTTGCTTACCCGATCTCTATCAACGGTAAAACAAAAATGAACTTGAATATATCACTAAGCCTGGAGCCAAAAGCTATTGAAGAGTTTGTTTTAGCCAATGCCGATGTACAACGATACCTGGACGGGAAAGCTCCTAAAAAGGTGATCGTGGTAAAAGGCAGAATAGTGAATATGGTGGTTTAAGCCCCAGGAATTCCAACCAATTAATATCCAACACTGAATATCCAATACCGAACATTGAAGTTTCGAATTTCGGTGTTGGATATTCGGAATTGTGATTCGATATTATTGTCCTCCTGTTTTTTCTTAGTATCAATAGGCTTTTATACCTTTCAGTAAAATATGATTGAACGGGATACCTCCAAAAAGCACATTCAACAAGTAGATTATATCCGGGCTATCGCTTCTTTGGCCGTAGCACTGTTCCATTTAGGGGGTAAAGCACTGCCGGTTTTAAAATATGGCTGGCTGGGGGTGCATATGTTTTTTCTGCTGTCGGGCTTTATTATATGCTGGTCTATCCCTGCAGATTATACCTGGAAGATGAGCGGCCGTTTCATTGGCAAACGTATTACCCGTATCGAACCTCCTTACATCATTTCTATCGGACTGGTTATCATGATGAATTTTATTGTGCTGAGCCATTACAAGCCCGATTGGTTGAATATTATTTGCCATTTTGCCTATCTCAACTCGTTTTTAGAGAAACCCTATCTGAGCCCGGTATATTGGACGTTAGGCGTAGAATTTCAGTTTTATCTTTTTGTGGCTTTATGTTTTCCGTGGCTCAAGTCTAAATATGGCCTCTGGTTATTACTGATATTATGTATCGTTCCCGTATTTGTAAAGATCCCGGGCGGTTTGCTGTTAGGTGTTTTCCCGGTATTTGGTTTAGGCATATTATATTACCTGTACCTGAAAAAGATTACCGACATTAATATAGCGTTGTTTCTGGGCGTTTTGATCTTCTTCTGTTGTATTCATACGGTAGGCTGGTTGCCGGCTGGTATGGCATTTGTTACTCTGTTACTATTGACGGCGCCCTTAAAAAGCTATGCTATGGTCAGCTTTTTTTCAAAGATCTCCTTTTCATTATATCTTACCCATGATATTGTGGGTAGTCGCCTGGTGGTTTTTATGGGTACTAAACTTCCTAAAAACGTACTTTTTAAAGGCCTGGAGTTTTTAACAGGTATTGTGGTGAGTATCTTATTTGCATACCTGTTCTATTTAGTAATTGAAAAACCTTTCTTTAAATTATCAAAACGGATAAGCTATACTCCTATTAGTGAGGACTAACTTTCAGAACAAGTATTATAAAGAATAATGCTAAGGTTACACAATGTTAATGTATCCTTAGTGTAACATATACATGACAATTGCTATTTTCCTAAAAAAATAAAAGTTTAGGGTGTAACATTTAATCTATTTTCGCCTCCAATTACGAAAATACTTAGAAATGAAACGTTTTTACATACTTATAGCACTTTTTTGTTTTGCACTTTCGGCGAAAGCCCAGTTTGGTGTGGGAGGAAGCGGGCCAACAACCACAGGCCGGATATCGGGTACCGTGATTGACTCTGTTACCAAAAAACCAATGGATTACACTACCGTAGGTTTATATCGTAGCGGCGGCAAATCGCCGATTACCGGGGTGGTAACCGACGAAAAAGGTAACTTTAAACTGGATAATATTAAACCCGGTAGTTATAAATTGGTAATATCATTTATCGGTTACCCGGCAAAAACCATTGATCCGGTAGTTACTACTGCATCAAAGCCTGATAATAAAGTGGGCAGCGTGCTTTTGTCTCCGGGTTCTCACGCGCTGGCGCAGGTTAACGTAGTTGGCCAGGCTCCGCTGATAGAAAACAAGATCGATAAAATTGTTTACAATGCCGAAAAAGATCTTACCTCAGCCGGTGGTAACGCTACAGATGTGTTGCAAAAAGTGCCGTTGGTTAACGTGGATATTAATGGCAATGTATCTATCCGCGGCGATCAAAACGTTAAGGTATTGATCAACGGTAAACCATCGGGTGCTACATCGGCCAGTTTATCAGATGTGTTGAAAACCATCCCTGCCGATCAGATCAAGAGCATTGAGGTAGTAACCTCTCCATCGGCTAAGTATGATGCCGAAGGTTCTGGCGGTATCATTAACATTATCACCAAACAAAAAAATGTATCGGGCATAAGTGGTTCTATCAGTGGCGGTGTTGGTACCCGTCAAAATAATGGTAACATTAACTTAAACTATAATAAAAACAGGTTTAGCTTAGGCATCAACGCAGGTGGCAACTTAACCTGGCCACAAACATCATTAACCACTACCGATCAGCAAATTAAAAACCCGGTAACCGGCGACGTGTTGGTACATAACTACAACAATTCATCAAGCCGTATTAAAAGGCATGGTGCTATTGGTTCTGTTACCATGGGTTATGAATTTAACGCGTTTAACAGCATCAATACTACCTTCAGGCTTAATGATGGTGGCTTTAATATCGATGGTACGGGCTTAAATCAATCGGACTCAGCAGGCGTTCATAGCCAGTATAACACAGCAACCAAATCGCATAATCATTTTGGTGGTTTTGACTGGAACCTTGATTACACCCACAAATTTCACAAAGAAGGTGAAGAATTAGTAGTGTCTGGTCAGTGGAGCCATAGTGTGATCACTACCGATTATACCAGTTTATTTACTGCAAAAAACCCCAATCAAAAAGGTGATAACAATGGTAAAAACAACGAGTACACTTTCCAGGCCGATTATACCCTGCCTGTAAACAAAGTTGTAAAAATTGAAGCCGGTGGTAAAACTATTCAAAGGCGTATAAACAGTAACTACGATGTTTTTAATACAGACGACCAGGGTAATAACCAGATAAGGGACGTACTAAACTCAAACCTTTATGATTACAACCAGAATGTATATGCGGGTTATACTGTATTAACTTTCACCTTGCCAAAAAACTATTCGATATTGGTAGGTGGCCGTGTTGAAAATACCCGTATAAAAGGCGATCCGCAGAACCCTTACCAGGATGCCTTAACAGCTGGGTCGTCATTCCAGGTGCTAAGTCCGTTCAACTCAAGTTATACTACCTACATACCAAGCTTAACCATACAAAAGCAGTTGGGCAGCCAAACATTGAAGCTGTCATACAGCAAACGTATTCAAAGGCCAAGCTTACAATTTTTAAACCCATTCATTAACCGTACCAACGTACAAAGCCAAAGTGTAGGTAACCCTAACCTGGCACCAGAGGTATCGCAAACGGTTGAATTAAACATCAATAAATTTGTTAAATCATCTGTACTTAACTTTTCTATCTATTATAAACACACCAACAACCTGATTGAAGGGATAGCATCACCCGTGTTAGATACCATTAACATGGTGCCCGTAACAGGTACCCGTACCAAGTACAATAATATTGGTAAAAACAACTCATTTGGTGCAAGCTTCTTTGGGTCGATAAATCCGGTTAAGCCCTTAACCATAAGGGCAAGTATCAATGCTTATACTTATGATCCAACTATTTTTCCTGAGTATGCAAGTATTGGTTCAAAAACAGGTGTTTATTTCCAGTACTCAGCATTCGGAAGCGCGTCTTACCAGTTCCCACATAATTTCCTTGCCGAATTGTTCGGCTTTACCAACTCGGCCCGCCGCACTATACAGGGAACTAATCCTGCATTCGGTATCTACGCGTTTGGATTAAAGAAACAGTTTATGGATAAAAAACTGGCTATCGGCTTTAATACTGTGCAGCCATTTGCAAGGGACAAGCATTTTGATTCAAACATCAGCAACGATGCTTTTTCTTACAAAAGCTCAACCGCGTTCCCTTTCCGTTCGTTCGGTATCACGTTTAGCTATAACTTTGGTAAGTTAAGCTTCAGCAACCCGCAACAACAGAAAAAAGGCGTTAATAACGACGACCAGAAACAAGGTGACCAAACCGGTGGCCAGGGCGGTCCGGGCGGCAGATAAGTCGTTTTAGAATCAAGATATAAGAGTCAAGAATCAAGACAACAAAAAAGCTCCCGGTCATATGGCTGGGAGCTTTTTTGTTTTATTATCTAATAATGTATAATCCGTCCGTCATTGAGGTACGAAGCAAAAGCCTCACCCAACCCTCTCCAAAGGAGTTGCCGCGTACACAAGTTGCTATGCTACGTTAGGAGCTACCTGTTTGTAGCAGATCGAATCAAAAAACAAGATTGCTCCGTAGGTGCAACCTCTAATAGCAGATAATCGGATTTGCTATTATGGGATAGCCTCATAGAGCAATGTCATTATTTAAGGATACTCCGTAGGAGTAAAAGCTTTGTAGAAAAACAAACAACTATCATTTAGCATACCGTAGGTATGCAACCTGAGTACAGTCCCTACGGCACTGAATGGGAAACGAATTTTTTCTACAAAGCTTTAACCTTATAGGGGTTTGTAAATCTCTTAACTTAATGTCATTGCTCTACGAGGCAAAGGGTATAAAATTTAAAGTGCTACAAACAGGTAGCTCCTAACGGAGCATATTATCCTGTCGGTTATTTTCTAGATGTGTCCACACTGTAGTCAAGGGAGCGGCTTTTGCTTAGGACTTCGCAACGACGTGGTTTTTATCAAAAGTCTTTGTTCCTTGTTCCAATAATCTTTAATCCCCTCAATGAGCTTCTACATTAATACCGATCTGTTTCAGCAACAGCGAGGCGTTAAAGGTTTTGCATTCACCGTGTTTGATCTTATAGTCAAACAGCATTTCGCCGTCTTTAACCTGTATATCAAAATAAAAATTGCGTACATAATCGGGATATTTGGTTTCCAACTGGGCAATCTGCAGATCATGCGTAGCTACCATGCCTACCGCTTTTTTAGCTATCAGCTGTTCAATTACGGCTTTTGAGCCCAGGTATTTATCAACCGAGTTTGTGCCTCTAAGCATCTCATCTATCAGGAAAAATATCTTAGGCTCATTTTGTACCGCGGCCAGTAACATTTGCAGGCGATCAAGTTCGGCTTTAAAGGTAGAGGTGCTTTCATTCAATGAATCTTTAATACGCATATAGCTAATGATGGTAATAACCGATACCCGCATGCTTTTAGCGCACACCGGCGCCCCGCAAAGGGCCAGCACGGTATTGATACCGATGGTACGCAAAAAGGTGCTCTTACCCGCCATATTTGACCCGGTAATAATATCTATCTTAAAAGCAGTATCCAATTCATAATCATTTGCTATCCGCTTGTTCACATCAATAAGCGGGTGAGCCATTCCTTGTGCTGTCAGCGTATATCCTGATCTGCCATCGATTTCCGGGAAATTCCATTCCGGATAATTAATAGCTAATCCCGCTAAACTGAGCAATGCCTCAAACTTGGCTATCACTTCAAAAGCAGCTTCGAGGCTTTGATTATTCTGGCGTTTCCAGTTCTCAATGGCTATTACCTGGCGTATATCCCACAAAAAAAGCAGATTAAGCACAAAAGCCATGATCATATTCAGATGGTAATTGAGCTTATTAATCAATGAAGCCAGTTCTTTTATTTTGTTGGATGTTTGCCCGGTTTTGAGCTGTTGGGCCAGATCGGTATTATAAGCCGCCTGCCATTTCTCCTCTTCAATACGTTCAAAAACATCGGCGTAATTGGCCAGGGTATTACCTATTTTACCCGCTATCAGATCGGCCTTGGTTATGTATGTGGCTTTTGAAAAGACGAGGCCCATATTGATGATGCCCGCCAAAATGGCCAGTAGCCTTATTATTGGAAAAAACCAGGCCAGCAACAACAGCCCGGTGAACAGGTAAGGTGCTATCCTGATATAACGGTTGAGCCACTTTTCGCCCGGCATATCCAGCGATAGGTGCAGATATTTAAAAAGGTTGGGCAGTTGGTTAGCATCCTGTTTCAGAGCAAACAACAGCCGGGTTTGGATATCCAGTTTCCAATTGTTTTTTGCAGCAATCTCCTGAACGGCGGCCTGCCGGAGAAGGATAGCCTCCTTTGTCGATGGTTTATCAAACCACTGTGCCAGCTTATTGTTACCGGTTGAAGTTGCCGTACGGTTTACCAGTTGATACAGGGAGGCATTGCCAAAAATGTCAAGATCAGCAGTGTAATAGTGTTTTTCGTTGGCAAACCGGGCTCCATCATTATAAATGTTGACATGAGTTTGCATGTTGTCGATCTCATTGAGATTAACCTTTTGCAGATCCTCAAAATATTGTTTCTGGCGCTCATATTTGCTTTGGCGCGACACCAGCCAGGCAAAAGCGAAAACAAGTACCACGAATGCGCCGGCTACAATGCTAAAATTATCAAACTGTACAGCAATATAAATAGCTACCACAATAAGCGCGAAGATACTGAGCCGGAGCAGGGAATAGGTGTTGGCCAGTTTTTTGTATTGACCAGCTTCCTGACCGGCTGCTGCCGCACGTTGCTGATAATCATTTATAATATCCTGTTGCATAATTGCTGTTAAAAAATTTGTGGCTAAATAAACACATATATTTTAAATAAACGTTTATTTGGGAATTATTTAGCTCCCTAAACAGCAAGGCCAAAGGACTTTTTTGAACCCACTCCTTTGGAGTGGTCCGGGTGAGGCTAAACGTTTATTTGTTCAATATATGAAGATCACTTTTTTAACCGTTGGTAAAACAGAAGATGCCTATTTAAAAGAGGGTATCGACAAATATGTAAAGCGCCTGAAGCATTACACCAAACTGGAACTGGTTGAAATTAACGAACTGAAAAATACCAAAGCCCTGAGCGCCGAACAGCAAAAGGCCAAAGAAGCTGAGCTGATACTCAAAAAAGTTACCCCGCTTGACCACCTGATATTGCTTGACGAAAAAGGCATTGAATATTCATCAACCCAGTTTGCGGCTTATATTAATAAAAAAGAGATCAGTTCATCAGCCAATATGATATTTGTTATCGGCGGTCCTTACGGTTTTGATCAATCCGTTTATCAACGTGCGAATGATAAAATATCGCTGTCACGCATGACCTTCTCGCACCAGATGGTCCGCCTGTTTTTTGTGGAACAGCTTTACCGTGCCTATACCATTATTAAAGGTGAGCCCTATCATCACGAGTGACCGGATGTGCAGATTTTAGATGTGCAGATGTGCAAATATGCAGACGTAGACATTATATATGTTACTTCACGAGCAATTACAATGTTTGAATAAATGGAAGATTAGAGCATCATTTTTTATTTGCACATCTGCATATTTGCATATCTGCACATCAAAAAGCCTATCTTTGCTAAATGTCAGCAGGTCACGATCATTCACACGCAGGTCATCATCACCATGATCATGCCCCCAAGCTCGATCATTTGAATACCGCGTTTATTGTCGGTATACTATTAAATTCCATTTTTATAGTAGTTGAGGTAATAGCCGGTTTAACAACACATTCCTTATCGTTATTAACCGATGCTGGTCATAACCTTAGCGACGTAGCCTCATTGGCGCTGGCCCTGCTGGCCTTTAAGCTCACCAAAGTGAGTGCTAATAGTAAATATACGTATGGCTACAAGCGATCAACCATTATTGTATCGTTTTTTAACGCGCTGATCCTGTTTGTAGCGGTTGGCTTTATTTTGTACGAAGCCGTGGTACGCTTTATGAACCCCGAAGTAGTATCTGGTGGTACTATGGCCTGGGTGGCTTTTATCGGTATTGCTATTAATGGTTTTACCGCATGGCTTTTTGTGAAGGATAAGGATAAAGATTTGAACGTAAAAGGCGCTTATCTGCACATGGCTGTTGATGCCATCGTTTCATTCGGGGTGGTGGTATCTGGTTTGATCATTTATTTTACCAAGATCTATTGGATCGATAGCGTAGTGAGCGTAATTATAGGCATTGTAATATTACGCGGTACCTGGAGCCTGCTTAAAGACAGCCTGCGCCTGGAAATGGATGGTGTACCTGCCGAGATGAATCTGGAAAAGATCAAAACCGAACTGATGAAAGGTAAAGGTGTAGTTGACGTGCACCACATGCACGTATGGGCCCTGAGCACCACCGAAAACGCGCTGACCGCCCACCTGGTGATCAAACCCGAATCAATGGCCGATTTTGACAATATCAAACACGACCTGCGCCACCGCCTGGAACACCTCGATATAAACCACAGCACCTTTGAACCCGAGTTTGCCGACGAAAAGTGCAAACAGCCGGAGTGTTTGTAAGGAATGAGTTATCCTGTCAACTATAAAAATATTACTGCTGATATAGATTTTTATCAGGAGCTCGATGTAATGCATAGGGAAGCCGAAAACTATCTGCGTGGTTTTAAGTGGTGTAAGGAAATAAAGAACAGTTTTCTTTATACTAATCTGGGAGGAGTGCTCTGCATTTTTCTTTTCGAGATCATAAATACACAAAGTAGCGAGGACAACTTTTTATGGGTGATGGTTGGAGATTTTCCACCTATGTACCTGGATGTTTATGGGCCAAAAAAAACAAAACATGTAGTTGAGGATTACATTAATCTGGCCCAGGATTGGATTGATCAAGTTAAAAAAGGAATCCCGGTAATTGATTGTTATCCATTTAATGCAGAACCCACATTGGAATTGGCTGAACGCTTGGAAAAAAGAGTTCTGTTTATGAAAAATGAATTATTGGATAATATGGACGATATTTCTTTTAGAAATTGAATGCTAATATGACAAAGCTAAAAGCGCTTAACCTTATTCTGATCATCACATGCGTAGAGATAGTAACATGCATAGCATTTGCCTGGAATGCACTGTCTGAGCCGGGGGGCGGATTAGGGGCAGTCGGGTTTGGTTTTCTCTTTGGGGTTATAATTCTTTATTATCTTATCTATTTGCTTTTATTGGCTCGTTATGCCCAGGGAAAACCGGTCAATCCCAATATCTGGCTAATTATTCTGCTTAATTTGTTACCGGTAATTGGTTTCGTTATTCTGCTCTGATTGGGAGCACAAGACTTACACGTCGTTATTACATAGGTTTTAAATAATTCTTATTAATTTAAGACCATTATTTAAACTACCATGAGCACATCAAACAGACGCAAATTTATAACCACAACTGCCGCTCTTGCAGCGGGCACCATAGCAGCATCAGCCATGCCATCATCAGATTATCAAAAAGACGAATTTCCGGTAGTTCACCATGTATTTTTCTGGCTTAAAAACCCAGGTTCAATAGAAGATCGTGATAAATTAGTAGCCGGTGTAAAAACCTTAGCCAAAATAGAAACCATCAAAAAACTCAAAGTAGGCGTTGTAGCCAGCACCGAAAAGCGCGACGTGGTGGATAACAGCTGGGCGGTATCCGAACTCATGTTCTTCAGCGACCTGGCCGGACAAGCCACTTACCAAAGTCATCCTATACATCTGGAGTTTATCAAAAACTGTAGTCACCTTTGGGAAAAGGTTATTGTGTATGATGCTGTGGATGCATAATACTTAAATAATGTATTAATCATAATGCATTTATTCTATGAAAACTAGACTAGTATATCGCTTTATGCTAATGGTGTACATAATCTGCGGTATGGCTATGAGTTGTTCTGGTCCTGAACCTAATTCCGCATTACGTAGATTAACGGCAATGAATGCACATGAACGTGATAGCCTGCGAAAAATGGTTTTGGCCAGTTATAAAGACACGATTAAAACGGATACGACTGACCTGAAAAATGGAGATACAATAATTGTGAGATTAAAATACTACTGTACCCATGATGGTAAAATAAATGTACCACAGAAGTATCTTAACGTTTATGGGTTGTCCAAATTCCAAACACATAACTTTATATCGGAAGTAGAATATAAGATAAACGCTAAAATCCTTTTTAAAGGCATTGTAACAAAGGAGGATTTCAAGAATTCGTTAAGCAACGAACTTGAGCGATGTGGTGTGTTATCTCAACCCAATATAGCTGTGATTGAGAAACGATTGCTTATAGGATATGATATAACTGTTCCGTTAACCGATTACCATACAGGTTATTTAATGACAGTTGATTCGACAGGAAAGGTATATAGAGGAAAACTGGCTTTATAAAAGCAACAAAGCCCTGGTAGGTAATTACCGGGGCTTTTATATTTTAAAGCAAATGGCTTATGCTTTTTTGGCTGGAGCTTTTTTAGCTTTTGCTTTAGGTGCAGCGGCAGGTGCTGATTCGGCAACTTCTTCAACAGCAACCGGTGTTTCAACAGCCGGAGCAGCAGCTTCTTCTGCAGGAGCAAGGGTTGAATCTGGCTCGTTAAAAAGCGGCAGATCTTTTAACAGCTGATACCATGATATTATTTTTTTCATGTCCGAAGCGTAAACTTTCTCTTCGTCATGATCTGGGGCTACTTCAAAAAAGAATTCCCTTAATTTTTTACCGTCGGCTTTAGCGTCGGGGATGCTGGCAGCACTTTTCATCTGCTCAAATACATCAGTCAGCTTAATATCGTCATCAACCCCAAAAATGGTGATCTCGCTCAGCGCCGCTAATTTAGCAGTCGATAGGTTGGCTACCAGTTTGGTTTTTAGCGCATCAAGGCTTTCCAGCACATAACCATTTTTGTTTTGCGCCAGGGCTTTCCATAAACCTGGTTTGCCCGATACGGCTACAATTCCTTGTAAATTCATATATTTTGGTTGATTAAGCGAGTGGTTGATTGAGTTAAGTAGTTGATCTGTTTTAGAAATTTAAAACCAGTCAACTTAATCAACCACTCGCTATTCACTTAGTCTTCTATTACTTCGATGGTTAAAATTTTGTCGCCCTGACGGATAGCGTCAACTACTTCAACATTTTCAATCACTTTACCAAAAACGGTGTGGTTGCGGTCTAAGTGAGCGGTATTATCGCGGCTGTGGCAAATGAAAAACTGTGAACTGCCGGTATTACGACCAGCATGAGCCATTGAAAGCACACCACGGTCATGATATTGGTTATCGCCGGTTAGTTCGCAATCAATTTTTTGATCGGAGCCACCTGCACCGGTACCGGTTGGGTCGCCGCCCTGAATTACAAAGTTTGGGATAACGCGGTGAAAGGTCACGTTGTCATAAAATTTTGATTTCGCTAATTTTTGAAAGTTAGCAACAGTATTTGGGGCATCTTTGTCGAAAAACTCAACAGTCATATCGCCCTTTTCGGTTTTGATAATCGCTTTGCTCATTTTATTTGTTTTTTGGAAAACAGTTGGCAAAGGTAATAATTTTGAGGTGAAAGGGAAAAGGCTTAAAGCGAAAAGCTTAAGGCTTAAAGCTTTTTATATCATCATTGATATACGGTAATACATTAAGCGTTTATTCGTTACATTTGAATACATCTACATACATAATTACAGATTAGTGACCCATAAAATTGATCAATATAACTCTCGCCTTTCCCTGGCAAAGCTTTTTGCTTTCTGCTTTCTGCTTTTGGCACCTATCTTTTCTAAAGCCGCATCCATCCTGCTCCCGATGGATGATGAGCAGAAAGATCACCTCAAATCGTACGGTATCGCTTTCTGGACTTTGAAGAATGGTGAGGAAGTGGATTGGCTGCTGAACTATCGCGGCGGCAGCTTTATGATGAAGTACGATCAGAAGATAGAAGAGGAATGTAAAGTACGCGGGGTAAGCTACCAGGTACTGGCCGATGCCAAGGTAAACGAGATATTGACCGAGGTAAGCGACCCGTCGGTTAATATGGATGTGATCAAGCTGGAAAAGGCGCCCAAAATGGCGGTGTATTCGCCTAAGAATAAACTTCCATGGGATGATGCCGTTACCCTGGTGCTTAAATATGCAGAAATACCATATGACGTGGTTTATGACGAAGAAGTAATTCGCGGCGACTTGCCTAAGTACGATTGGCTGCACCTGCATCATGAGGATTTTACTGGACAGTACAGTAAATTTTACGGAGCCTATAGATTTGCCCAATGGTATACCGACGATATAAAAGGCCAGGAGGAACTTGCACATAAGCTGGGTTTTAAAAAAGTATCCAAAATGAAACTGGCGGTTGCCAAAAATATCCGTGATTTTTGCGCTGGCGGGGGCTTCCTGTTTGCGATGTGCTCTGGTACCGATACTTTTGACATTGCCCTGGCTGCCGCGAATACCGATATCTGCGAAAGCATGTTTGATGGTGATCCGGCCGATCCGGATGCGCAGTCGAAACTTGATTTTACACAGACCTTCGCTTTTCAGAACTTTACGCTGGATATGAATCCCGTATCACACCAGTTTAGCAATATTGACGTAACCGGCACCCGCCAGGTAGAGCGCACCCGTGATTTTTTTACGCTGTTTGATTTTTCGGCCAAATGGGATGTGGTACCCAGCATGCTCACACAGGATCATGATAAAGTGATCAAGGGTTTTATGGGATTGACCACAGCCTTTAACAAAAGCATGCTGAAGCCCGGAGTAACCATTATGGGCGAAATGAAAACGGCTAACGAAGCCCGTTACATACATGGCGAATACGGCAAGGGGCAATGGACATTTTACGGTGGTCATGATCCTGAGGATTATCAACATGCCGTAGGCGACCCGCCAACCGATCTGAAACTACACCCCAATTCGCCAGGTTACCGGCTTATACTCAACAACGTATTGTTCCCGGCAGCCAAAAAGAAGAAACAGAAAACGTGATTTTGGAGTGAGTGTGAAGTGAGAGATGCCTGAATTTAACTGCGTGCGCGTAGTCTGAAAGAAATAACCCCTAATTTTGATAAATAGATTATGATCCATTCATGAAAATCGCGGAGTTCCCGCACTCACAATGATATCTCACACTCAATTATAAAACGTCCAGCTTACGCCGAATTTGAGAAGGCGGTCCTGTTGCGGATACCGGTTCACGGTATAATATCCCTTGCTCGACAGACCCTGGTTGGCATAATCATACATCAGGAATAAATTGGTGCGCTGCAAGGTTGCCTTGAAATATACAGATGCAATTGGGTACGATGAGAAAGTAACATTTGGTCCGTTATAAAACTGGCCCAAACCAACTGCGTAAGATGGCGCCACATATTCAGAATTATAACGCACATTTATCCCAAAGGCCGATTGTAATACATTGAAAAATGTTTTGGTCAGGTAAAGGTTACTGTAGGTATATATTTCCGGCGTGCGAAGAGTTGATTGATAATCGGTTTTTTGATAAACTATATAGTTATCAAAATGCAGGCTGCGCCATTTTAAACTTTTACCAATGCTTACTTTCAATAAGTTGATATCGCTGCTTAATTGCGTTGGGTGCGCGTCGTTACCGCCATCCTGAGCGGTAAAGTATAGATAGTTAGATATCAGGAAATACTCCACCTTTATATCAAACTTTAAAGGAGCATTGATATAGTTGAAAGATAAACTGGTAGTTTTTTGATTGCTGAAATCATTATGAAAAATATAATGATTGGATATCCAGTTGGTATATACCAGCGGTGGCGAACTATTTTGTGTATAAGCCTCTAAAACTACTTTACCCACCCGGCCGCCTCCGGCAAGGTTAAGCTTGGCATCGTACAAATAATTACCGAAATCACGCCCCTGCACAATCTGTCTGAAATCGGCATCCAAGGCTATGCGGTCACTAAAACGGTAGCCCAGTTTGGCTTTAAGGGTAATATCCTGAAAAGTGGTGTTTTGTACCTTGTCCTGGTGTATATATTTAGCACCATATTGGTTCAATGCGGTATCACTTACAAATTGGGCGTAATGCCAAAAATCGTGTACCAGCCCAAGGTCCAGCTTCAACTCGTTTTTAACAAACTTGACTGATTTACTGCGCAGATAAAAACTGTATGAAAACTCATTCTGAATGTGTGTGTATACCATAGAATCGCGCGACCGGTTATTGCTGTAATAATAATCGGGGAATACGTTATAGGTATCAACACCGCTCTCGATATAGTTATACCTGCCATTTTTGATGTTCAGCGTATGTGCCACGCGCTGTGTAGGTAAAACCTTGGAGTTTTCCTTACCCTTATTTAGGCTATCAATACGGCCCAGGTAGTAAAACTGCTTAATGTATATGCCCTTATCGTTCCAGTTTTCGTAACTGTTGGGTAAACGGACAGGAGCGTTTGCTTTAAAAAATACGGTGCCTTTAGCGCTGGTGAAAACAGAATCGGTCAATATTGATCCGGTTTCAGGGGCTTTCAGGTTGTTAAACGTGGCATTTGCCAGCAGGTTATAACGTTTGCTTTTCGACTCGTACCAGGTAAATATAGCCGCGTTTAAACCGCTTACGTTTTGCCCCAATACACTGCTGCTACTATAATAGCCTTTGGAGCCATTAAAATTTAAATTAAAACCAACGTTCCAGTTGGGCTTAATGTTTTGGGTATGGATCACCTTAAATAGCTGCTCTGCCGAACTGCCAAAACCATTAAAAAGCGACAAGTTGGAGTAGGCTACCCGTGTATTATAATAATTAATATCCTGTGGTTGAATAGTGTAAATGTCCAGAGCATGCAGGCCCACATCAAACCCAATGGTTTTAACAGGTTCAAACAGCAAACTTCTTTGCGACACCCCGGTATAGCCCAGGTGTATGCGTGGATTGCGGGGATCAAGCAGCGGGCTGTAGTTTTCAAAACGGCTTATACCGGTGTCAATGGCAAATGTTTGGGTACTGTCATTAAGCAACTGCTCATTGGTTACGCGGATGAATTTTGAATTGTAAATTACAGAATCATGCTTGTTCTCTTCCTTTTTACGCAGGCTATCCAGTAGTTCGTCATCACTCACCTGCCTTGTTTGTTTGAGTGTATCTCGGGTAGGTAAGGGACGTTGCCGGCCGGTTTGGTTATATTGCGCAAAAGCGCTGTGTACCGATATGCACAGCAGGAACAATAAAATACATTTAAATGGCTTACGTCGCTCAAGAGTCAGGATGTTAGAGTCAGGAGTCAAGATAAAAGCGCGCTCATTTAAACTATGGTGCTGTAATGGCTTGCCGAAATATTTTCTTTTACAGGATTTATTCACTTTGAAACTCTTTTCTTGACTCTAATATCTTGCCTCTTGGTCCTGGTTTCTAACTACCAGCTATCAGTTCTTTAAGTATTAATGTTAGTTTGGGTTCAGCCTCTTCGGCAATTTTTATAATATCTTCAACCACAACAGGCGCCAGGTCATCATTAAAACCTTCGTCGGTTAATACCGATATCGCGAATACGGGCAAACCCATGTGGTTTGCCACTATAACTTCGGGCACAGTGCTCATGCCAACGGCATCGCCGCCAATAATTTGTAAATACTTGTATTCTGCCTTGGTTTCCAGATTTGGTCCGGTAACAGCTACATAAACTCCTTTATGGCAAATAATATTGTTTGCTTTGGCTATTGTTAATGCTTTATCAATCAATGTACGCTGATACGGCTGACTCATATCCGGAAAACGTGGTCCCAATTCATTATCATTACGCCCCACCAATGGGTTTTGCGGTTGCAGGTTGATATGATCGGCAATGATCATCAGTTCGCCTTTTTTAAATTTTGGATTAAGCGATCCGCTGGCATTGGATACAAACAATGATTTAATACCCAGGTATTTCATCACCCTTACCGGGAAGGTGATCTGCTGCATGCTATAGCCTTCGTAATAGTGCAAACGGCCTTGCATGGCCACAACCTTTTTACCGGCCAGTGTACCAAAAATTAATTTTCCGGAGTGAAATTCCAGCGTGGAGATCGGAAAATCGGGGATGTTGGAGTACATCAGTTGTTTTTCGACCTCTATTTCTTTTACCAGACCGCCAAGACCAGTACCTAAAATAATACCTATTTCGGGTTCAAAATCGCCAATGCGGCTTTTAATGTATTGGGCTGTGCTTTGAATATTTTCTAACATAATCTGTTACTAATTTATCAAACTGTTTTTGTTGGTTATTTAAAAACTCAATGCCAATGGGCAATACCAAAATATTAAGTTTTTTCACCACCTGCTGCAGATCCTGTTCCCCTAAACGCTGTGCGTCCTTTTCTGTTGTGATGATCAGTTTTTTTTGTGCAGTGCAGGCCACAAAATCATCGGCAAGTTTACTGATATTTTTTAAGCTAAACTGGTGATGATCGGGATATTTATGATGGATAATGTGCGGTGTTTGCTTTTTTAGATGCTCCAGCAAAGGATGGGTATTGGCTATCCCCGTAAGCAGGAATACCGTTGTGGTATCATCTATCACGGTATTGGTAGCCTTCCCGGCCAGATCCTGCAAAGGTAAATAGCTTATCGATGTAAAAAATACGGCCTGACGTTGTAGTGGATTTATTCGCTTGATAACAGCTGCCTGTTGTTCGGAATCCAGCGTTACAGGGCATTTACTGATCACCAAAATATCGGCACGTTTGCGCCCTGTAAAAGGTTCGCGCAGGTTGCCGGCGGGTAATAACAAGCGTGGTTCATTAACCCGGTTATAGTCAAAAAGTAAAATGCTGAATCCCGGTTTCACGGCCCGGTGCTGGTAGGCATCATCCAGAATAATGATATCATGTGATGTCTGTAATTGTTCAATGCCTTCTACCCGTTTTTCGGCTACGGCCACGGTAACGTTAGGGAATTTGTTTTTGAATTGTGCCGGTTCATCGCCTACCATTACAGCATCTGCCGGACTATTTGCCAGTAGAAACCCCGTTGTTTTGCGGCCATAGCCCCGACTTAAGGTGGCCAGTTTATAATTCCCTTTCAGCAAACGGATCAGGTATTCGGTCATCGGGCTTTTGCCAGCACCACCTACATCCAGGTTGCCTACCGCGATCACGGGAATGTTAAACACCCTGCTCTTAAATAACCCCGTATTATAAAACCAATTTCGGACAACCACCGCTAGGCCATATAGCAACGAGAAGGGAAATAAAAGCCAGCGGAGGTATATCATAGGTAGATAAATGTCGACGTGATTTGGGAACTTGAAAAAACGAGTGTCATGCTGAGCTTGTCGAAGCATGGCGGGCAGGCCTCTCCGCACGATCCTTTGACAAGCTCAGGATGACAGACCTTTCCCTGGTACGCGGTGACATTTTTGTTCATTTATCCAAATAGTATCAAAAAAACAAATCTAAATATTTTTGAGCCCATTTTTATAACTTAGTGTTCCAACCATTATTTCCAATGAAGTTCAAACTACTTATACTTTTACTCGCCATTAAATCCGCTGCCTTCGCCCAAACCGATCATAAGCTTACACTACAACTCACTGGCGCGGTGAAGGGATTTCACGGCCAGGTAGGCATTTATGTACAAAGCCTTAAAACAGGCAAAACGGCGGCCATTAATGCCGATACTCTGTTCCCGACGGCCAGTATGATCAAGGTGAGCATTCAATGTGGTTTGATGGATAAAATTGAAAAAGGCGAGCTGCAATACAACCAGAAATTGGTTTACCGCGATTCGCTCTTGTATAAGGGAGAAGATATCCTGGGTTCCTTTAAAGATAAGGATACCATACAGCTCAGCAAAGTGGCCCTGCTCATGATCACTATGAGCGATAATACGGCAAGTACCTGGCTGCAAAAGCTGGTAGGCGGCGAGTATATCAATAATTGGCTGCAGCAAAACGGGTTTAAGGTAATGCGTGTAAACTCCCGTGTGCCCGGCCGCGAAGCCATTCGTGGTATTTATGGCTGGGGTGTAAGCACACCGTTTGAAATGTGCCGCCTGTTCACCATGATCAGACAGGGTAAGGCGGTTAGCGCTGCCGCCAGCGAGCGCATGAGCCGTAACATGGCACGTATTTATTGGGATGAAAAAGCCCTGTCGCAAATACCGCCTTATGTGCAAACCATATCCAAACAAGGGGCTGTTGATGCCGCCAAATCAGAAACCGTGCTGGTGAGCGCTCCCCACGGCGATTATGTATTTTCTATCATGACCAATCATAACACCGACCAGCGCTGGGTGCCCGACAATGAAGCCAGCGTGCTCATCAAAAAAGTATCGGCCCTGCTATGGCACTACTTTGAACCAGGCAGCGATTGGAAGCCCGCCGAAGGGATAGATAAGTATATGAAGAATGAATAATCGTTAAGTCGAAAGTCACGGTTGAAAATCTTAAGTCTCGCTTTCTCCAGGAGCGTCAGTCTTTACAAAAGATAACTCTTGATGAAATATATTGCGAAATTCGGCAGCAAAACCCAGATAGGGCGTATTATTTGCTTGAATAAATGTTATAAATCGAATTGCCACTGATGATCACCGCCTTCATTCTGAAATAACAGTGAAATATCTTCAGGTCGGTTAGGAAAGGCTTCGTCAACAATAAGCGAAACCTGTTGGCGAATTTGAGTGAAGTGTTTTTTAAAATCATCATCATGAAGTGCGATCAACACATGGCCGTCACCGCCGGTCACGCTGGCCCTTCCATTAAGACTAACACTCAGCACAGCTGCTACTTTTTCTGCCAATGAATTTTCTCCAGTCATATTGAGGTTTCTCTGGGGATTTTTAAAAGACCCTGCAGCATAGCCACTTTAATCAATTCTAACCCGTTCCGGGTACCGGTCTTTTGCAGCAGGGACAGCCGGTGCCCTTCCACCGTCCGCTTACTGGTAAACAGGCGATTGGCGACCTCGACATTGGTCATTCCATCGGCCAAAAGGCGCAGAACCTCCGACTCCCGTTCGGAAAGTTCCACTGACGGCTGCTTAGCACTTTCATCATTTTGCCGGATCAGCCGTGTCTGCAATTGTCTTGCCAATCCGGTGCAAATGAAATATTTTCCTTGCAGTACCTTTCTGACCGCATGGACAAGTTCATCGCTATCTGCTTCCTTTAAAAGATAACCCTTAACACCAGCCTGGAATGCTTCTGAAATATAGTATTCGCTGGCTTCTACGGTCAGCATGATTACACCGGCTTCCGGCACCAGTTGCTGAAATTCGCGCACAACATCAATACCGCACATATCCCCCAAGTGCAGATCGCACAGCACAACATCAGGTTTCAGGCCCTTCCTGACCAATTCCAGCGCCTCTTTTCCGTTCTTCGCCAACCCGGTAATTACCAGTCCCGCTTCTTGTTCCAGGATATGACTTATGCCGGCGCGGACCACGCCATGATCTTCGATTATCAGAATTTCCTCCATAATCCGTTACTTCTTTGAGTTTTAACAAAATAACGTGGGGGCAAGTTTGTGAGATAACTACGCAATATGAATGCGTAAAATACGTATAAAGCCGAAATAACTACGTCTGCCGTAAACGAATCAATTCGCCAGTGCAAGCCAATAGTTCCCATACATCGAAAGGTTTGCTGACCAGGACTTGACACAACTTACTTTCCCAAGCCGATTTGGCTTTAGGCCAGGCAGATAACATTATAATCGGCAGCTCTGCAAAAAGCGCGAGTCTCCTGATCTGACAGCACAAATCGCGACCGTTACAATCGTTTTTCAAATAATAATCCGTAATGATCAGATCTGGCCGGCTGCTTTCCAGCAGCCCGGCCAGATCTTTTACTTCTGCCACAGCAGTTACATGATAACCTTCTGTTTCGAAAACCTCGGTCAGCAGATCTAACAACGCCGCGTCATCATCGATCAGCAGTAAACGCATATTCATCAGTAGTTAATTTCTGGACAAAATTACCGGTCACAGCGTCTTTTGCGCCAGTATCGATGTTAACTGTAGACAGCCGGCCATTTCCAGCAGGATAAATAGCGTTTTCATACCATTAGCGTTTAGTACTGTCTTTCATCCTGGTACTGTCGCTTTGGTGGGCAGTGTCGGCAGCCATTCCTGAACCCGTACCGCCATTGGCGCTGTCGGCATTTCCGCTGCTCATAGACGAAGTACTATCGGTACTGCTGTTATTATTCGTTTTACTTTGACAAGCTGTCATACCGACACTCAACAATGCCACCAAAACTAAAATGCGTGTGAAGTTTTTCATATTATTATTTTTAAGTAAACTGATGGTAGAATAACATACTGTTTACCTGGGCGGTTTGGTGTTTAACTACGCATTCATAGCGGGTGAACTACCCGTTTCGGCAGTTTGCCCAAATATATTTACCGCCACAATTATTATTCATTTTCTCAAAACCCTCACTTAATAATTCCAATAAGGATAATTATTTACTTTTAAATTAAAACCATCCATATTATTACTTGTTTATCAGATACATCTCAAAATAAATCTATGAGCACCAGAGGAGCAAAAGTGGAAAGAAACTCTGTATCGGAGCAGCCACATGAATTGAAATATGAAGCACGCAAAAAAGGAACAACGACAAAGAATGTAGCAGCAGCCAAGAAAGCAACAAGCTCTAACCAGCGAAGCGTAGTAGAGAAGAAACTGAATAAGTAATAAAGCGCCTATGGAAGCTTTAGGCTAAACCATAAATACCATGAAGAAAAAAAAGTTAACTGATGACTCGCTTCATCCGGTAGGTAGCTTTGACCTGCCCAACCCAAAAGACATACTAAGCCAGTCGGACGTAAATAAAGGAATCAATACTATAAATTCAACCGACAAGCCGCATGCCGCGCTCGAAACTCCCGAAGGGAAGAACAATGGCGCCGAACCAGCTATTTTCAAAAATCAGCGTAAAGCGCACACTTGAACTAATAGGCCATGGCTGACAGATCATTTTTCTTTTCTGTTGGGTTAGATAAGCAGATATAAAAATTTATAGAAGTAATCAAACCCCGCTTTAGTCAAATCCTATATATTAACCATACGGTTACTGGTGCTTTCATGTGAGGCCGGCAGCTCATTCAGCTAATGTAATATCGGTCCGGGCACCAGCCAAATGAGGGCTGTTGAAGATGCGAGAATAAATGCAGCGGAGCTACCGGCGGTCACAGAATGTAATATACTGCTTTCAAGATAAAAGAATCTCAAATAATTAATTAATAAGAAATATTTTTAATTAATCACAACCTTGAAAGGTCTTCTTTGTTAATTGATTGAATAGTTCTGCAAACTGAACGGGATTGAATTTATGGCGTTATACATCCATGATTCTACCCGCCGCTCAATATGGGAAGGTGACAAAAAGGCATTTTAATTTTGCAGGATTAAGCAATAATTTATTAAACTGAAAAAAATGGAAATTGATAGGGCACGCGGAGTTTACACATCATATATCTTAAACGGGAACAAATATTCCTCATACATATTGGGTAACAGTATTAAGCAAATAAAATATATTTCCAACTTAAGAAACATAGGCGAAAAAATTGAAACTAAATTGCAACACATAAATACAATTGAAGACTATAGCAATTTAAGCGATAAAGCTTTTTTGGAGAATTTACCTGTTATAACTCACCTGGCTTGTTACCTTTCCTTTATTGCACTTAAATCTAAAACGATATCGATTGAAGAGGTTGTTGGTGATGAGGGAATAATTCATGAACTGGCTCATTTAATGACTGATTCTATTCAAAAAGACAAGGCAACTATCAAAAGAATAAAGATAAATCTGCGTAATTTACAAAAATGCGCAATCGGGATATTCCCCTCGCATTAATCGCTGCGATGGCAGTTCTCACACTGCTTTAAAAAATCCAGAAGTCTTATATTATTGTGTATTGCCGCTATATTGGGTGTTCATCAAGCCCATTATCCTGTATCATTCAATCAATCCGATTACAAGCAATACTGTTAAATCGTTAAATATCAAACTTGATCCATACTTTAAAAGTGATGGGCCGATTATACTGCCACTATAAACGACGAAATAATTCTTTACTGTCTCAAAATTACCATCGAATTTGACTCTTAAAATAACATAGGCAATTTAGCGTGCTGAATTTCCTTTGACTCTCTGATTTTCATGCGTTATGCATGTATTAAATTTGTGAATTTACCTTAAACTCCGGTTAACGGCAAATACAATGAACTTAAATCACCTTAAAAATGATTATTATCATAAAAAAGTGTAAAATTTTAAACAATAAACCATTAAATTATTACGATTATCATAAAAATAATAAAAAATTCAATTTTTATAGTGCTTAAAAATTGAAATATTGAATTAATTAGTTAATATTGTTATCATAATGCTTTAAGGTCGCAACTATAACGCGTTATAAATACAGTTTTTGCTTTAACATTTAAAAAAATCGTTATGTTTCAACCAACCATCGTAGTTGTTGGCAATGGAATGGTGGGTTATAAGTTTTGTGAAAAACTATTAGCCCGGTCATCACATTTCAATATCATTGTTTTTGGCGAAGAATCCCGAATTGCTTATGACAGGGTTCACCTCAGCGAATATTTTAACGGAAAAACAGCAAGCGACCTATCGTTATCTACCGACACATGGTATGCTGATAATGGCATAAAGTTATATCTTAACGATCCTGTTCAGGAGATAAACCGGGCAGAGAAAACTATTCATTCCCTGAAAGGGCTTACCATTAAATATGATTACCTGGTGCTGGCCACCGGATCATCGGCTTTTGTACCCGATATTCCGGGCGTTGAAAAAGAAGGCGTATTTGTTTACCGCACCATTGATGATCTGGAACTGATCAAAACTTATGCTGTCAATGCTAAAGTTGGCGCTGTAATGGGTGGCGGCCTTTTAGGTCTTGAGGCTGCAAAAGCACTGATAGATCTGGGTATTGAAGAAGCGCACGTTATAGAGTTTGCCCCCCGCTTAATGCCGCGGCAAATAGACTCTGCAGGCAGTGGTATGTTGCTGTCTAAATTAAAAAGCCTCGGTTTAAATATTCATCTCAATAAAAACACTGCAGCCTTTGTTGGCGATCACAAAATTGAAGCGTTAAAGTTTAATGATGATACCAGTTTGCCTATCGATATGATGGTAATATCTGCCGGCATCCGCCCGCGCGATGAACTGGCAAAACTGGCGGGACTGCATACAGGCACCCGCGGCGGCATCGTTGTTAACGAAAAAATGCAAACCAGCGATGAGTGCATTTTTGCCATAGGTGAGTGCGCACTTTACGAAGGCATGATATACGGTCTGGTAGCTCCAGGCTATGAAATGGCTGATGTTGTTGCCGGCTATTTATCAGGTAATGAGAAAGGGTTTTACGGTTACGACATGAGCACCAAGCTTAAATTGATTGGTGTTGATGTAGCCAGCTTTGGTGATGCTTTTATCACTGAGCCAGATTGCCGCACCATTGTATTTGAGGATACCCATAAAGGAATATACAAGCGCATCAACATCAGTAATGATGGCAAGTACCTGCTTGGCGGCATTTTAATTGGCGATGCTGATGCCTATAGCATGCTCCTGCAAACGGTTAATAACAAAATTGCACTGCCGCCAAACCCGGAGGATCTGATACTGGGCCTACGCAGCGGCGAAGCTAATGAAGGTGCAGGTGTAATGAGTTTGCCTGATGATGCATTAATCTGCTCATGCGAGGCGGTAAGTAAATCAGCTATATGCTCGGCAGTAAACAGCGGCGCCTGCAGTGTTGATGATATTAAAAAATGCACCAAAGCAGGCACTGGTTGTGGCGGTTGTGTACCATTGGTAAAAGACCTGGTTACAGGCACCATGAAAGCCAATGGCCAATATGTTAAAAATGTAATATGCGAGCATTTTGAATATTCGCGCCAGGAACTGTTTGACCTGGTAAAAATAAACCAGGTTAAAAATTACGACCTGGTATTGGATCATTTTGGCAAGGGCGATGGTTGCGAGGTTTGCAAACCTGTGGTAGCCAGCATCCTATCGAGTCTGTGGAATGATGTGATTGTAAAACAAGATACTATTCAGGATAGCAACGACCGCTACCTGGCTAACATACAAAAAGGCGGTACTTACTCGGTTGTGCCACGTATTCCCGGCGGCGAGATCACTCCTGATAAATTGATCGTGATTGGACAGGTGGCTAAAAAATATGGTCTTTATACCAAAATAACGGGTGGGCAGCGCATAGATATGTTTGGCGCGCATATTAATGATCTGCCAGAGATCTGGGAGGAATTAATTGATGCTGGTTTTGAGAGCGGACATGCTTATGGCAAAGCGTTGCGTACGGTTAAGAGTTGTGTAGGTAGTACATGGTGCCGGTTTGGATTGCATGATAGTGTATCCTTTGCTATTGAAATTGAAGAAAGATATAAAGGCATCCGTGCGCCGCACAAAATAAAAGGTGGCGTGAGTGGCTGTATCCGTGAATGCGCAGAAGCTCAGTCAAAAGACTTTGGCATAATTGCCACCGAAAAAGGCTGGAATCTGTATGTGTGCGGCAATGGAGGCTCAAAACCGCAACATGCGCAATTGCTGGCTACGGATGTTGATAATGCAACCTGCATCAAATACATCGATAGGTTCCTGATGTTTTACATTAAAACCGCCGACCCGCTTACCCGCACCGCAACCTGGCTTAATAAAATGGATGGCGGTATGAGTTATTTGAAAAATGTAGTGATTAATGATAGTCTGGGTATTGCCGAAAAGCTGGACGAGGAAATGCAGCAGCTGGTGGATACCTATCATTGCGAATGGAAAGAGGTTGTAGAAAATCCCGCTCTGCGTAAACGTTTCGCTCATTTTATTAATGCTCCGGAGGAGAAGGATCCTTCAGTGAAATTTGAAGCCATGCGCGAACAGGTAAAAGCAAAATGGTAATTATCATAAACTAAAAACATAACTATGGAAACAGTAGTAGATATTGAATGGGTTTTAGCTTGTTACACGGATGATGTTCCGGAGAACGGAGGTGCCTGTGTAAAACATGGCGATGAACAAATAGCGTTGTATAATTTTTCGCGCCGTGGTGAGTGGTATGCCACACAAAATCTTTGCCCGCACAAACAGCAGATGGCGCTTTCACGTGGCATGATAGGCAGTACTGGCGATGATTGTACTCCAAAAGTAGCTTGCCCCTTTCATAAAAAAGCTTTTTCATTGATTAGCGGCGAATGTCTTACAGGTGAAGAATATCAAATAAAAACCTACCCTGTAAAAGTTATTGATGGTAAGGTTTATATAGGGATTACCTAATTGAGTTTACGAAAAACTATGCATTTCGGTATTTTTGCAAATAAAAATCCTTCAAAAGCTAAAAAATTTGGAGGATTTTTTATTTTAATCAAATTTATCCGATGCGAATACTCAGTTAAATGATATCAATTAATAATTGACGTAAATTTTTCGCATTTATATTATAACGAGTGATAAATTTTTTGATATCTCTATTAATTTATCGGTAATTAAATAAAAAAACCAATAAATAATTCAATAAAAATTAAAATACAGGTAATCTAAATAAATCAAATGTAAAATTTCATTATAAAAATGTTATTTACGCTGTTTTTAAGATGTTATAAATTGATAATTTGATAAAAAAATGAATTTTTATGATTTAAATCATAAAAATTATAAAATAACATTGTAAAAATTGATACATAGCATCAATTTGGATATATTTATGACAATAAAAAACGTAAAATAAAAGAATCATAAAATTTAAATGCCTATGGATATAAACATTTAAATACAAAACATAAAAAAGCCCTGCCGGGAGGTCGCATTCCCAGACAGGGTTAAACAGTTTTCATTGCTTTAACAAATAAAAAACTATCTCAAATGTACAAAAATGTATTAAACCAATACACTATTCCGACTATTGCATTTATTATTGTTTGCTTATCCTCTTTAAATGCAAATGCACAGCTCTCTTTTTCGGGACAATTACGAACAAGGGGCGAATTGAGGGATGGTTATGGTACCCTGCAAACCATAGGGTACAAAGATGCAGCGTTCATTTCGCAGCGAACGCGTTTAACGCTTGATTATAAATCGAGCAAGCTTATTTTCCATACCTCGGTTCAGGATGTCAGGCTATGGGGGCAGGATGCATCGACCATAACTGCTGCTGACGGCAATAAACTGAGTCTGCATGAAGCCTGGGCCGAAATTATTTTATCAAACAAAAAAGATACTTCCTTTAAAGTTTCTCCTGTTGATTATTTTGCTATCAAAGTCGGTCGGCAGGAGTTGGTTTATGACGATGAACGCCTGCTGGGTAACCTGGATTGGACACAACAGGGACGGCGCCACGATGCCATTGTGTTAAAATTACTGCAAAATGGCTGGCAGCTTGATCTCGGCGCGGCATTTAACCAAAACTCCGACGCTATTAATTATAATGGCACCTTTTATACTCCCGCAAATATCCCCGCTACAGTAAAAGACAGTAAAGGCAACCTGGTAAATACCCCTGCAAACCTGATCCCGTTTGTCAACAGTGCCGGACTGAGTGCTAAAAATGGCAGCCCCGCTTATTTAAACTCTCCAGGCAGTAATGCAGCCACTCAAAACTACAAAGCTTTGGAGTATTTGTATGTGGCCAAAAAGTTTAGTAAAACCAAAATATCAGGCTTGTTCCTGGCCGATCAGTTTAGTAAATACATACTGGATTCGGTTAAAAATACTTCGGGCACCGATGTGGGTTATGTGTATGGTAAACGTTTTAACCAAACAGGTGTAAATACCCGTTATACCACCGGGCTGTTAATAAACCCGGCCTTTGGCGATAAAAATCAGCTGGCATTAACCGGCGGGTTTTACTACCAGGGTGGTCATGACCGCGATGGATTGGAATTAAGCGCCTATACTATTACAACATCAATCACCTATAAGCCAAATCAGCTAAGCTATACTGCCGGCTGGGATTACCTTTCGGGCAATGATGCTTTCTCTACCTCAAAAACCAATCACCGTTTTGACCCATTGTATGGCACGCCACATAAGTTTTGGGGATACATGGATTATTTTTACGCGGTAAGCGGTTCGCCAACAGGGGGCTTGAGTAACCCGTACTTAAAAATAAAGTATACCTCATCAAACAGCAGGTTTACAACGGAGCTGGCCAACCACTATTTTATGTTAGCTAAAGATCAAAAAGACGTTAATGGCCAGCCGGTAAGTAAATACCTCGGCACCGAATTCGACCTTACCACCGGCTATAAATTAAATAAGTTTACAGGTATTGATTTGGGCCTCTCCTACATGGCGGCTACCCGCAGTATGGAATACGCCAAAAATATAACGCCCGGGACCGCCAATTTGAAGCCGGTATGGGCCTACCTGCAGATTAACATTAAACCCGAATTTTTAAATAAATAAACCCTGCTATTAAATTCAAAAATTATGGAAAATCAACTGACTAAACTCAATATATTCTCGCTCAAAGGTGTGCAAATGCGCACATTCCACATTACCTGGCTGATGTTTTTTGTGTGCTTTTTTGGCTGGTTTGGCCTGGCTCCGCTAATGCCAACCATTCGTACCGAGCTGCATTTAACTAAGGGTCAGGTGGGTAATATCATCATCGCTTCGGTGTCGGCAACTATTATAGCACGCCTTATTATCGGTAAACTTTGCGATACCTGGGGACCGCGCAAAACCGCTATCCGGTTATTGTTAGTGGGTTCGCTCCCGGTATTTTTTGTGGGCCTGGCGCATGATTATACTACCTTTTTATTATTCAGACTATCTATCGGTATTATCGGTGCTTCGTTTGTGATCACACAGTTCCATACCTCTATGATGTTTGCACCGCAGTTAAAAGGAACGGCAAACGCGGTAACCGGCGGCTGGGGCAACCTGGGTGGTGGCGTAACCAATATGGTAATGCCTTTAATATTTGCGGCCATAGTTGGTTTTGGTTATACCAAGGCCGAGGCCTGGCGTTACGCCATGATCGTGCCGGGAGTAATGATGCTGATTATCGCTTACTTATATTATAAATATACCAAGGATACGCCCAACGGCAACTACGATGAAGTTGGTTACACACAAGGCAAATCATCCAAAACCGACTGGAGTGTACTAGCCGACTGGCGTATCTGGGCCCTGACCATGGCCTATGCCATGTGCTTTGGCATGGAGATCACTTTTGATAATGTGGCCTCACTTCATTTTGTCGATTCATTTCATCTGTCGCAAAGTCAGGCTGGTTTCTGGGCGGGCATATTCGGTTTTATGAACTTGTTTGCCCGTGCATTGGGCGGTATCGTATCAGACAGGGTTGGTCGCAAGTTTGGTATGCGTGGCAAGGGTTTGCTATTGGCAGGTGTGCTATTATTTGAGGGCCTCGGGCTGATATTATTCGCACAATCAGGAACCTTGTTGGCGGCTATCGTTTCTATGTTATCATTCGCGCTTTTCCTAAAAATGGCTAATGGTGCTACTTATGGTATTGTGCCATTTGTAAATACTAAAAATGTGGGTTTAGTGAGCGGCATAGTGGGAGCTGGCGGTAATTTCGGCGGGATGCTTTTTGGCTTCCTGTTCAAATCAAACTCCATTACTTATGTGCAGGCATTTACCTATATCGGCTACACGGTTATTGCTGTGGCCTTAGTTGTTTTCATTACCCGTTTTTATAAACAAACAGTTCCCAATACAGAAACTGATCCGGTAATAGCGGGCAGTATCGCATAAACACATGAGCTTAAAGGCATCATCATCAAAAAACAGGTTAACCGCCAATGCCGTAACCTCTACCTGCTGCTATTGCGGGGTGGGTTGCGGCGTTGTGCTGAATAAAGAAAAAAACGGCAGTGTTACACTGCAGGGCGATAAAGATCACCCTGTAAATAAAGGTATGCTGTGCAGCAAAGGCATGAACCTGCACTATACGGTGAATGATAAAAGCGACCGCCTGCTTTACCCGCAAATGCGTTACAACAAAAGTATGCCCATGCAGCAGGTAAGCTGGGATGAGGCACTTGACCGTACCGCCGCTGTTTTTAAAACTTTCATCGAAAAATACGGCCCCGATTCTGTGGCATTTTATGCTTCAGGCCAGTGTTTAACCGAAGAGTATTATGTAGTTAACAAGCTGATGAAAGGCTTTATCGGCAGTAATAACCTGGATACTAATTCCCGTTTATGCATGAGCAGCGCAGTGGCTGCCTATAAAATTGCGTTAGGGGAGGATAGTGTGCCGCTTTGTTATGATGATATTGAACTGGCCGATTGCTTTTACATTATGGGAGGCAACCCGGCCTGGTGCCATCCTATTTTATGGCGTAGGGTAGAAGCCCACAAAGCCGCCAATCCCGACACAAAAATTATTGTGGTTGATCCGCGGGCTACGGATACCTGTGCCATTGCCGATCTGCATTTGCAGATAAACCCAGGTACTGATATTACGCTGAACCATGCTATTGGTCGCCTATTGATCGAGAATGGCGATATCGATATCAACTTTATAAATAACCATGCCGAAGGCTTTGAGCAGTACAGCGCTATCGTTTTTGAAAGGTCGCTGACCGAAGCCGCAATTATTTGCGGGCTGAGTGAAAGTAGCATTCGCCTGGCTGCAAAATATATTGGCGAGGCCAAAGGTTTTATTACTATGTGGACTATGGGGCTTAACCAGAGCGCCATAGGAGTAAACAAAAATCTGAGCCTGATTAATCTAAATCTCATTACCGGGCATATTGGTAAACCCGGCTCTGGCCCTTTATCATTAACGGGGCAGCCCAATGCTATGGGCGGGAGGGAAGTTGGTGGATTGTCCAACATGCTCCCGGCCCATCGCAACCTGGGTAATCCGCTGCACCGGGAAGAGGTGCAAAAATTTTGGGGTGGTACTACCATTCAATCCAAACCGGGATTGACGGCAACAGAAATGTTTGAGGCTTTGAACGACGGCCGCTTAAAAGCCATTTGGATCATGTGCACCAATCCGCTTACCAGTCTGCCCAATGTTCGCCTGGCCGAAGAAGCTTTAAAGAAAGCGAAGTTTGTGGTAGTACAGGAGATCAGCAACAAGCCCGAAACTTTGGCTTATGCTGATGTGATACTTCCGGCGGCAGCCTGGGCCGAAAAGGAGGGTACTATGACCAACTCCGAACGCCGCATCAGTTATTTAAACAAACTGCTTGATCCACCAGGCGAAGCCCTGCCCGATGCCGAGATTATTTGCCGCTTTGCCCGCAAAATGGGCTATAAAGGTTTTAATTTTGAAAGCCCGGCAGACATTTATGCCGAACATGTAAAGCTTACCGCCAAAACCAATATAGATATCAGCGGCCTGAATTATGCTGTTTTGAAAGAGCAAAAAACGGTGCAATGGCCCTATAAAAAGAAAAGCCCGGCCAAAGGCACACCGCGCTTATTTACAGACCATATTTTTTATACTCCATCAACAAAAGCGGTGATCAGTCCGGTTGCGGATACTTTAACCAGCGAGGCGCCGGATGATGATTACCCATTCATCCTCACTACGGGCCGCATCCGCGACCAATGGCATACCATGAGTAAAACGGGTAAGGTAAATAAGCTCAATCAGCATTATAAACAATCCTTTTTAGAGATCCACCCAGATGATGCTGCCGCTTTAATGCTCAATGAGGGTGATATTACCGTTATTACCTCACGCCGGGGCGAGGTGTGTGTGCAGGCTAAACTGACTGCTCAAATAAAACAGGGCGTGGTGTTTTTGCCTATGCACTGGGGGAAAATTTTGAATAACGATCTGAACAGGGCCAATAATGTGACCAGTGACCGGGTGGACCCAATATCCAAAGAGCCTGATTTTAAGTTTTGTGCGGTAAACCTTAAAAAGTATAAAAAGCCTTTTCAGCGCATTGTGGTGGTGGGTGCCGGTGCGGGAGCTTATGGTTTTGTAAAATCGTACCGGGAATTGAACCCTGATGATGAGATCACCATATTCAGCAAAGAAAACCATCCATTTTATAACCGTGTTATGTTGCCCGATTATATCAGTGGCGAACAATCCTGGGAGCAGCTGGTAAAAATGAAGGATTCGGAAGAACCTGCCTACAACATCAAAATGCTGCGGGGCGTAAGTATCGAAAAGGTGGACCGTACTAACAAACAGGTTACGGATTCGCGTGGTATTAAAACCTCATATGATATACTATTGCTGGCTACAGGTAGCAGGGCATCGGTACCTAAAAATGTGCCATCGTTGCCGGGTATATTCACCATGCGCAGCCGTAACGATGCCGATGGTTTCATCAAACATGTGCCACAGGGTGGTCATGTGGTTATTGTAGGCGGGGGTTTGCTGGGGCTCGAAATGGCTGCGTCGCTAAGGGAAATTGGGATGCGTATCACCATTGTACAACGTGTTTCACGCTTTTTAAATAGGCAACTGGATGTGCTGGGCAGTCAGCTTTTGGCTGAGGAAATGGCCGACCAGGGCTGCGATATTTATTATGACGACGAGGTGCAGCTTTTTTATGGCAGATCAAAATTAACCGGGGTGGGCTTAAAAAGTGGTAACAAAATAGACTGTGATGCCATGATCCTGGCTATAGGAACCACGCCCAACCTGGAAATAGCCAAAGACTGTGGACTGGATTGTAAGCGCGGTGTTATTGTGAACGAGCGCATGCAAACCAGCGACCCCGACATTTATGCCATTGGTGAAATTGCCGAGTTTGAAGGTACCATGTACGGCATCACTGCCGCCGCCGAGCAACAAGCCGAAGTGATGGCTAAATATATGAATGGAGATATTGCCAGTTATTACAAAGGCACACTGTTCATGAATATCATTAAAATTCATGGGTTCGATCTGTGCAGTATTGGTTTGTCTGAATGCCCGGATAACCAGCATTATGAAGAGATCGTTTTTATCGACAAGGCCAAACGCTATTATAAAAAATGCATCATTCATCAGGATCGGCTGGTTGGCACCATACTTATTGGCGACAAAAGTGAGTTCCTGGAATTTAAAGAGCTGATAGCCAATAAAACCGAGTTAAGCGAAAAACGCATACAGCTTTTACGTAGCGGCAATAAAACCGAACCGGTACTGGGCAAGCTGGTATGCAGCTGTAACAATGTGGGCAGCGAAAATATCCAGAACAAAATAGCATCGGGTTGCAATAACCTGAAAGATCTGTGTAGCGCTACGGGCGCGGGCACCGGTTGCGGATCATGTCGTCCGGAAGTAAAACGGTTATTAGAAGAAATGCTTAAAGCTGAGGTAGTCATAAAATGAGGAAGTAAAGCAGTTAGAGTTAGGATTTTTGGAATCACTAATTCAGTAAATCAATAATTCAATAATTATTCCCTATGGATAAAAAAGAACCCTGTTGTATCAAAGTAAACCTGCCCGGTGGTGTTATATCCGCGGGTGACCTGTATGAGTTATTGCTCATTGCCGAAAATGCAGGAGCGCAGGCTATTCGTATCGGGAACCGGCAGCAATTATTTTTTTGTATCGATGCCAGTCAACTGGAAGATCTGGAAATGGATATGTTACGGGCTGAGGTTAGTTACGAAATAAATGAGGATGAATTTCCGAACATCATCAGTTCCTATGTTACAGATGCTATTTTTAACACAGAAAGCTGGATAAAGGAGGGTGTTTATAAAGACATATTTGACCTGTTTAATTTTAAGCCCAGGTTAAAGATCAACCTGGTTGATCAGCATCAAACCTTTGTGCCTTTTTTTAGCGGTAACTTCAATTTCATTACCTCTAACATTAGCAATTACTGGTATCTGTATGTCCGTTTTCCGAAAACAACCGATATTTATTGCTGGCCATCGATGGTTTACTCAGATGATATTCCTTTGCTAAGCCAAACGGCCGAAAAGGTGATCATGGCCCATAAAGCCCAGTTTTACGACCGACAAAAAATCAATCATCAAAAATTCCATGATCTGGTTATGGCCCAAAATGATTTTGTTACACAGCCCATAACAGAACCGTTAAAACTTCCCGATTTTCAACTCCCCTATTACGAAGGCATTAACCGGTATGTGAATAATAAATACTGGCTGGGCATTTACAGGCGAAATGAACTATTTCCACTTGAGTTTATGAAGGACATTTGCACCATATGCCTAAAAAATCGCATTGGTCAGCTATATACCACCCCCTGGAAATCATTGCTTATTAAAGGCATCAGCGAAGCCGACCGCAAAGAATGGGGCAGTATCCTGAATAAGCACCTGATCAACGTAAGACATGCCTCCAATGAACTGAACTGGCAGCTGGAAAACCTGAACAGCGAAAGTCTGGAGTTAAAACAGCAACTGGTACGGATATTTGAGGAATACGACCTGCGAACTTACCGGCTCTGCTTCGCCATAAAAATGCAGCCCAAAACGGGGCTGCCGGGCTCTATCATCATTAAAAAACAATTGCCCGATGTGTTTAATATTTTGCATACCAGCGATTTTAACCCGAACTCAAAAGATTATGTAACCTACCGGGAAGAAGTGCCAAAAGTTGATCTTGCCAGGTGTTTGATAGAGCTTTGTAATCACTTTTACAGCATTCTGATTGATGATAGTATATCCCCATCTGTACTACCCAATGAAACGGATGAAAAAGAAACGCATTACATTTATCAATGCCAAAGCTGTTTCAGCATTTATGATCAAACTTTTGGCGATATAGTTAATGACATTACCCCCGGTATCGATTTTCAAACATTAGATGAATATACCTGCCCGATTTGTGATTCACCAAAGAGTAGTTTCATTCGTATTGAAAACAGTATGGATAGTATTGGATGGAGAGGAAATTTGTAATGTTTTCTTTTTGTCCCTTTAAAAAAGAAGTGATGGAATTTTGTGTCTTTCTCTGCAAATTTCCTGCAATAAAAAAACCCAACTCGCCAGAGTTGGGTTTTTTTATTGATTTTCAGGCTCCTGAGGCTGGGCTCGAACCAGCGACCCTCTGATTAACAGTCAGATGCTCTAACCGGCTGAGCTACTCAGGAGTATTTTCCGATTGGAGTGGTGCAAAAGTATGATTTCTGAGGTAATTTCACAATATTTGCGCAAAAAATTTTTAAAAATATTTTACATGAGCTTGTTAGTTATTGGTACTGTGGCATTTGACGCTATCGAAACCCCCTTCGGAAAGACGGATAAAATTGTCGGTGGGTCGGCAACCTTTGCCAGTTTAGGCGCATCTTACTTTTACAACCGTATAAAAATTGTTGCTGTTGTAGGCGACGATTTCCCACAGAATGAGATCGAAGATCTTCAAAAACATCATATAAACACCGAAGGCCTGCAGATAAAGCAAGGTGAAAAATCATTTTTTTGGAGCGGAAGATACCATAACGACATGAACAGCCGTGATACTTTGGCTACCGAGCTCAATGTTTTAGAGGCTTTTGATCCTATTATTCCCGATTCCTATCAGGATTGTGAATACCTGATGCTGGGTAATTTATCCCCACAGGTACAACAAACGGTTATTAAACGGTTAAATAAACGCCCCAAGCTCATTGTGATGGATACCATGAACTTTTGGATGGACATTGCTCTTGATGAATTATTGAATACCATTAAACTGGTAGACGTTATCACTATTAATGATGCCGAAGCTCGTCAACTATCAGGCGAGTTCTCCCTGGTGAAGGCAGCACGCAAGATATTAACCATGGGACCAAAATATGTAATCATTAAAAAAGGTGAGCATGGCGCATTGCTTTTCCATGAAGATAAAATATTTAGCGCCCCCGCTCTGCCATTGGCCGAAGTATTTGACCCTACCGGGGCAGGCGACACTTTTGCAGGTGGCTTTATTGGCTATCTGGCTAAAGTAGGTTCGGTAAATTTTGATTATATGAAAAACGCTATCATATACGGATCGGCGCTGGCATCATTCTGTGTTGAAAAGTTTGGCTCAGAGCGATTGCGAAACCTATCTCAGGAAGAAATTACTACCCGCATACAAGAATTTGTTGGCTTAGCTAAATTTGAAATATAAGTCTCAAAGCCCTCTTCTGATTTCTAAGAGGAGGGCTTTTCTTTCAAAAATATCCTTCCTCTACATAGTCGGCCGACTCAACCGCCCTACTTTCTCAAACTTTTCAAATACGCTTTCGGTATGAGGCGCATCGGGTAGTTCATCAGTCAGATCCTGTCCGGCCCAATGTTCATAATGCTTGCCGTTTTTCCATAGCCGGCTTTCGCTCACATCATAGATTACCCCTTTATAGGCTACCCATATCTGAGGCTTGTCCTGCCCGTTTCGCAGGGCCAGTTGTGATCTGGTATATTCCGGAAGCTGACTCAAGATAATTGATTTTTAGTTTTAAAGTACTCAAAAAATCCAACGTTCATCAACAGCAGGATGATCAAGTAAAAATGATCTTCTATCGGAATGGTACCTATGCGTTTGCCCATATTCTCATTGTTATTATAGATGACTACAGGTATAGATGTTAGTATGCCATTTACGATATAGAAAGGAATAAGCGCTACCAGATAAGCTAAATAAAAGCGGTTTAGCCATCGTACTTTAAATACATATTGCAGCAAAGGCATCAACACCAAGAGCAGGCCAAAAGTCACGATAGTATACAATCGATCATGATAAAAAATGGCCCCTAATACACTCAATATAATGATCAAACTATTGATCATAAGTGTGAGCCTGTTATTCATCTGCCATTTGACATAATAATTTAAACAGGCATATATAAAGATACAGGCAAATGGCACGGTTATAAAAAACAATACCTCCTCCAACGGTAAGCCCCAGAGCGTTATCCCTATAATATAATGTGGATTAAAAGACCATACCCCTTTTACGGTAAAAAGCACATCCCAAAACAAAAAGAAAAGTGCGGTTATGGCCATCCCCCGCCAGATGAATTTCCAGCTTTTATAAAAATGTACCCTCTTATCAAACGATAATACCACCGGAAAAAACACGGTTAATATATTGATCAATAAGTAGGTATATTTCACTTTAAAGAGGCTAAGAGCTTGTTTAACTCATCAATTTGAGCTGGGGTACATCTGCGGGAATTCACCAAAAACTTAATGATCTCCACGGTAAGTTCTTTATCGGCCGTACCATAATTTTTTTTACTCAACTGGGTTATGATCTCTTTACTATCGGTTGCAATATTTTTATTATAGCCTAAAAAACCGGGTACACTATCCTCAACAGAAAACCGCATAAACCTGATCTCAATATTATGCGGATCGACCTCTATCGCTTTTTCAAATGTTTTTTCGCAATTTTTGATGTACTTTATCTTGGAGTATGGGTTCCAGGCGTGCTTGGCCTTCAGTGCCTGCACGCCAGCTATAAAGCCATCAATAATTCCTGTACGATTTTTTATACTGTTCAGACTTTTATAAAGAGAATCAGTGGTTTTACTATCATTAATGGCCTCCCTCAATTGCCTGCGTATATTTTTAAGGTTGGGCTCATCGGCCTTTACCCCTTGTATCATGAACAAAAACGAAAACATTCCGGCTATAAAAAAAATACTTCTCCTCATTCTCTTAAATCACATTCAGTTTTTGTTGTAAAACAGCTTTGACGTACAAACCCATCTTCCGTACATCAGAAATACGTATCCTTTTTTGCAGGATAACGTTTGCTGGCGTATAACTTATTTTTTTAAACAGTTTCAAATAATAGGTGTAAGCTATGTAAACCCCTAAACGTGTACCTGGCGGTAATTGTTTTACTCCCTCAAAGGCATTGTCAAAGTCATTTTTAATCTCAGCTTCAATACGATGCTTATCCTGCTCGGTAAAATTATTAAAGTCAATACCGGGGAAATAGGTACGGCCACGCTCCTGATAATCAGCCTGTATATCGCGCAAAAAATTTACTTTTTGAAAAGCAGCGCCCAGGCTGCGGGCCTGGGATAAAAGTGACTGATATTGTGCCTCATTATTATTTGTAAAAACACGCAGGCACATAAGCCCTACCGTCTCGGCCGAACCATAGATGTAGGTTTCATAACAAGCCGGGTCATACGCTTTTTTATCCAGATCCATTTCCATAGAACGCAAAAAAGCGTCAATAAGCCCTGTTTGGATACCGTACTCGTTTACCACCTGTTGAAATGAGTGTATAACCGGATTTAAACTGATCTTTTCCTGGATAGCTTTAAACGTTTCCTTTCTGAAATCGTTAAGCAGCGTTAGCTTGTCATGTTCATGAAAGGTATCCACTATTTCATCAGCATATCTTACAAAACCATAAATAGCGTAAATAGGGTAGCGGAGTTCCTTATCAAAAGCCTTTATCCCCAAGCTGAATGATGTGCTATACTTATTGGTTATTAATTTACTGCATTCAAAACTGGTCTCGTCGTACAGATTCATCATTTACACTTGGGCTGATTCCCAAATGTACAAATTCAAACCGTTATTGTTTTTTATGACCTCAAAACAATTTGTTTAACTTGGACCCCAACAGGTATATGAACAGCAGAAGGCATATTATCATCATTGGGGCAGGTTTCGCGGGCTTATCAGCGGCCTGTGTACTGGCCAAAGAGGGCTTTAAAGTCACCATATTGGAAAAGAACGATCAACCCGGCGGCCGGGCACGGGTTTGGGAAAAAGATGGTTTTAAATTTGATATGGGGCCCAGCTGGTATTGGATGCCTGATGTGTTCGAGAACTTTTTTGCCTTGTTTGATAAAAAACCTGCTGACTACTATCAACTCGAACGCTTAGACCCCGGATACCGCATCTATTACGGCCCCAATGATATAATGGATATACCCGCCAGTATGACCGAACTGGAAGCTCTTTTTGAGCAAACAGAACCGGGTAGCAGCATTGGCTTAAAAGATTTTTTAAAACAGGCTGCCTACAAATATAAAGTTGGCATGGGCGAATATGTATTCCGTCCCTCCCATTCTATCACCGAATTTATTGACTTTAACCTCATCAAAAAAAGCCTGAGCATACAGCTGCTAAGCAGTATGAGCAAGCATGTACGCCGGTATTTTAAAAATCCCCGGCTGATAAAACTGCTGGAGTTCCCGGTTTTATTTTTGGGTGCAACACCGCAAAATACGCCTGCCATGTACAGCATGATGAACTATGCCGATCTGGCCCTGGGTACCTGGTACCCGCAAGGGGGAATGAACCAGATTGTAAAGGCCATGGTGAATTTAGCCGAAGAGTTAGGCGTCGAACTTAAATTAAATACCGAAGTTGTTAACATCGAAATAAAGGATAATAGCGTCAATAATATAGATACCAGCCAAGGCACATTCCAGGCTGATTTTGTGATAGCCGGGGCTGATTATGAGCATGTTGACCAGCACCTGTTACCCAAATCGCATCGAAATTATACCGAAAAATACTGGAATAGCCGTACCATGTCGCCATCCAGCCTATTATTTTACATCGGCACAAACAAAAAGATAGCAGGTATAAAACACCACAATTTATTTTTTGACGAAGACTTTGAGCTACATGCCAGGGAGATATACACTTCGCCGCAATGGCCTACTAACCCGCTGTTTTATGTTTCCTGCACCTCTAAAACCGACCCTGGTGTAGCGCCCGAAGGCGGTGAAAACCTCTTTTTCCTGATGCCTATAGCACCTGGTTTACCCGATGATGAAAGTATCCGTGAAAAATATTTTGACCTGATGCTCAACCGGTTTAAGCACATTACCGGGCAGGATATCCGTGATTCCATCGTAGTGAAACGAAGTTATGCCTTGAACGATTTTAAGGCTGATTACCACTCTTTTAAAGGCAACGCCTACGGCTTAGCTAATACACTGGCGCAAACCGCTTTTTTTAAACCGGCCATGCGGGCTAAGCATGTTAAAAACATGTTGTATACTGGTCAGTTAACCGTTCCTGGACCCGGAGTACCGCCAGCTATTATATCCGGGCAAATAGTGGCTCAAGAGGTTATAAAAACCTTTAAATAAGTCCGGAAACGGCATTGTCATAAAAATGACGTAAACAAGTCGGTATATTACGGGGTGGAAAATCTTTTGAGCAAGCTACTTTTGTTGCATAAATCTAAATACTTAAACCATGAACAATTCTGAATTAGGACAAAAGATCAAAGCACTAAGAACATCAAAAGGACTAAGCCAGGAAGAGCTGGCTCAGCAAGCAGGCATTAGTTTACGAACCGTTCAGCGTATCGAAAATGATGAGGCCGAACCCAGAGGAGATACTTTAATAAGACTGGCAGCTGTTTTAAACATTAAACCCGAAGAACTTGCTGAAGTTGAAAAGCCAGAACCGGGGAATAAAAACCATATCGCTTTACTCAACCTGTCTGCGCTTGCTTTTATTGCTTTCCCTTTATTAGGCGTGCTGGTGCCCCTTATGCTATGGTCGTTTAATAAAGGCAAAATGAAGAACATTGACGAGGCCGGCAAGAAGCTCTTAAACTTTCAAATATCCTGGTGCATCGCTGTGCTTGTTGTTACTATTGGCACCATTACTGCCGGAATAATCAGCTCTGGTAATATAGGGGTTGAATTATTGTCGACCGTAGTTTTTGGACTTTATGGTATGTATATTTTAAACTTTGTATTTGTTATATCCAATACTATCAGGGCTTTAAACTCCCGGGGGATGTTCTATAAGCCTGCGGTACAATTCATTAGATAAATTTTAGCTAATTATCATACATCAGCGAGTAGATCTCCTGCATATAAATGGCTTCGGCCATGGCGGCGTGAAAATCTTCCCATTCTTCGGTAGTAAACGTAAGCTGTACATCATTAACAGGGGTGCGCATTACCAGTCGCTCCTGTCCGTCGGGAAAGGGGTGGGTGTGTTCGGCAAAATCAAGGTCGACCGTAAAATCCCTGAACTGCATAAACTGTTCGGGCGAAAAGCTCAGGATCAGGTTGTTATTCCAAATAAATATACAGCGGCACTCTGAGCACCGGCTAATTACCGATGCTCCAACCTGGCTTATGATTTTTGAATCGCACATAGGAGTGTTAATTAAGTTGGTGCCTGCCCGGCCGCAAAGCTATCGCACCGCAGCATTTGCTCAAGAGCAGGACTTTATATTTTAAACTGTTTTTTACAGGTATGTCCGTTTTCAATAGAAACAAAGCAATACATTATTTAGAATAAATCCAAATAAAAATAAAAAAAGCTTATTTACAATAACTTAGCAACAGGCAGTTATTTTGGGGATGATTTTGGTTTTGGTTACGATCTCTTCCTTTTCAAATGCACTGTAGCGGATTACCACATAACCTTTTTTACCGGGAGCTTTTTCAATAGGTTTAACGTCGGCTTCCCATTGGTTGCAGTGCGTTGAGAACGAAGGCACAACCTCCTGCCAGTGCTTGTGGGCCAGTGTGTACACGTAATAAGGGCTCCAGCAACTGGTGAACCACTCGGGCAGGATGCCTATTTCATCAGTACCGTTATTGTTCAGATCGCCGAGATTAGTAATAGTTCCGCCAATTGCATTGGGTATTGCCAGGGTAGGTATTTCGGGGTTAGACGATACAACCTTAATAGTACATCCGCTAACACAATCCTCGCCGCTATCGGCTATTTTGGGTCTAACTACCCAAACATATTCGGGTTTGCCGTCACCATTAAAGTCGCCCTTTATAGCGTCTTTAGGTATATCGTTATTTTTTTGCGCGAGACATACATGCGTTATAAAAACTAAACCTAATAAGAGTAATGTTTTAAACGGGAGCATAGGAAAATAAAGTATGATGAACTTACTATAGTATTTCTGTTAAGGTGTTAAACCAGGCCTTATCATGGGTATATATGCCGTTATAATCAATAATAAGGTACAAGTATTGTGTTTCGGTGGCAGAGAAATAGTACTCTATTCTTAAAGGCTGCCAAAGCATTCCCAGGCTTTTTTCGGCTGTTACGGGGAACAAATCATCAAAACCCAGGTATACCTGTTTAATATTGTCCAGTGGAATAATCAAATCTTCATCCCCCTCAATACCCTCAATGATCAGTTCGGCAGTAGTTAATGCGATATAGCCATTATGGCGTAGCAGTACCGGTGTCGACGTTACTAAACCTGCCAGTATCTTCTTGCTCTGGGATATGCCAGCCAGTTCATGATCATAGCTCCACTTAACATTGCCCTGCAGTAAAAATTTTTCGGCCATACCGGATTATTTTTAGGATTAGACGTTTACCCGTAAGTTAATATTGTTAAAAGTTAGGGTTTTTATCCAGCAAAAACTTTTTAAACTTATTATTTTAACACTTTTCTGCTCAAAAACGCATCAAAACAGCTCCAAAATCATTCGAAAAACATCGATTTTAACACTTTTTAACAAATTTCAACGCGCTTTTAATACGTTTTGAAACTTTAAAAAGTATTAATTTATTGGTTGCCAAATAACTATATACCAAACAGCTTTTTTTGGGGTCTTTTTTTCCTTTACCTAAACGGCCCGACTTTCTATTAAGAAAGCCGGGCCGTTGAAGTGTTATAAATATACGAATTTTTGTAGCAAGAAACCAGGGTTTTAGACTATGAGATTTTTGGACTTTTGGAGCAAAGACTCTCGCCTATTCACATGACATTTCTCCGCGCGTCATTGCGAGCTACGAAGCAATCCCGATAAGCAGGTTTGCTCTGTATAGTATAGAGATTGCTTCGTACCTCGCAATGACGCGTTTTTTTATGGATCGTTCCCTCGATTATACCCCCAAACAAAAAAGCCTTTCAAGTTAAACTTGAAAGGCTTTTATCATCTGCACATCTAAAATCTGCACATCCGCACATCTTGTTTTACGACATCAGTTTGATAAAATCATCAAACAAATACCTTGAATCGTGCGGGCCGGGAGATGATTCCGGGTGATATTGTACCGAGAATGCTTTTTTATCTTTTACACGGATCCCTTCGATAGATTGGTCGTTCAGATTCACGTGGGTGATCTCTACTTTGTCAGATGCACGCACAGCCTCGGGCACTACCCCAAAACCGTGGTTTTGTGAAGTTACCTCGCAGTGGTTGATAATAATATTTTTTACCGGGTGATTTAAACCGCGGTGACCATTAAACATTTTTTTGGTTGGGATATCATTTGCCAAAGCCAGCAACTGGTGACCTAAACAGATCCCAAACATCGGTTTTTCGGAAGCCAGGATTGATTTTACTGTTTCAATAGCATAAGGCATAGCGGCCGGATCGCCGGGGCCGTTTGATATAAAGTATCCTGTTGGGGCAAAATCTTGCTCCATTTCGGCAAAGGTGGTTTTTGCAGGGAACACCTTGGCGTAAACGTCACGGTCGTCAAAATTACGCAGGATGTTTTTCTTAACACCCAGGTCGAGCACGGCAACACGGTATTTCGCGCTCTCGTCACCAAAAGTATAGGTTTCTGTGGTAGATACTTTTGATGACAGCTCCAGCCCGTCCATAGACGGTACTTCAGCAAGTTTGGCTTTTAGCTCATCAATATCCAGTATCTCCGAAGATATAATCGCGTTCATAGCGCCTTTGTCGCGGATATGACGCACCAGCTGGCGGGTATCCACATCAGATATGCCTACCAGGTTTTGCGACTGGAAGTAATCCTGTATCGATTCATCGGCCTGTTTACGGCTGTAAGCAATGTTATAGTTTTTACAAACCAAACCCGCTATCTGGATATTTCCAGATTCAACCTCCTCGTTGGTAATACCATAGTTACCAATATGCGCGTTGGTAGCCACCATGATCTGGCCAAAGTACGATGGATCTGTAAAAACTTCCTGATAACCGGTCATTCCGGTATTAAAGCATATTTCGCCGGTAGTAGTACCGATCTTCCCTGCGGCTTTACCGTGAAAAACGGTTCCATCATCCAATAATAGTATAGCCGGTAATTTGGTGAAGTAGGTCATTTATCAAAAAAATTGAAAGGATTAATAAATCGGATCGCCTGGTTCAAAGCCCCGTGAAAACTGATAGAAATATTGAAGTAAGGAACTTCCTGATTCACACAGCAAAAATACAGTTTTATTTCGGATTTCGGATGTGGCATTTGGGATTTTTTTATATTTTGGATTACCTATATTGGGAATTTCAGATTTTCGTTCCTTCAGGGACTGCTGGAAGTAACCCTGAAGTGTGCATAAGCGGCTAAAGCCTCCGGGGCTGCTGCGAGAGACCCTGAGAGGACAAAAATCTGTTTAAATCGCGGTTCAGACAAAATCAAAACTTCCGAATTCCCCAAATCCGAAATCGAAATTCCGAATTCCGAAATTAATAGTAACCTTTGCATAGCGGAAACATAAATCCGATAGCGAATATCCGAAACCCGAAATAAAACATGTCAATACATAAAGAAGTTAAAAGGATCACTACACATATTGTGCAGGAAATGAAGAACCGTGGCGAGAAAATCGCGATGCTTACCGCGTATGATTACTCCATGGCAACTATTGTTGACGATGCAGGAATGGACATTATCCTGGTAGGCGATTCGGCCTCAAACGTGATGGCCGGTCATGAAACCACCCTGCCTATAACGCTCGATCAGATGATCTATCACGCCTCATCAGTAGTGCGTGCGGCCAAACGCGCGCTGGTGATTGTCGATCTTCCTTTTGGCTCCTACCAGGGTAACTCCAAAGAAGCTCTGAATTCGGCCATCCGTATCATGAAAGAATCAGGCGCCCATGGCGTTAAAATGGAAGGCGGCATTGAAATAGCCGAATCGGTAACCCGTATACTCACCGCCGGCATACCGGTGATGGGTCACCTGGGACTAACACCCCAATCTATTTATAAGTTTGGCACCTACACCGTACGCGCCAAGCAAGAGGCCGAAGCACAGAAATTACGCGAAGATGCCCGCACCTTACAGGAGCTTGGCTGCTTTGCCATTGTAGTTGAAAAGATACCTGCAAAACTGGCCAAAGAGGTAGCCGAAAGCGTACAAATACCTATTATAGGCATAGGGGCCGGGCAGCATTGCGATGGCCAGGTATTGGTGATACATGACATGCTGGGGATTAACAAAGGGTTTAAACCCCGTTTTTTACGCCAGTACGCCAATTTATACGAGCAAATGAACGGTGCCATCAAAAATTACGTAAGCGATATTAAATCAAAAGATTTCCCGAACGAACAGGAACAATATTAAGTTGATTTCGGATTTTGGATGTTCGATTTCGGATTTATGGAAATTTCGAATTTTTTGATGTTTGAATAAATACTTAAATCCGAAATCCCACATCCGAAATCCGAATTAATAATAAATCTCAAATAAAAAGATGCGTCCCGAATTTAATTATACCAGTTACGATATTACTGATAAGGACATCCTTTATGAGGACAATCACCTTATTGCCGTAAACAAACGCGCCGGTGATATTGTACAGGTTGATGAAACAGGCGATGAACCGCTGGATGAAAAGGTTAAAAAATACATCGCCCAAAAATATAACAAACCCAACGGCGCGTTTTTAGGTGTGGTGCACCGGCTGGACCGCCCCGTAAGCGGTGTTATCCTTTTTGCTAAAACCAGCAAGGCTTTGGACCGCATCAACAAGATGTTCAAGGCCCGCGACATGCACAAAACCTATTATGCCGTGGTACGCAAACGCCCGCAACCAGAAGCGGGTACCCTGGTGCATTGGCTGGTAAAAAACTCACAGAAAAATGTAACCAAAGCGCATGATAAAGAAGTGCAGGGCAGTTTACGATCCGAACTACATTACAAACTGGTTGCCGAACTTAACGGTTATTACCTGATTGAGGTTGACCCGATAACCGGCAGACCTCACCAGATCAGGGTGCAGCTATCTACCCTGGGCACACCTATCGTAGGCGATAATAAATATGGCTATCCCCGCGGCAGTCTGCGCAAAAGTATTTGCCTGCATGCCCGCAAGCTAACTTTTGTACATCCCGTTAAAAATGAACCAGTGACTATCATAGCCCCAGTTCCGCACGATGGTTTCTGGGAAAAGTTTGAAGGAATGATGGTGGGGGCTTAGGGGATAGAGCAGGAAGTGGTGCGGTGATAACACCGACCACAGGCTAAATTGTTGGCGATAACAAATATGGCTATCCACGCGGCAGCCTGCGCAAAAGCATTTGCCTTCACGCGCGCAAGCTAACTTTTGTGCATCCTGTTAAAAATGAACCCGTAGCCATCATAGCCCCAGTTCCACACGATGGTTTCTGGGAGAAGTTTGAAGGAATGATGGTGAGGGCTTAGGGGATAGAGGAGGAAGTGGTGCGGTGATAACACCGACCACAGGCTAAATAATAACATTGATCGTACGCACCACAGACTTTTGTTTCCAGCTTGTGGTCGGTGTTATTACCGCACCACTATCACCGCATCATTACCATGCATTTCCAGCCTATGGTCGGTGTTATCACCGCACCATCACCATGCACAGCTTAAATGTGATCCATATAGTGTGTCAGCAATTCATTATCTTCATTCAATATGTAATATCTGGCTGATGAGTAAACATAGTCCTTAGGCAAATTACAAAGTCCGGCTTTAACCGGGTTATCGTGTATATAATCCAATTTTTGCTCCAATACATTTCTGTTATATAACGTTGCTTTATGCGGCCTGCGTTCCCAAAATTGGTAATCCCTGTCATTTTGGGTGCTCTTGTAATTTTTAAGATCCGCTGAATTATTTATTAAATTAAACTTTAGTTGTTGAGCAGTAAATTTACTCAAGTGTTGCTGCACATTCTTATTTAGCCATTCAGGTTGTTTACACCAGATGATGTGTACATGATTTGGCATTATTATATAACCATACAGCCATATCCTTTTATCTTTAACTAAAAAGTTAAGGCTATCTATTATAATTTGTTTGCGATCATGTGATTGCAGCAAAGGCTGCCAGTTAAGACATGTAGCTGTGAAAAATTCAATCCCTTGATGCATGAACTAAGATAATAAAAAAGTGGTGTGGTGATAACACCGACCACAGGCTGCAACTCCATTACCCTGGTACATGCTCTAAAATAACAAATTAAGTTATATAGTGGTACGGTGATAACACCGACCACGGGCTGGGAAGCAGGGATATCTAAATACAACATAAAGCTTGTGGTCGGTGTTATCACCGCACCACAAGCTTTTGATTTTTGACCCTACTCTACAGCCCCAGTACGGTGTTCCAGATTTTTTCATCCACCAAAACACCTTCTTTTAAATTCTGAGCGCGTGTTTTCAGGGTGTTTTCGCCGGGATATGATATGGTTGATCCGGCATGTTCCGGCCGACTGGTTTTGGTATAAGCGATGACCTCTTCAATTAACGCGGTGGTTTGCTCATCATCTTTAGGCTTTATGCAGATAAACACCTGCGAAATACCGGCCTCCGTTTTCTCTTTGCTGATCCGTGCGGTAGAATTGCCGCCGCTTAAAACGGTTGCAAGCAGATCGAGCACCAGCGAAAGCCCCGAGCCTTTCCAAAAACCAATAGGCAGTACCCGTTCTGATTGCAGGATGGCCGCAGCATTGGTACTTAAATGTCCTTCACTATCATAACCACCGGGCAGCGGCAGTTCCTCCCCGCTTGCTTCGTACTGTTTTAATTTACCAACCGCATATTGCGATATGGCCATATCCAGCACCACATGCCCATTTTTACGGGGCACAGCTATAACTAACGGATTATTGCCCAAACGCGGATCAAGGCCACCCCAGGGCGGTAAATTGGCAATAGTATTGGTAAAGCAAATGCCAATGTAACCAGCTTCGGCAGCTTGCCAGCCATAAGTACCGCCACGCATCCAGTGATTAGTATTTTTAATGGCCACACAGCCTATACCGTTTTGGTTGGCCAGTTCCATGGCGCGGTTCATACATATGCCGGCGTTGAGCATTCCGGGGCCATAATTACCGCTCCATTGCTCAATAGCGCCCAGGCCGCCTTCCTTTACAGGTCCGGCGTCGGGCTTAACCCAGCCATCTTTTACAAATTGTACAAAAACCGGAAAACGGTTTAGGCCATGGGTATACACACCATCCCGGCTGTTTTCGGCAAAAATGGAGGCACATTTTTCGGCTTTTTCAATAGTAAAATCAAGGTTGAGTAATATCCGTTTAAATTCGGCTTTAAGTTTTTCAAAAGGTATACGCATGGTAGATATGTAAAAAGTCAAAAGTAAAAATAAAACAACCGGATCGGGTTTTGTTTTCCTGGGATAAAACACCTAAATAGCATATTAAAATAATTTCAGTGTAAAAGAGTTATAATTACATCCTGGTTGCCAACTAATAACCGGGAATATTTATTTTTGCCTGCATCATTTCTATGAAAAATAAAACCCTTTTAGTTTTTGTTTTAGGCTTAGTTATCATTAACCTGCTGAGTAACTCCTGTAAAAAAGATGCCGACAGCAATATACCACATTTGCTCACCGCAGGTACCTGGCTACTGGCTACTGTACAGGTTAACAATTATGTTGGTGATGCACAGATTGGCACCACGGACACTTTATACGTTGGCTGCGACTCGACCCAGACATTTACTTTCAATACCAATAATACTTGCACATTTGTGAATTTTGCCTGTTTGGCCCAAAAAACAACCGGCAACTGGTCGCTTACTCAGAATCGACTTTATTTAGTATCAGACATGACGTGCAAGGATACTACGGGCAACGCAGGAGCAGCTATAAAAGATACACAGCCTTTTACCAATGCGCAGATATCTACATTGGGGGTTTATTCCCTGGTATTGCAAACCGGCGATGTGCAGCCGAATTACTCAGCAACCTCCAGGCGAAGGATTGTGCGGTATGGATTTATCAAGCAAAAAGCGGTAACACAATAAGTAAACTTTTATATTTGGATCATGATACCAATGATTTGTTATAATAAAATTACCAGTAGCCTAAAACAAATCCCTATATATAAACATTTACAGGTAACATCATCACCTTTGAAAAGCCCCAAATTTTAATGAAGAAACGAATTGCCATTTTTGCTTCAGGTTCAGGGTCAAATGCCCAAAAGTTAATGGAGCATTTTAAACGCAATGCCGATGCCGAAGTAGTGCTGATACTCACCAACAATCCCCAGGCTTATGTATTACAACGGGCCGATAATTTTGAGGTACCATCGCACATATTTACCAGACATGAATTTTTTGAAACCGACGATGTGATCAGGCTGCTTAAAAATCTGCAGGTTGATTTGATAGTACTGGCAGGCTTTTTATGGCTGGTGCCCGCATCGTTATTAAAAGCTTTCCCCAACAAGATTATTAACCTTCACCCTGCCTTGTTACCCAAATATGGTGGCAAAGGCATGTATGGCGACAATGTGCACAAAGCCATCCTGGAAGCCGGGGAAGAGGAAAGCGGCATTACCATACATTTTGTAAATGAGCAGTTTGATGAAGGCGAAATTATTCATCAATCCAAATTCAGGATTGAGCCAGGTGATAATCTGGAAATGATCAAATTTAAAGGTCAGCAACTGGAGCATCATCATTTTCCAAAAGTTGTAGAAGCTTTATTGAAGAAGATGAAGAGTTAAGCATGCCAAAGTGACTGTAATTTTATACATTAGTCACTTATTAGTTGTATGCCTAACCATAAAAATGCCTTCGACCTGCTTCGTGTAATTTTTGCCATCATGGTATTGGTTTCGCATGGTTATATGATTACCGGTGCCGGTACCGAGCCGCTACAATTATTTTCAAAAGGCCAGATCGTTCTGTCGGAAATTGGGGTGATGGGCTTTTTTTCGTTAAGCGGTTATTTAATAGCTGCCAGTTTTGACAGGTCGCCCAACATTGTAAGATTCATTAGGAACAGGTTCCTCAGATTGTTTCCCGGCTATTGGGTTTGCCTCATCGTTACCGCCTTTGTAATTGCCCCAGCTATTTTTTACATCAACAATAAAAACATTGCCGGTTTCAATTTCTGGAACGTAAACGGATCCTTTTCGTTTGTTTATCAAAATGCTTTTTTAACTATGCGGCAATGGAGTGTTGGCAACGTTTTGCAATATTCATTATACAAAGATTCCCTTAACGGTAGCCTATGGAGTTTGTTCCCGGAGGCATTATGTTATGGACTTACCTTGTTTTTAGGATTGTTTGGCTTGTTAAATAAAAATAAGCAAGCGCTTCTTTTGCTGTTTATTTTAGTGTATACCATCTACGTGGTTAATCTGTACCCCGGAACACCATTTGGCCCAACATTTTTAACCCTGTCAAACGCCCGGAAATTATATACCTGTTATGTATGCGGTACCTGTTTATACGTTTTCAGAAACGAAATTTTTATTGATGCAAAAGGGCAGCTATTTATTTTTTTGGCATCCTTTGCCCTTATTAAATTTGGCGGTTTTTTAATGATAGCTCCAGTAAGCATTGCTATTTTAGGAGTTAAAGGGTTCTCGAACTTCCAGGTTTCGTTAAAGTACGATATTTCATACGGCCTGTATATTTATGCCTTCCCGATACAGCAGCTGTTGTTTAGGGTTTTCAATCCGGCAATACCTGTTATATGGTATTTGGCCGCTTGTATTGCATTAACGGGTATTGTCGCATTAATAAGTTTCATATGGGTTGAACGCCCGTTTTTGCGACTCAAACAACCGCAAACCATTAAGCCGGAAGTCATAAAAACTGGTGCCTAACGATATACCGTAAGTACGTGGATTACCTAAGTGCGATGCGCCAAAGTCATAGGCATAATCAATATATTTTTTATTTGCGATATTGCTTTCCCAGAAAACAGACTGAAGTTTTTGGTCTTGTAAGGTTATATTCCTTTTATTTTTTTGTCGCTAATAACAAGCATAGCTTCGTTTGCATCCAGTTGGTTCAATATGCGAAATTGCTTGCCGTCCTGTTCATTGTAATTCTTAAAAAATGCTTCCAGCTGACTTATCATATTTTCTGGCAAGTCGCCTATATCGATAATATTAGCATATACTGATGATTTTTCAGCAACGCCGAGGTACCTGTCATTGCGCAAAGTTTTGCCATTCTTTTCAGTTTGTTCGCATTGCAGTACGCCAATAATACGACATCCCATTTCCAGGCCAGGGAAGCCGCTGATCTCTGAAAGGACGATGACGTCGAGCGGGTCGCCGTCCTCACCTTTAGTTCCGGGAATCATTCCGAAGTCATAAGGGAAGACCAATCCGGACGGTAAAACTCTATTTAACTTAAAAGAGTGTTTTTCTTGGTCGTATTTGAGTTTATAGTTGATACCCTTTGGGCATTCAATCATAGCAGTTATAGTTTGCATAGCTGGTTGCTTATCCGGTTGATCTCAATTGTTTTCATCAGAGTTAATTCTGTCAGGCACCCTTTTTTGCAGTCAGGCTGCTCATCAATTGGTCATAAAGATCATTGCTTTTTGCAGTTTTCGGTTTCAGCTTTTTAATGGTTGGACGTTTGCCCTTGGCTTTCGCTTCAATCAATCTGAGCAATTCAGAATGGTATTCATCTTTGTATCCGGATAGATCCAGCGGCGCTGCATATTGGTTGATCAGCGCCAGTCCCATATCCAGCTCTTTTTTACTCACCGTCACCTTATCGTCCAGTTTGAGCTCGTCCTGATCACGGATCTGCTGTTCAAAACGGATGCGGGTCACTACAATGGATTTTTTAACAGGGTGGATAATGCACAAATTTTCTGTACTTCGTAAAACAAATCGCGCTAATCCTGCCTTACCGGATTTCTTCAGCGCTTCCAGCAGCAAGGCATAGGCTTTGTTATTCTTTGTTTCCGGTTCTGTATAGTATGAAGTTTCGTACAGCATAGGATTCACCTCGTCCATATCCACAAAATTTTCGATCTCGATCACCCTGCTTTTTTCAGGTGCCGCTGCTTCAAAGTCGGATTCCTCCACAATGATATAGTCATCATCATATTTATATCCTTTTACAATCTTGTCATAAGGGACTTCCTTTTTGGTGTTTTCATTCACCCGCTGGAACTTGATATGCGCATGATCGCGGCTGTCCAGCATGTCCAGATCCAGTGACGAAGTTTGAACTGCCGAGTATAATTTGACCGGGATGCTGACAAGGCCAAATCCGATCGAACCTTTCCAGATACTTCTCATAGCTTTAATTTTCGAATATTATCATTGATTCCATGAGGATGGTGAGCCTCGATCTGATCTGCCAGCAGATGCAGAACATGCTCATCTATCCGGCCGGGATTCTGGCATATGTGCAGGAATTGATGGTCATCAGGTTCAAAACTGGCCACATAAACCCCATTCTCAAATACGCGGAACTTACACTTTTCATCGTCATAATGAACATATTCACCTACTTCAAAATGATGTACTTTTTTGTTTGTACTGATGGTGATGGGATAATTTTCCATACGTTAAGGCTTTTTATTACAACTATTTCAGCAAGATTTTGTTTAGCTATTATATAAAACCAAAAGAAAAAAAGTATCAATAGATTTTGCTGTTTGCCAAAATCTATTGATAAACATTTGTTGACGACCTGGGGCAAATCGATGTATTTTTCCGCTCATGATCTTTGTCTTATAATGATACAAGATTATTTCAAATCACCGTTCAGTGTGTTATCGCCGGAAGCCGCCAGGGTATACCGATAAATACGGCAATCCTACACAAAAGTTTGACAGCCAGTTTATCATGAAGATCTGAGCTTAATTTCGAGGTTCATTATAAGCCGGTATCTAAACGTACTACCATCGATGAAGGCGTTATTGCAACCCGCTATTAAAGTGCATGTTGTTTTATTAAATAATTAATTATTAATACAAAAACAATAGTTTAAAGAAAATGTACTTATTATATATCATCAACAAAACCTATTATGAAAATCAAGACCAAAATTATACTATTGGCACTTTCCAAAAGTTTGGCAGCGTGCAAGAGCGAAAAAAATAACTCAACGCAAGACAGTAGTTTCACAAGTATGGGAGTAAGGAGCGGGGAAGGTGCATCTGGTGTTCCAGACTGATACAACCAAACGCAGTACAGTACACTGATCACCAACCACAACTGATAATTTACTTTTAAACTTTTTCAATATGTTATTACCATTCGCATTTGTATTTATTGGCGTATTTATCATTGTCGCCATTTTTCTCATTATCAGGAGAACAAAGCGTAAAGATTAGTAAACAGGAGGGCGCTAAGCATATTGTAATAATTGCTTAATGGACACTTCTATTTCGTTAACAAATTTAATTTCCCTAATATGAGCTTTATAAGAACACAAGTAATATTTGCGAAAAAAGCCATTTTGCTACTTCCTTTCATAGCTTTGGTTGCAAGTTGTAAAAGCAATTCTTCGGATAAGAAAACAGGTGGAACTGATAGTTCTGCTTCTGTAAAACAGACTGCAAAGGCAAGAAATTCTGAAGCCGATACGAGTGCGATGAAAATAGGGACGGAGCCTACCGGGGGCGGAGCTGGCTCTAACATAGGTAAAGACCTGATTGCTAAAGCGGATTGTAATACCTGTCATAAGCTGGATACAAAGCTGATAGGACCCGCATTTCAGGATATAGCAGCTAAATATCCGGCCTCTGAAGCAAACATTGAAATGCTTTCAAAAAAAATCATCACGGGCGGAAAAGGAAATTGGGGAGATATTGCAATGACACCGCATCCTTCTTTATCTGAAAGCGATGCTAAAGAAATGGCTAAATATGTTTTATCGTTGAAGAAATAAGTTTACTTGTCTGTAAATATACCGGTAACCCCCCAGTTATAAAAAACTGAAATAAACCAGGCGCTGAAAAGTATGGCTGGAGTAAAACAGGATGTTGGCTCTGAACAATGTGGCTACAAATATTCGTCATCTTTCCTGCTCAAGCAGAAGAGACTTGTTTTAATATACCACTTAAAGGAGTAATAGCCTGCTTTAATTTAAAAATTCATTAATCCTGACCAACCAATGGCCAATGAGGGCGACCAGGAAAATGCCGAAGCTTACGAAGCTAACGAGTTGCCTTAATTTGATGAAAAATCATCAACCATATTAAATGTGGGTACAAAAAACAGGCTCCCGGTTTTGGCTGTGCTAAAATCTAATATCCTGTCATAATTCCCTTCGGGCGAACCTATGAACATGTTACTCAGCATCTGCTGCACCGTGCTGAATGTACTTGCATAGGCTATAAAATAGGTACCCATTTCATTAGTTGACATACTGCCAAAAGGCATATTATCCCGAACAATTTTAAGTTCGTCGCCAACATTGGCTAAAGCTATATGAGAATTGGATGGTTTTACGTCATCACTCATTTCTATGTCATTCGCTTTGTACCGTCCTATTACCTTCTCCTGTTGCTCTGTAGAGAGTCCTTTCCAGGCAGTTAGGTTATGAATATATTTTTGTGTAAAAAGATAGCTCCCGCCCTCATAAACAGGATCTTCATCGGCCACCATGCTAAAAAACTCCCTGTCTTGTCCATGTGGGTTTTCGGTACCATCAACAAAACCCAAAATAGAGCGGCTGTCCCAATACCTGAAACCATGAATTTCTTCTGTACTGATAGCCACAGGACTTAAAAGATCCGTAATGGCAGATGTCATATCATAACAGATACTGGTAGTATCGGCCCTGATATGAAAATGCAGATCTCCTTTGGTAGAAACCGCTGTGTGTTTATCGCCTGCGATGGGCGCAAAATTCGTTAATTCTTTAGGTAATGGAAGAGGGAGCCCAAGCCTGAGCCAGGCATCGTGTCCAATGCCCATCACACAGCTTGCCCGGGAAATAGGGAAACGGATATTCGCAGAATTATTAAGGTTGATGATCAGCTTACAAAGTTGACTGAAAGTATCTTTAACCTCCAGGCCATCCTTAAAGCTCCAAACCATAAATATAGTGTTGTTATTGGTATAGTCTGTTACATTCTGCGAATCCGGCTTCATAAGTTATACTATATATCTGTTGTGTGGTACGAAAATAAGTAAAATCGTCAACAGCATTAAATTATAAAACCATTAATTCTGATCCTGAAAATCGGCGCCTATAGTAGTTGCTTTCCACGCTTCCAGTTCATTAGCCATAGCGGCCAGTTTTTCTGATGCACGATTATAGGCATCCTGACCGAGGTACAGATGTAATGGGGGGTGCTGATTTTCAGAGATCCGGATCAGTATATCTGCGGCCTTATCCGGATTGCCTGGTTGTTTACCGTTGGCTGCCAGGTAACGCTCCTGTGTATCTTTAACCGCCTGGTAACCTTCAATTTTACTTTCGGTATAAGCCAATGAATTTTGAGTGAGAAAACCAGTCCGGAAACCTGATGGCTCAACCACGGTTACCTTAATACTAAACTCCTTAACATCAAGCGCTAAAACTTCAGAAAAGGCTGTTACGGCGGCTTTGGTAGCCGAATATATTGACCACCCAGGTGCACCTGCAAAACCGGCAACAGAACTCATATTAATGATAAAGCCGGCTTTTTGCCTGCGCATAACGGGCAGTACACTCCGGGTAACATTAATGGTAGCCAGAACATTCACATCAAAAATGTTTTTGATATCCTGCTCCACTATCTCTTCTGCGGTACCGGCCATGCCGTAGCCGGCATTATTAACCAGCACATCAATTTGCCCGAAGGCGGTAATGGTTTGCCTGATCGATTCTTCTATGCAATCCAGGTTATTCAAATCCACCGCCAGCGGAAGAAAGCGATCTGTATCTATCACGCCAACAGCATCTTTAAGAGTCTGCGCATTGCGCGAGGTAGCGGCTACCAGGTAGCCATTGTGCAATAGCTTTTTTACCAGGTTAAGCCCCAACCCTTGTGAGGCCCCGGTTACGTACCATACTTTTGACGAGTTCATAGCTTGTTTGTTTTAAATCAGCATTGATTTTAGGCTATCATGATCTTTGATGTCTCCTCGATTAAGGATTGCATCAAAATCGCGGCCTTGGTATGTTTGAGTATAGGCGCGATTTGCCCGCCCCAGAACAGCACCATATTCCATTTTTGTTGCTCAAGCGCCGCTTTTCTTAACGATGACATGAAAGTAGTTTGCAAGGGAAATGGCAGAAATTGTTTCTCTTTTCCCACTAAATCTTTAGCCACCCTGCTGGTAATACCACGACCAAGCCGACCTGTAAAGGCGCGTGATAGTGTGGTATATTTAGCCGCATCAGAAAATAACATTTGCCGGTGAATGGGTAAGGCACCCGATTCATCACAGGCCAGGAATGCGGTACCAATTTGCGCGGCATCCGCACCCAAAGTGAGGGCTGCCGCTATACCGCGACCGCTTGCGATACCGCCCGCGGCTATGATAGGCGTTTTTACTTTCTCTTTGATCAACTGGACCAGTACAAAAGTTCCGGTGGTTGATTGTTCGGCAGAGGCTAAAAATGAGGGCCGGTGACCGCCGGATTCAAAACCCGAGGCGATGATCATATCTACACCTGCCGCTTCCAGTGCAATTGCTTCATCAAGCGTTGTGGCAGCGCCAACCGTTTTAATGCCCTGTTTACGGCATTGTTCCAGGATATCTGCAGAGGGTATGCCAAACATAAAACTGAATACTTTTGGACGGGTGCTCAGTATTACTTCAACCTGGTTTTCAAAGCGGGGTTTAAAAACTGCTGGCTTTTGGGGCAAGGGGATTCCGGCTTCATCAAAATAGGGTTTGAATAAAGCTTTAGCCTGCTCAAAATGCTCATCCGCAATAGTACCGTCCACCGCATCAGTATCAGAAACCCACAGGTTGATATTGTAGGGTTTGTTGGTGGCCGCCTTTATCTGTTTATCCTTTTCATAAATCTCCTGCGGACTCAAAGTATAAGCTCCAAATCCACCTAAACCACCCGCGTTGGATACCGTAGCTACCAGTTCAACCGATGATAGTCCGCCGCCGAATGGCCCCTGCATAATGGGATATTCAATGCCTAATATTTCCGTTGCTTTTGTGTTATACCACATGATTTTATAATTTTTTATTGCTTTATACTGTAATTATTTTGAAGGATTAGCTGCTTAACCCCGACAAATGGATTACCTCAATCTTATCGTTTTTTATCTTCCCTTTCACGTAATCAAAGAACGCAGCGGCATAGGCATAAGTTTTATGTAACTCAAAAGCTTCCTGGTTTTTATACACCTCATAATTGACCATCATTTGCGGTGAATCATCCCTGGTGTTCACCTGAAATAATTCGCAACCTGTTTCCTTGCGGGTTTCCGCAGCCATGGCAATCATTGCATGCTTTACCTCTGCCTCAAACCCTGGGAGTATATCTATGTTGGCGATCAACGTAATCTTGTTATCCATGACCAAAATATTTATTGTTTATTGAGCGATATCGCTGATCATTTTATTAACGATGAGCCATTTGCCCTCAATCTGGTGGAATGACAGGAACTCATGATAATTGAAATCATACATTTTTACCTTTACTTCGGCAACGGCTATGGAATTTACTACTCTGATATCAATAATTTCACCTTTAAATGGTTTGCCAGAGTCTTTGGGGCTTTGGCGGTTTGCCACGCCATCTAAATATTGTTCCAACGTTTTGGCATAAGGCTGGCCTTTTACATCACCAAATAATAAGGTGCCGTTATAGTAAATTTTGCTTAATGAGTTAACATCCCCTTCGTATATTCCTTTGAAGTAAGTGTTTTCGAGTACCTTGGTAATGGCAGCTCTACTTTGCTGATTATTTTCCATTTTCTTAAAATTTTGTGCTTTAATGTTCTGTAAGGTACAGAACATTAAAGCGGTTAATAAAAGGGTTTTCATATCAATTTAAATTATGTCCGGCAGCCATACCACCATCAACATTGATGATAGCGCCGGTAATGAACTTACTCTTGGCAACGGTATAAACCATTTCGGCAATGTCTTCTACTTCGCCCACACGGTTCAGCAAATGCAGCCCCGCGCTTTGATCGGCATTGTCACCATGCATAGGAGTGCGGATGGTGCCGGGCGCGATGGTATTCACCCGGATGTTATCCTTACCAAACTCACTTGCCAGTTGTATAGTAAGCGCTTGTATGGCCCCCTTTGATGCCATTTGCGCCGTAATAGGCACCCCGGTAAGCGAGTGGTTAACCAATGGTGTACCAATGTTGATCACTATGCCATCGTGCTGTTTCAACATTTGTGGTATAACCGCCTGAGTGGTAAAGTAAGTGCCTTTGAGGTTGGTGTTCAGAAAACGGTCGAGGTAGGCTTCATCCACTTCTAGAAAAGGCCTGGTTTCAAATATACCGGCATTGTTTACCAGCACATCTGCCGAACCAAATTTTTCGATGGCCTTGGCTACCAGTTGTTCGCCGGTTTGTTTATGGCTTACATTGCCTGCAACCATGGCCAGGTTATCTCCTGCACCCAATTCGTTAAAAACTTGCTCCAGTTTGTGAGCGGTAGAAGAATTGATCACTACATTATCGCCCTTTTCCAAAAAATAACGGGCTATTTCTTTACCGATACCTGATGATGCGCCGGTAACGATGACGGTTTGTTTTTTCATTGTTTTATTTTTTATCGGCTGTGATGCCTTTTTCTCTTAGTACAGATACTTGTTCGCCGGCATAGCCCCAATCGTCCAGGTCAACTTCCTGTATCACTACATGGGTTAAATGCGGGTCTTTGTTTAGCGTGTTGGTTAACAAATCAGTTACACCTTTTATTAAGGCTTGTTTTTGTTCACGGGTGACTCCTTCACGGGTGATCTCGATTTTTACGAATGGCATGGCTGTAGGTTTTTAAGCTAAGGTTGTTTCTGCAACAGCGTTAGCGGTGATAGTTACATGTAGTTCAAACTCATTGTAGATCAAGGTATCGCCCAGATCTTTGAAGAAATTACCTGAACGGAACTTCATTCCGTATTTGGTACGATCGATCACGATTTTTCCAGATGCGGTAATTACATCACCGGCATGATCAATCTGCGCGTCAAACGCTACCGGATGGGTAAGGTCTTTAATGGTCAGGTCGCCATCAATATGATAAACGCCATTACCCTTAGGGGCAGATGCGGTGATCACGAACAATGCTTCGGGATATTGTTTGGAATTGAAGAAATCCTCAGAAGCCAGGTGACCGGCAAATTGGGCGTTGGTGGCAGGATCGGTTATATCCAGGATGTTGATCGATGTAGTATCGATAATAAAGCGGCCGCCTGTAAGCTGGCCATCGTTTAAAGTTAAGGAACCTTCTTTAACAGAGATAGTTCCGTTATGTGCGCCGGTTACTTTGCGCCCGGTCCAGTCGATGTTACTTTTAGCGCTTGCGATTTTAAAATTTTGTGTTTCCATGTTTGTATGTCTTTAATGACAATACAAATGTGGGGAGGAATGAAGAGGAACTTACGTGACCTACATCACATTTAAAAAGGCAGGTAAATTAAGTGATATACATCACATTTTCAGTGCTGATAGAGCCTGCTCAGGGTTTCCCGGGAAACCCCCAAATAGGCGGCAATTAAGTGTTTGGGGACGATATTGTATAGGGCAGGATATAGGGCCAGCAGCTCCTCATAGCGATGTTTGGCATCATTATTCATAAATGATAGTAACCTTTTTTGAGATGCAACATAACCCCTGTTGGTACGCCAGCGAAAAAAATGCTCCACCTGATGGATCTCGTTACAGAGTTTTTCCCGGTCCTCGTTTGACAGGTAAAGCACTTCGGCATCTGTAATACAATCCAAATTGATCGTAGCTTTCGCGTTGCTGTAAAGCGCGTTATAATCTGATGCCCACCAGGTGGGCATGGCAAATTGGAGGATGAACATTTTCAGGTCATCGTTTATATAAAATGATTTGAGGCAGCCATCCAGCACAAAATATTCATAATCTACCGTATCACCAGCGGCAATAATAACCTGCCCCTTCTTAAAAGACCGCTGTTTGAAATGCGAAAAGAGATAATCGAACTGCTCATCTGTTAACGATATAGTTTTAGCGATATGCGCCTGGAGTATTTCTTTTGCTTGCATCAAATCAAAAATACTTAATGCATTTAACATTTTGTATAGCTATGATGCGTTCAATTAATCAGCCTATTTCGACGAACAAAAAGTGAGTTTACATGTAAATCCGCTTTTTAGCACTAAAACTAAATTAACTAATTGATTATTAATTATTTATATTAATGTAAACCGTAAAAAGTGTAAACCATGTAAACCCACTTTTTGTAACGAAATGGCCAATCGTGTTAGGGATTAAGAAAGTCATTTTTAATTCCCTCCCGTGGGGCTACTGTGTGGACACAAGTATGCTATAAAAGTTCGATTTTTGCGAAATGGATGAACCTATAAA
>NZ_JBFUPN010000033.1:0-58408 GCF_041355315.1 Mucilaginibacter sp. RCC_168
TTATGGTGGAGACCCTGACAAACCGCCTCCGAACGGCCATCATACCCCTTTCTGGTAACTCTTCCCAACACCTGTGGTTGCAAACGAGCGCAAGGTTGAGACTGCGGCATGTAGTAGACGCATTACATGCGTCTACCCCACTTCCTTTTTACCATTTGGTAATTTCCCCTCACCTTTTCTACCCGAAATTTGTTATAACAAAAACGGAAGAAAAAAATGTCAAGGATATTCATAACAGGATCGGCGGATGGGCTGGGGCAAATGGCCGCTCAATTGCTGGTTAAAGCCGGGCATTCGGTAATATTGCATGCCCGTAACGAACAGAGGGCCCGGGAGGCTTTGGCTGCTGTGCCGGGTGCAGAAACCGCGCTAAGCGGCGACCTCTCCAGCATCAAAGAAACCATTGCCCTGGCCGGAAAGGCAAACAATCTGGGCTTGTTCGACGCCGTTATCCATAACGCTGCCGTAGGTTATACCGAACCCCGACGCATAGAAACGGTTGACGGCCTGTCCCATGTTTTCGCGGTGAACAGTTTGGCGCCTTACCTATTAACCGCATTGATCCATCGGCCCAAACGGTTGATATACCTCAGCTCGGGCCTGCACCGTAGTGGGGATGCCTCCTTGCGCGACCTCAACTGGACAGATCGCCGATGGAACGGCTTTAGCGCCTATGCCGATTCCAAATTGCATAATGTGATACTGGCCTTTGCCGCGGCCCGCAAGTGGCCCAGCGTATTTTCAAACGCTTTGGAACCTGGTTGGGTAGCCACCAAAATGGGCGGTCCCGGTGCGACTGATAGTTTAGCCGATGCGCCTAAAACACAAGTATGGCTGGCCACCAGTAATGAAGCGCGGGCTATGGTATCAGGCGAATATTTTTACCATATGCAGCCCCGCCAGTTTCTGCAGGCTGCTGCTGACCCAGCGGTGCAGGAAAAATTTATAGCTGAATGTGCCCGCATATCAGGCATTCAATTCCCGGCACCATGATTGCCCGTTAAAAAAATGACAATACGTAAAGAAGATTTTACCGTTTTGTTAAGCATTCTATCAGTTTTGTTTACGAAACTTTGCACCATATTTAAATCAACATATACCCATGAATACAACAAAAATAGGATGGATAGGTCTGGGCAATATGGGTATCCCCATGTCGCAGCAACTAATCAATGCCGGTTATCCGGTAACTGTTTATAATCGCAGTAAAGTAAAAGAGGCAGCATTGAAAGCAATGGGGGCGGCTGTAGCATCAACACCCAATGAATTGATACAGCAAAATGAGGTGGTTTTCATCATGGTATCCAACGATGAAGCCATCAGTGATATATTTAACGGCAAGGATGGCTTACTAAGCGCCAAAGTTAAAGGCAGGATCATCATCAACATGAGCACGGTATCGCCTGCTATCAGCAAAGAAATGGCCGCTTTGTGCCGCGAACAAGGCAGCGACTACCTGGATGCACCCGTATCGGGCAGTGTAAAACAGGCCCAGGATGGCACGCTGGTGATCATGGCGGGTGGTACATTGGCCACATTTGAAAAAACTAAACCCATACTGGAAAAATTGGGCAAAATGGTTTTGCTGGTGGGCGAAACCGGGACGGGCAACAGCGCCAAGCTGGCCATCAATACCTTATTAAGCTTCCATGCCCAGGGTTTGGCCGAAACAGTGCTGTTCGCGCAGCAAAACGATATCAAAACCGAGGATATGCTCACCATTATTAATAACAGCGCCCTGGGCAACGTTTTTGCTAAAATAAAAGGCGATGCTATTTTGAACGATAATTATAAAGCAGCCTTCGCGCTGAAGCATATTGCCAAGGACCTGCGCCTGGCCAAAGCCGAAGGCCTGAATTCGCCACTGGCTAAAATAGCATACCAAACCTTCCAGGAAGCCGAAGCCCTACATGGCGAAGAGGATATCATCGCGGTGATCAAACAGGTGGGGAAATAATTTAGGGGGACGAGCCACCCAGTCATCGCTGCGCTCGACCTATCTTTCGGCTTCGCCGAAAGCCTTTCCTCCACACGCGTCATTGCGAGGTACGAAGCAATCTTCTACACAAGCAGGTCAACCATAAAAGTTCGCTCTGTATAGCATAGAGATTGCTTCGTACCTCGCAATGACGCTGGTTTTTGTGTCGTTCCCCTACACCTTCAACACAAAACGAACCAATCCCAGCCCCAAACTCAACACAATCAGGTATACCACATTGAGCTTAAACCGCTGCATTAAAACAAGGGATATTACTATCCATATCAGCGACAAAACATCGAGATGTTCCCATGACAACCCTCCGGGAAAAACAACATCTTTACCTAAAAACAGCGTCAGGTTCAGGATCACGCCTACTACGGCGGCCGTAACCAGTTTCAGGATCTGGCTCACTACCTCGCTGCCGTGTGATTTTTCGATCAGCGGACCTCCGGCGAATACGTATAAAAAACAAGGTAAAAAGGTATAGAATATGGTAGCGAACAGCGCGATGCTACCCATGGCTATAGAAGCATGGAAATGATTAAAGCCTGCCATAAAACCAACAAAACCAACCACAATAATCAGCGGTCCGGGTGTAGTTTCGGCAAGGGCAAAACCATCAACCATTTGCAATTTAGACAGCCAGTTTAGTTTACTCACTGCGAATTGTGCCACATAGGGCAATACCGTATAGGAACCGCCGATAGTGAAAAAAGCGGTCTGAGTAAAAAACAAGATCAATGTTTTCCAGAAGAAAAAATCGGGGCAAAACAGGTAAAAAAAAGTAAAAGGCAACAGCCATAAAAGCAGGAACACCAGCAATTGCAGTAACAGCTGCTTTAATTCAAACTGATGATTTTCGGCTACAGAAAACTTATTGATAAAATACTCCTGCTCGTTAACTGATAGCTGCTCATCCTGCTCCGCATCAGCTTTTAACACCCGTGGGAAAACATAGCGGATGCCAATGGCCAGCAAAATAGTAGCCATAATGATGGTGAGCAAGGATATATTGAAAAAGAAGATGCAAACAAATGCTATGCCCGCTGCCACATAATGCAGAGCGCTCTGCAAAGATTTTTGCCCTACCTTAAACAAGGCGCCTATAATAATAGCGATCACAGCAGGTTTAAGTCCGTTGAACATAGCATATATCCAGGGCAGGTTGCCATAGGATACATAAATAATACTCAGCCCAAGTAAAATGAACATGGAGGGCAGCACAAACAGGGCACCGGCTACCAATCCACCTTTACGGCCATGCAATTGTTTGCCTATATAAATAGCCAGCTGCTGTGCTTCGGGACCGGGCAATAACATGCAGATACTTAGGGCATGAAAGAAACGGCTGTTACTGATCCACTTTTTTTTATCAACCAAAAAATCGTGCATGATGGCAATGTGACCGGCTGTACCGCCGAAGCTGATCCAGCCTAATTTAAACCAAAATTTCAGGGCTTCTTTAAATTCGGGCCGCCCTGCAGATCGCTTATCCGGCATCTTTAAAAATACGAAAAATCCCTCCACGGTCAAATTATCAGGGCCTTTAAAAGCTCATTTTTATACTTATTTGCGTGCTTTTTTTGCCTTTGATCGGGTTAACAAGCCATCTACAGAAAATGCACCTGCCCCTGTGATCATGAGCGATACCAAGCCCGCAATGTAAAGCAAATTTATTTCATAACCCGGTGGACCAAACTTCGGTCCTTCGGGTGTTAAGCCAATGGTATTCACCGAACTGAAACCAAATTTGAGCTGTACGGTGATCATGGCTACCAGCATAGTGATCATGAGCGGGATAGCCACCAAGGTGGTAAAGCTCCCTATCATCAGGGCCAACCCTCCCCCAACCTCTGTTAAAGGCACCAGCCATGAGGTAAAATGCGGAAAGGGAACACCTGCCTGCGTGATCAGCTTTTCGAAACCAGCGGGACCGCGACTTAATTTTACCCAGCCATGCGCGATAAAACCAAAACCCATCACTAATCTTAAAATTAAAGGAGCGTATTGTTGATATTTCATATTCATATAACCTTAGTCATATAATAACCGAAATCCTTACAATTGATTTGATTTTTTTTACTCACCCCGCTATTAGTGCAGTATAACCTACAGCAGGAAAAAGAAAAGTCATCCTGATTGTTTCAGCATCCCATAAGAATCTATAAAGGGCTCATATATTTCAGCCGAATTTTTATCCATTGTATTAAAACTAACAGCCCGGTTATCTTTTTTGCAGATAACCGGGCTGTTTAGTTATGATCAACACAAGGCCAAAAACCGACCGTTTGGCATGTTAATTTAACAGTCAATAAATTAATACTTTTTAAAGTTTCAAAAACTGCTCAAAACTGTATTAAAATTTGTTAAAAGCATTAAAATGGGGGCTTTTTAGCTGATTTTCGAGCCATTTTAAGCCAATTTCAATCGAAAAATTGTTAAAATTCAAGCTTTAAAAAGTTTCATCCTTTACACTTTACCAAATACCACAATGCCGTTGTGCCCGCCGAAACCAAAGGTATTGCTCATAGTTAAATTTACCGAATGACTAATTGGCTCCCCTAAAACAATGTTCATGCTGTTGGGTACGGCGGAGTCGAGCTCGGTAGTATTGATGGTGGGTGGTATCAGGCTGTCGCGCATGGCCAACAGGCAGATAATAGCCTCAATGGCTCCTGCCGCACCCAGCAAATGACCGGTCATGGATTTGGTAGCGCTGATCTGTATATTGTTCTTTTCATTTTTGGTTAGTACCTGTATCGCTTTCAGTTCAGACAGGTCGCCTACCGGTGTTGAGGTAGCATGCATGTTCACGTAATCTACATCGAAAACGGAAACACCTGCTTCTTCCAGGGCCAGCTGCATCCCTTTGGCTGCGCCAAGTCCTTCGGGGTGGGTAGCCGTCATATGGTAGGCATCGGCGGTCATGGCGGCGCCTCGCACTTCGCCATAAATATGGGCGCCCCGCTTTACGGCATGTTCATATTCTTCCAGAACCAGTGCACCGGCGCCTTCGCCCATGATAAAACCATCGCGGTGCGTATCAAACGGCCGGGAAGCACCCTCCGGGTCATCGTTCCTTGTGGACATGGCCTTCATCGAGCTAAAACCGCCAAATGACGCGGGCGTAATAGGAGCCTCAGAACCGCCGGTAATAATCACCTTGGCCTTCCCTAGCCTAATGTAGTTAAAAGCGTCCATAATGGCTGTATTTGACGTAGCACAGGCCGATACGGTGGTATAGTTAATGCCCATATAACCATGACGGATAGAGATCATGCCGGAGGCCATATTAGTAATGAGTTTGGGTACAAAAAACGGGCTAAAACGGGGATGACCATCGCCCAAGGTGTACTCACGAACCTGCTCTTCAAAGGTTTCCATACCGCCCTGACCTGATCCCCAGATCACACCAACATCGAAAGGATCCATCTTGTTCAGGTCAAAACCGGAATCTTTGATGGCCTCGTCTGATGCTACCAGCGCGTATTGGGTAAAAGGATCTGTACGCTTAAGATCGGCCCTGTCCAGGAAATCGGCCGCGTTAAAATCTTTCAGCTCGCAGGCAAACTGCGTGCGGAACAAAGTGGGATCAAAATGGGTGATGCGTGCAGCAGCGCTTTTGCCCGCCACTACGTTTTTCCAAAAATCTTTTACTTGGTTGCCCATAGGGGTTAACGCCCCCAGGCCGGTTACCACTACTCGTTTTAACATGGTTGTAAACTTTAAATAAAAATTTGGCAAAAGTAATTATAAAAATACCGGATGGTATATTGATAATGTAAATATTTTTTGTTGACTGGTTAAGCGTTTTTACCAAATGGTAAGTGGATGCGCCTGTAATCTGCGGACCTTTGTAGTATTAAATAATTTATATCATGAACGCACAAAATCAAAACAGTAAGCTACAAGATAAACGAATCATATTAATGGGTGGTACATCAGGCATCGGTTTAGCCACCGCTAAAGCAGCATCAGCAGAAGGAGCTAATGTAGTAATAGTATCCAGCAGCCAGCAACGCGTAGACAGTGCCCTGGCCGAACTGCCCGTAAGCACCAAAGGCTATGCGATTGATCTGAGCAAGGAACAAAACATTAAAGATTTTTTTGATGGCATAGGCAATTTTGACCACCTGGTATATACCGCCGCCGAAAACATCAGCTTAATTTATGTAAACGAATTGGACCTGGAAAAAGCGCGCAACTATTTTAACCTGCGTTACTGGGGCGCGCTGGCATCGGTAAAATACGCGGCTCCGCACATCAATAAGGGCGGTTCTATTTCCCTAATGAGCGGTATTGCTAATCCCCGCCCGGGATCGGGCTGGTTGCTGGGGGCAAGTATCTGCGGCGCCATAGAGGGTTTAACCCGCGCTATGGCTGTTGAACTGGCACCTGTACGTGTAAACGCGGTTTCGGCAGGTGTTGTGAAAACTAATCTCTGGAACAGCATCCCGGAAGCTGATCGCGAAGCTTATTACAAGACCATTGGCGACGCGCTGCTGGTAAAACGCGTTGGTGAAGCCGATGACATTGCACAGGCATTTACCTATCTCATGAAACAACAGTTTACCACCGGGCAGATACTCATCACCGATGGCGGCACTGTGCTGGTTTAATAGCTTACTGCCAGTTCAGAAAGATTAAGACTTACAAAGTTTAAAAACTTTGTAAGTCTGCATTTCAGGAGATAGTAAACTGACATTATCTGTGTAATATTGCCCCAGGTCTCAGAAACGGACCGTTTTATATTTATAGTTATGATCATCAGAGAAGCCTCCCTAAATGACCTTGACGGCATTTGGGAAATTTTTGAACATGTTGTTAAAGGAGGTGATACTTACGCCTATGCTCCTGACAGTACAAAAGACGATTTGCCTAAGCTTTGGTTTGCACCTACTGCAACAGTTTATGTTGCCGAAGAGAATAATAAAATACTGGGCACCTACTATATTAAACCAAACCAGGTTGGCCTCGGCAAGCATGTAGCAAACTGTGGTTACATGGTGCATCCCGATACGCGCGGCAAAGGTTTAGGTCAGCAACTTGGCGAGCATTCGTTGCTGATGGCCAAAGAAAGCGGGTATAAAGGCATCCAGTTTAATTTTGTGGTAAGCACTAATACCACTGCTGTAAAACTCTGGCAAAAACTGGGTTTCAGTATTATAGGTACCATCCCCAAAGGTTTTAACCATCAACAGTTGGGTTATGTAGATGCCTATATCATGTTTCAGGAGATCCGTTAGCTCGTCAATGTTTTATCAGCGTATATTTTTACGGATACGGCTGAGGGATTGCGGGGTGATACCTAAATAGCTGGCAATATCTTTTAAAGGCACACGCGGGGCGATATCCGGGTTTTGCTCCACAAACAGTCGGTACTGGTCTTCGGCGGTTTCACCAAGGTAGCGGTTTCGCACGTTTACCTTATGTATCAAGTGCTGCTGATTAATATTTTCGATCACATCCCGCAGGTAAGGCAGCTGTGCATACAGGGCCATTAGCCTGGTTTTGGTTATCGCCATAATTTCCGCATTGCAACAGGCCTGTATAGCCGTTGGGGTGATAATTCTTTCATTAAAACTTTGCAGAATGGTGCACAGGTGACTTTCCCGGTAGAAAAAATGAGTGATATCTACACCCCGTTCATTATGGGTTGTTATACGCACCACGCCCTTGCAAACAAAATACATTTCAGAGCAGATCCGGTGGCCCTTAAACAAATACTCTCCTTCTTTAAAGCTTTTAAATTCAAAAGCTTTAAGGATCAGCTGAGCATCTTCGTCGGAAATGTGCCTGAACTGTTGAAAATAACTGATAAGCGGGTTGGGCATGAGCATTTAATGGCTAATGATGAGGCAAATATATTAGTGATTTCTGTTTTCAGCTCAAATTAATGTTTTTAAATAAATCCCTTTTGGTTTGGTATTTGTTTCTTCATTATTATTAAAGTTAATGTAATACTTAATATTATGAATATTATTCAGGGAGCATCAGGACAAGTTGGGTCGGCTATTGTGACTGATCTTGTAAAAAAAGGAGAGCCTGTAAGGGGTATCGTAAGAAGTAAGGAAAAAGCAGAACAACTTAAAAAGAAAGGCGCTGACAGCGCTATTGCAGATGTGTTTGACCAGCAAGCCATAACCAAGGCCCTGGAAAATGGATCAACATTATTTGTCATCACTCCGGAAACCGGGAAAGGCGACGATGTATTAGGCGATACCAAAAAGAGTCTCCAAAATATCCGGAAAGCGATTGAAAAATCACCTGTAAAAAAAGTGGTTGGTCTGTCGTCAATTGGCGCGCAATATGATGAGGGTACAGGCAACCTGCTCATGTCCTATTTTTTAGAAAACGCTTTTAAAGATCTGGATATTGAGCAGTCCTATATCCGGCCTGCCTATTATTACAGTAATTGGATGGCCTATTTGCCTGTAGTAAAGGAGAGTGGTATTTTGCCCACTTTCTTTCCTGTCAACCTGTCTATCCCAATGATATCACCCATAGATGTGGCCAAATTTGCTGTTGATATCATTACCAGTGATGATTCCGGAAATAAGATTTATGAGGTATCCGGTCCGGAATCAATCAGCTCGGCCGGCGTAGCGGAGGCATTTTCAAAGGCTTTGCATCAAGAAGTGCAGGCGAAACAGATCCCCCGTGATCAGTGGCCGTCGACCCTTAAAAAAATAGGATTCTCAGAAGATGCGATCAAAAACTTTATCGAAATGACCGACGCGGTTATATCCGGCCGGGTGCATGCCGAAAACGAGGGCACTATAGCCTTAAAAGGAAAAACCACGCTGCAAGAATATATTAACAGTGCGCTAAACTAAATTTCATCTAATACAAAAGGAGCAATGCTGCATGATAAATCATGTTTCATTGCTCCTTACCAGATCAGTTATACGCCCTGAGCGTTAAATTTTATTTGTAAAACTTGGGTGCTATAGCCATGGATAGCAGATCGGTTTTATGCTTATTTAATAGTTTTTTCCACCAGAACTGAAATTTACGAGGATATACCACCCGGTCTTTAAAATCGGCTTTATGAAGATCTTCCATGGCCAACAATTTGTACATCACCTTGCGCGAATGATCAACAACCGCGTGTGATCTTTCGGTATATCCCAAGATCCGGTTTATCTCCCGGTTGGTTTTCCCAATCAGTATATATTCAAATATCTGTAAATGTAAAGTTGAAAATCCTTTGGTTTTGAGTAATGGCCTGCTTACTGATAATCTATCCTGCTTAATCATAAACCCTGATGTTAAAATCTCTACTTTATTTTTTCAAACTCAATAATTTCAATCGTGCTTCAACCAGTGCTTTACTTACACGGATTTGAGCTTTTATTATTCGGATCTTTAAGTACTTTAAACTCGGTACGCCTGTTTAACTGACGTCCGGCCGGGTTATCTTTTCCGTTAGGAAGCGAGTTAGGTGCAATTGGCTTTCTTTTACCATAGCCTTTTGCAAATACACGTGCAGCGTCGATACCTTTTGATATGATATAGGTAACGCATGATTGAGCCCTGGCCTGTGATAACTTATCGTTATACTTATTTGAGCCAATGGAGTCGGTATGTGCACTTAATTCAACCTTTATAGTAGGGTTATCCTTCAGTACACCGATCAATGTATCCAAAACAACTTTTGATTCCGGCCTCAATGTAGCTTTGTTAAAGTCGTACAATACATTTTTTATAACGATAGGTTTCTCCGGTGTAAAGGCCTGTAAACAAATGTCGGGACTATACAAGGTATCATTACGCATAGTACCTGTGGCAGGTGCAGGAAGATTTTTTGCAAAGTAACAGCCTTTCTCCAACCGGAGACTATGCGGGCGTTTATCAGTCACATCAAATGCATACCGCCCGGTTTTATTAGACACCATTTGTTTAATAGTATCTTTTGACAGCGAATCGATAAAGCTTACTTTAACGCCTTCTAATGGCAAATGGGTATCGCAATCCGTTATAATACCTGATAATACATATTTTTTACTTGTAGCCGAAAAGATAGCCAGACAACAGTCTGATTCACGATCGGAGCTAATATAAAACTTGGTGGCATCATCATGATCGGGCAGATAATACAGATCGTCTTTGGCCGAATTAACGGGATAACCCAGGTTCTTAGGCTCGCTCCATTTATCAAGCGTGCTCTGGCTTTCAAAAAAGTCAAAACCGCCCAAACCTATAAACCCTTTTGAACTATATACCAATCTTTTATTTGGCAGATCGTAATAAGGGGCTTCTTCGTCAAACGCCGTATTGATCACACTGCCCAGGTTGGTTGAGCTTACAGCATCACCATTAAAATTCAGGTAAGCTACCCAAATATCATCGCCACCCTGGCCGCCTGGTTTATTAGAAGCAAAAAACATACGCAAACCATCAGAGGTAACAAATGGCTGTATAGAGTTAAACCCATCTACGTTTACATTGCTGTTCATTTTCTTTGGTGCGGACCAATCGTTCTCAACCAATTCTGTATAATAAATGGCGTGTATGGTTTTGGCCCCTTCTTTATACCAGCGGGTAAAATACATCCGCTTTCCGGTCTCATTAAATGAAGGGGTTCCGTACTCTAATTCTTTTTTACCTTTAGTATCAGGATCTTTTAAATTGATCACCGTAGGTACACCAGGCTTTGATTTATCGAGCAGGTATATCCGGTTAAGGTGCTTTTTATCATCCTTAATAAATCTTGAAGATGTAAAATAACTATTGCCTTCCCGTTGAACCAGGGAATAATCCGAACCATCAGAAGCATAAGGTTCTTTAAGCTTGGTTACTTCCATCAACAATGGATATTGATACTGATCCTTTGCAAAATGACAGTTTTTGATTTCTTTGGTTGCTATATCCTGGTATTTATTTTCGCCGCTGTAATTGGTTTTGAATTGCTCAAGTTGCTTTATAGCATCATCAAAGTGCTGGGTCGCCCTTAAACATACGCCATACCAAAGTCTGGCCAAAGGATATTCCTTTTCATAATTGGCGCTGATCACTTTATAATACCAGCCCTCGGCTTCAATATAGTTCTCATATAAACGGTATGACTCAGCTAACTGATAAGATATATACGCCTGGTCACCCTGTTTAGTAGGTTTCTTGCTGGTTTTTTCGCCTGCATGATAAGGTATCGCTTGTAGTAAGGTAAGACTTAAACCTTCAGCCGCTCTTTTATAGTAGAAAGCAGCCTCATAGTAATCCTTATTGTTAAAGGCCTTGTCGCCATAAACCCTCGGATTGTCCTTGCTATACTGGGCGTTAACCCCCTTAAACACAAGCAGTATGAGTAATGTAAAAATTATTTTCTTCATGTTGATAAAGTTTAAAGCCTTGGACAAATCGCTTCTGGTTCCTGAATGCGTTTGCGAAATACATAACTTACCGATAATTCGATACCTCCGTTGCCAGATGTAGCACGGGTAAGCGATGATGTATTAAAATCATAACTTGCGCCTATGATCAGGCTGTTAACATGGTAACCTATGTTAGCAATAGCCGCATCCTTAAAACGATACATACCGCCCAATATTAAACCTTTATCATCCTGTAGTTTTAATTCTGAATAAGCACCTACGGCTTTTTCCTCGGCTTTTTGTTGCCTGATATAAATGGCATGCGGGATTATGTCAAAATAATCCGAAGCTTTTATGCGCACACCCGCATGTACGGTATAACGTATAGGCAGCTTAAGACTGGAACCATCAACCGCAAAGGGATCCTTTGACCGGGCAAGGTGAGATACACTTACACCACCAAAAAGGTTGGCATTATGCATGGGATCACCATCATAATAAAACACACCGGCCCCAGCATCAAAGATGGTAGCATTTGTATTTAAAAAATTTTCATTACTTGGCAGCGTTGGGTCAAAACCACTGCTTGGATTAAACTGGCTGCCAAACTGGGCTTTTGTCGGATCGAAACTGCGGTTAATGATACCGGCCTGTACGCCGAAACTTACTTTTTTGTACCCATCATTTGATACGGAAATGGCATAACCAAAAGAGCCGTAAGCCGCAAAATAGTTATATCCAACATCGCCTGCAGCCTGGTTGATCACATTAAAACCTACCCCCACTTTATCAGTTGGCCTGAAATCAACAGACAGGGCACCCGTTTGATACGCGTTGTTGATAGTTGCGTATTGATTTTTAAAATTCGCATTGACACGCACATCGCCATTGATCACACCGGTTAAGGCCGGGTTCAGATACAAAGGATAGGCATAATATTGCGAAAAATGCGGATCGATCTGCGCCTTTAATTGACTTATTGCTCCAATCTGAAGCAGTATTGCCATGATAACTATAACTCTTTTTTTCATAGTGGTTTTATTAATTGTGATGCGGTCATAAAGTACGGTATCACGCTATGATACATGATACCGTACATAAATAAGCCTTATCTTAATAGCGTAACTGTACCTTTTCTCTTAATTACCTGACCATCGTTCAAGGTAGCTTCAACATAATAAACGTATACACCAACCGGTTGCTTGGTACCCTTATAAGTACCGTCCCATCCGCTTGCTTTATTAGTTGATTTAAATTGCAGCTCACCCCATTGATCGTAAATTGATAATGTTAAGGCCTGGATGGTAGTTCCATAAACGTACAATATGTCGTTATTTCCATCCCCGTTAGGAGTAAACGCATTCGGTATAAATAATCCGTTACCTAAAGGATTGCTTGTGGTTCCGGTAACCGCTGCTGAATTGGCGCTCAGCTGGCAATCAGAACTTCCGGTTGCACGTACAATAATAGTAGCCGATGCACCAGGCTGTAATCCGCTTACGGTGTGGCTTAAGCCTGCGGCACCTGTACTTGGCGCAACAAAGTGCTGTCCGTTATCTAAGCTTACCTGGTAACCGGTGGCACCTGTAACAGCAGCCCAGGTAAAGGTGATGCTCTCTGAAGTAGTTGAACCCACGCTAACAACCGGAGCAGCCAGCGGAGTAAGCATGGTAACGGTTACCGGTGTTCTGGTGGTTGACACGCAACCGCCTGTTACTTCGGCTTCGGCATAATAAGTAGTGTTGGCCGATAATACCGGTGTTTTAAAGTCTGTACCGGTAAACAATGCCGCACCACCTGTATTAGCAGCATACCATTTTATAACAGCACCAGGTGTTGCGCTGGTAGCTGATATGGTGGTACTTGTTCCAGGGCATATAGACGTACCCTGGGTGCTTGCCTGCGGCGCTATTGGCGCGGATGTTACTGTAACGGTAACACTTGTACGTGAAGCAGATGGGCAACCTGTATTATTTACCGCCTCGGCAAAGTATATGGTATTGGTAGTAAGCGTAGGTGTAACAAAGCTTGTACCGGTATACAGTGGCGTGCCTCCGCTTGCGGTACTATACCAGTTATAGGTAAAGTTTGCCTGCGGATTATCGATAGTTAATGTTACCGAACCTCCAGCGCAATTATTTACAGAATTACCGCCAGCTACTACCGGTGCTCCAGGTGCAGGAACGGCGGTTACCTGTACAGTTGCCAGACCTGAGCTTGAGCAGGTTCCGCTTGCTGCTTCCACATAATAAGTAGCGTTTGCGTTAACGGCTCCAAGCGGGAAGCTTGATCCTGTAAATACCAGGTTAGTTCTTCCGGCATCGGTATACCAGTTGTAAGTAATACCTGCCTGCGGTGAATTTACAGAAAGCGTTGCTGTGCTACCCAAACAAACCTGTAGTGGATTCGGACCCGAAACCGTTGGTGTTGGTGGCTGAGCCGTTACTTTCACCGGCGCGGCTATTCTTGTTGAGGCGCTACAAGCTTGTGCATTTGTAGCCTCAACATAATAGGTTACATTGGCTGTTAACACAGGTGTTGTAAACGTTGAACCTGTAAATACAGACGTTCCGCCTGTAGCTGATGTATACCAGGTATACGTTGTGCCGGCAACAGGGTTGGTTATTTTGATAGTAGCCGCACTATTCTGACAAGTAGTCAAGCTGGTAGCGTCAACTGTTGGGTCTGGCGCTTTGGTGTTATCTATATTAATAGTTACCGAAGTACGTGGTGAACTTGAGGTACAACCTGTAGCATTGCTTACAGCCTCTACATAGTAAGTAGTAGCAGCTGCAATTACCGGAGTAGTAAACGTAGCGCCGGTAAATATCGGTGTACCGCCTGTTGCCACATTGTACCATTTGAATGTTACATTAGGCGTAGTGCTTTTTGCAACTAATACCGCCGAACCACCTGAACAAACCGTTGGTGTAGACGAACCCGCCTGAGTAGTTACAGTTGGCCCATTTGGTAATGTGTTAACAACCACATCAACTTTTGTACGGGTAGCAGATGTACAACCAGCACTGTTTGATGCTTCTACATAATAGGTAGTATTAGCCGTTAATACCGGGGTTTTAAAGGTTACCCCACTGGCCAGTGCTACACCACCTGTGGCCGAGCTATACCATTTGTAGGTAAGCAATACACTTGGGTTAAGGACTGCCAACGTAGCATCAGAACCAGAACAAGTTGGCTGTGTATTGCCACCTGCTATTACCGGTGCTCCAGGTGCTGTTACCGGGGTAATTTGGGCAAAGGCTAAGCCATTGCTGCTGCAACCAGTGCTGTTTACTGCTTCTACATAAACATCTGTAGTCACGGTTATCGGTCCGGTTACATATGGGTTACCGGTAAACAGTAGGTGAGCTTTAGTAGCATCGGTATACCATTTATAGGTAATGCCAGCCTGTGGTGTTTTGATTGATAATGTAGCAGGGCTGCCTAAACATACCTGTACGTTAGCTAAGGTCAATGTCGGATCTGCCGGTAATGGAGTAACTGTTACCGGTGCCTGCGCACGTGCCGATGCATTACAGTTACCTGCTGTTGCTGCCTCAACATAATAAGTTGTATTGGCAGTTAAAGCCGGGCTAATAAACTGTACACCTGTAAATAATAACGTGCCATTAGTTGGCGCATCATACCACCTGTAAACCAGACCTGGTTGCGGGTTGGATATATTGATGGTAACTGATGAGCCTGAACAAGCAGTAAGACCGCCAGTTGGGATCTGTATTACAGGAGTTGGAGGTATCGGCAATACCGTTACATCTACTTTTGTACGTGTGGCACTGCTACAGTTGGTTGAACTGGCTGTATTAACTGCCTCAACATAGTAAGTAACACTTGCTGTTAAATTGTTAAGAGGAACTGACGTTCCGGTAAATACAGGTGTACCGCCTGTAGCCGCGGAGTACCAATTATAGGTAACTCCTGCAACAGGGTTGCGCACACTAACAGTAAGGCTACCGCCATTACAAACCGGGGTTGATGTATCACTCAATACAGGAGCAACCGGTAAACTGTTTGGTGTAACAGTAACCGTAGTCCGGCCACCGCCATTCAAGCAGCTGGTGGTAGCGTTGGTGGCTTCAATATAGTAAGTAATAGCTTGTGTAATTGCCGGAGTTGTAAATGTAGGTCCGGTATGTGCCAATGTACCGCCGGTAGCTGCAGTGTACCAGTTATAGGTAACACCAGCCTCTGGCGAAGTAACAGCCAACGAAGCAGGGCTGCCTGCGCAAACTGCCACATTTGGTGATGCTACACCTGGTTTTGATGGCAATTGGTTAACTTTTATGGTTGCTGTTGTACGTGCCGGACTTGTACAAGTACCGTTTACAGCCTCAACATAATAAGTGATAGTTGATACCGGTGTTACGTTAAAGCTTGTGCCCGTAAATACAGGTGTGCCTCCGGTCGGTGATGTATACCAATTAATAGTAGCCCCATTAGCGTTCGTTACTGCAAGAGTTACCTGTTGGCCTGCACAAATCTCAGCAGGGAAGCTGCTCAGTACAGGGTTCACTGGTGCTGGTGTAACGTTAGCTGTTGCCGCTACCCTGTTCGGATTAGGACATAAGGTTGCAGTATGACTGCTCTCTACATAATAAGTAGTAGTTGCCAATATATTGGTTGGGCTATAGCTTGTACCTGTATGTAACAGTGTACCACCTACTGCCGCGCTGTACCATCTGTAAGTTACACCTGCACGTGGGTTGCTCACGGTAAACGTAGCAGTACCGCCCGCGCAAATATTTTGTGTATTGGTAGCCAGCCTTGGCGCTTCAACCTGTTTGCTTGCGTAATAGATATTAGTTGTAGTTAACAATGTCGCTATACCTGAGTTCAAGCGAACCTCTACCCTGTCAAACACTGCTTTTGGCGCGAATTTGATGATAGCTGTTTGTCCGCCAGGCAGGATAGCTATTTTTATTAAGTTACTGCTTAATGTAATACGATCGTTGTTAAAAGTAGCGCCGTTATATGAGGCTAATTGTATAGAGCCTAATACGTTGATATCAGCCAGGCTTGCCGGAACGCTTATTTTCAAGGTAACGGTGTCACCAACAAGCCCCGGATCTGCAAATATGAGTTTTTGTGATACATATGAACCCAATACACTGATTGGCAGGTGCAATTGGCTAAAGTTAGTCGTATCCTGGTCAACCGAGTTATTTTCATCAGTTACACCGCAGGCAATACAAACCAGGCCGCCATTCACATCAAATGTTTGGGTTGATGCGAAATCGCAACTGGTTGAGAATATCGGATTAACTTTTACGGTAACCGCTGTGCGTGTTACACTGGTACAGCCCGAGCTTGCCAATGTTGCTTCAACATAATAAGTAGTATTTGATGTTAAAGGCGGCGTAGTAAATGAAGCTCCGGTAAATATTGCTGTACCACCGGTTGCTGATGTATACCACTTAAAGATAGCACCCGCGGTGGTTGATGTAGCGGTTAATGTAGCTGTTTGGCCGGATGTAATTTGTCCGCCCGGAGCGTTTGAAGTAATAACCGGCGCTACAGGTGTAGGGTTAACAATCACATCTGCTTTGGCTCTTGTTGAGCTTGTGCAACCACCTGCTGCCGCTTCAACATAATATGAAGTGTTGGCGGTTAAAGCTGGGGTGGTATATTGATTCCCGGTAAATATTGGCGTTCCACCTGTTGGAGTAGTATACCAGTTAAACGTAACTCCCGATTGGGTTGATGTAGCCGATAATACAGCTGATGAACCAGAGCAGGTTGATACCGGTGTTTGTGATACAATTGGTACCAGTGGTGTGGTAGTTACATTTGCGGTTACCTGTGTACGGGTTGAACTACCGCATGATGCAGCGCTTGTAGCTTCAACATAATAAGATGTTGTTGCTGTTAATGCTGGTGTTGTGAATGTAGGACCCGTAAATACTGGTGTACCGCCGGTTGGTGCAGTATACCAGTTAAAGGTAACATTGGCAACTGCCTGTGCTGTAAATATTGCAGGCTGACCAGAACATACAGTTAAGTTTGGTGCGGTTACAACTGGTTTAGCCGGAGCTGGTGTTACCGTTACTGTAGCTGGTGTTCGTATAGCCTGGGCGCAACCATCAGCGGTGCGGCTGGCTTCGGCATAATAAGTAGTAGTGGCAGTTAATGCTGGTGTTAAGAAGGTTGCACCAGTAAATAACAATGTTCCGCCAGTTTTTGCATCGTACCATCTTACGGTAACGTTAGCCGGTACGGTAGCCGTTAAAGTAGCTTGCAAGCCTGAGCAAATAGTAACATTTGGCGTGCTGATGGTTGGTGACGCTACTGATTGATAAGCATCATAAACATTCACAGCGGCAAGCAGACCGGCAACACCTGAATTAAAGGTGATCTCAACACGGTCAAATGTATGCGCGGCTTTAAATTTATATTTGAAACGGGTAGTGCCGTTCAATAAAGTAATTTTTAATAATGATCCGTCAACGGTAACACGGTCGCCGTTATAGGTTGAACCATTATAGGTTGCCACCTGGATCTGTGACAGCAAACCTACGTCGGCTAATGAACCTGGTATACCCAGATCAACAGTAACACTATCACCCACAATACCTGTATTGGCAAAGCGCAGCGTTTGTTGTGCCGAACCGCCCAATAAACCTACAGGTACGTGTATTTGTGAGAAGGTCTCGCTGTTGTTATCAACAGAACCGCCTGCATTGCTCACACCGCACAGTAAACATATACCGTTAACTGAACTTGTTTGATCAATTGCCGCGTCGCAAGGAACTGGGTTAGGCCCTATCGGGTTTACATTAATTACACCAGATGCCCGAGTAGCTGATACAGCTCCCGTAGCGGGAATACTTGATTCAGCATAATAAGTAGTCTGTGCAAATATGCCAGGGCTTACAAAGTTTGGTCCTGTAAATATGCTGGTACCTCCTGTTGGCGTAGTAAACCAGTTAAATACTGCACCTGGTGTGGTTGATGTCGCTGTTAAGCTGCCTGAAGTACCCGCGTTAACGGTTTGTGTTGGCGGATTAACGGCCACATCAGGTATAATGATAGGCTGGTTAACGGTCAGGATCACCGGAGTACGTTGTGCGCTTACGCAACCAGAAGCCAGCGAGCTTTCTGCATAATAAGTTGTAGTAGCGGTTAAAGGCGGGGTAACAAATACCGAACCTGTAAACACTGGTGTTCCGCCGGTTGCTGCAGTATACCATTTAAATATGGCACCAACAGTGGTTGAACTGGCAGTCAGCGTAGCAGAGCTTCCGGTAGTAACCTGACCACCGGCCGGACTAACAGCTACTGTTGGAGCAACCGGTACCGGGTTAACTGTCACATCTGCCTTGGTACGGGCCGGACTAACGCAGCCGTTTGCCGATGCTTCTACATAATAAGATGTATTGGCAGTAAGTATTGGAGTTGTAAATTGAGCTCCGGTTGCTAAAGGCGTTCCACCAGTTGCAGCCGCATACCAGTTATATACTACACCGGCTTGTGTAGGCGAAACGGTTAACACTGCAGATGAATTTGAACATACAGGTACGGATGCCTGAGCCAGAACCGGGTTAACCGGTGCCGGAGTAACGTTGGCGGTGGCCGACGCTCTGTTAGGGTTAGCACAACCGCTTGAAGCACGGCTGCTTTCTACATAATAAGTAGTGGTTGCATTTAATGCGGCCGTAGTAAAAGTTGCACCGGTATGTACCAGTGTACCGCCGGTTGCCGAAGTATACCATTTATAAGTTATACCGGCACGAGGATTATTCACGGTAAAGGTAGCCGTGCTACCAGAGCATATACTTACAGCTTTAGCAGCCAATGTTGGCGCTTCTACCTGCTTGGTAGCATAATAGATGTTCAGTGTATTAAATAATGATGCCAAAGCGCCGTTAAACCTGATCTCAACCCGGTCAAATGCCGATTTTGGAGCAAATTTTATTAAAGCGGTCTGGTTACCGTTCAGCAATGTAATCTTCAGCAGGTTACTGCTTAAGGTAATACGGTCATTATTATAAGTAGCACCATTATAAGAGGCTATTTGTAATTGGTTCAATACACCCACGGTAGCTAAGCTCGCCGGAACCGCTATTTTAACTGTTACGGTATCACCAACAACACCAGCATCGCTGAAGATTAGTTTTTGCGATACGTTTGATCCAACAAGGCCAATCGGAACACTTAACTGACTAAAGTTAGTGGTATCCTGATCAACAGAATTGTTTGGAAAGTTTACGGCGCAACCAACGCAAAGCAGACCGCCGTTCACATCAAATGTTTGTGTCGACGCGAAATCGCAATTGGTAGAAAATATAGGGTTAACTATAATTGATACCGAAGTACGTGTTGCACTTGTACAACCAGCAGCAGTACTTGCCTCTACATAATAAGTGGTATTTGAAGTTAAAGGCGGGGTAGTAAATGAAGTACCTGTAAATATAGGTGTACCGCCTGTGGCAGAAGCATACCATTTATAGGTAACACCCGCTGCAGGTGAGGTAACTGATAAATTAACGGTCTGACCTGATGTCACCTGGCCGGGGGCAGTGATAGTAGGCGCAACGGGTGTCGGATTAACCGACACATCCGCTTTTGCCCTTGTTGAGCTGGTGCAGCCCCCTGTTGACGCAGCTTCAACGTAATATGATGTATTGGCAGTTAATGCCGGGGTAGTAAATTGAGCGCCAGAAGCTACAGGTGTGCCACCGGTAGCAGTAGTATACCAGTTAAAGGTAACACCAGCCTGGGTTGATGAAGCAGCTAATACAGCTGAGGAGCCGGAACATATTTGTACCGGTGTAACTACGTTTGGTACTGTAGGCGTTGTAATTACATTAGCCGTTACCTGTGTACGGGCAGAGCTTCCGCATGAACCGGCATTTGCCTGAACATAATACGAAGTATTTGCAGTTAATGCAGGGCTGGTAAATTGTGTTCCGGTAAATAATGAAGTGCCGCCTGTTGCCGTAGCGTACCAGGTAAAGGTAACACCACTAACAGCTTGTACCGTAAATATGGCCGGTTGACCAGAACATACGGCTACCGTTGTAGCGTTAGCCACCGGTGCGGCTGGTGCCGGAACAATGGTAACTGTTGCCGGTGTGCGTTTAGTTTGAGCGCAACCATCAACAGTGCGGCTGGCTTCGGCATAATAAGTAGTAGTGGCATTCAGTACTGGTGTAACAAAGGTTGCACCTGTAAATACCGCAGTACCGCCTGTAGCGGCAGTATACCATTTTATAGTTACGTTGGCCGGTACGTTGTTGGCCGTCAGCGTGGCAGTTGTTCCTTGACAGGTGCTTACGTTAGCTGTGTTGATAATCGGCACAGCCACTGATTGGTAAGCGTCATAAACATTTACAGTATTCAGTAAGCCGGCAACGCCTGAGTTAAATTGAACTTCGACACGGTCAAATGCCGCGCCTGCTTTAAAGGCTACTCTGAAACGGCTTGTACCATTCAATAAAGTAACATTTAATAAAGATCCGTTTACGGTAAAGAAATCGTTATTGAAAGTAGCCCCATTATAAGTGCCTATCTGAATTTGTGATAACACACCTACGTCGGCCAGTGAACCGGGGATACCTAATTCAACAATAACACTATCTCCAACAATACCTGCATGAGCAAATTGTAATGTTTGTTGTCCCGAAGCACCTAATAAACCTATAGGTACGTGTATTTGTGAGAATGTATTACGATCGTTATCAATTGCTCCGCCAGCGTTGGTAATACCGCATAATAAACATAAACCATTAACAGAATTGGTTTGTGCTGTTGCGGCGGCACAGGCTACCGGATCAGTACCAACAGGAATAATGTTAACTACTGCAGGTGCACGGGTGGCAGATTTTGCACCGGTTGCTGTTACTACAGCTTCGGCATAATAAGTAGTATTGGCAAATACCGGTGGAGTTACAAAAGTTGGCCCTGTAAATATCGGGGTACCACCGGTTGGTGTAGTGTACCAGTTAAATACGGTTCCGGGAGTGGTTGAACTTGCGGTTATGGTACCGGTTGTTCCTATGTTAACTGATTGTGTTGGCGGATTAACAGATACATCCGGTATTACTATCGGGGTAACGGTTACAGGTACAGCAGTTCTGTCTGGTGATACGCAGCTGCCTAATGAAGCTTCGGCGTAGTAAGTAGTATTGGCATTCAATACCGGAGTAGTGAAAGTACTGCCTGTAAATACTGGTGTACCGCCGGTTGCAGTGGTGTACCATTTTATAGTGGCTCCGTTTACAACAGTCGCTTTGAAAGTAGCTGTTTGTCCGGCCAGTATGGTAGCGCTTGATGGCGTTACCACTGGTTTCACCGGTGTATCGTCAACTATTACCTGTACTGGTGCACGTGTTGGGCTTACACAACTTCCGTTACGGCTATACTCCACATAATAAGTAGTATTAGCTGTTAAGGCAGGGGTGGTATAAGACGTTCCGGTATGAACAGCAGTACCACCGGTTGGCGTAGTGAACCAGGCAAAGGTTCCGTTAGCTGGCGTTGGTGATGTAATGGTCAATGTAGCCGGGCTGCCTTTGCAAATTTCAGGGGCGGCCGGATTAAATTTAGGTGTAGGATATTGCTGTACCGCGTAATAGATCTGCAATGAAGTAAGCAAGGTAGCAACACCTGAATTAAGAGTTACCACGATGCGGTCATAATTCCCAACAGCGGGTATAAATGCAGCATACTTACCGGTTCCGCTTAGTAACCTTAAAGTCAGCAATGAATTATTAAGCGGATAGCTGCCTACCAATGTAGCTCCATTATAAACAGCAACGGTCACTCCGCCAAGCACACTTACATCGGCTAAACCGCCTGGTGTTTGTAAAGCAAGCTTAATAGTATCACCCGCAAAACCAGGGTTCGGGAATATCAATGTTTGTGAAGCTGATCCGCCTAAAAGTCCAACAGGTACGGTTATAGTTGATGCCGTAGTTGTGTCGGCGTCAGCTGCAAGGACGTCGTTATTGATAGAACATAATAAACACAAACCATTAATGGCCGAGCTTTGCTGATTAGCAAATGTACAAGGCGAATTATTATTGATGGCTACTGTAATGGTTATCGGTGTACGTGTAGCCGATTCGCAACCTGCAGCATTAGCAGCAGCTACATAATATGTAGTAGTGCTGAAAAGTGCCGGTGTTATAAATGGATTGCCTGTAAATATTGGTGTAGCAGCCGCAGCCGAGGAGTACCATTTATAGGTAATACCTGTTTGCGCGTTACTTACGTTGATAGTGGCTGTTTGGCCTGCCACAATAGTCGCATTATTTACCGCCAGCGTCGGAGCTGCCGGTTTAGGCGTTACAGTTACATTGGCAGCAGCACGTGTACCGCTTGCACAACCCGCAGCGTTAACCGCTTCAACATAATAAATAGTGTTGGCGCTTAAAGCAGGGCTTGTAAAATTAGTTCCGGTAAACAATGGCGTGCCACCGGTTGCGGCAGCATACCAGTTGTAAGTTTGTCCGGCAACAGGCGAAGCAATAGCCAGTACGGCTACATCACCATCGCAAATTGTTACGTTTGGTGTTGTCAATGTTGGCGCTGCAGGCAGCGGGCTTATAGTAGCGGTTACCTTGGTACGTGTAGTACTTACGCAGGTACCTCCGCTTACTGCTTCGGCATAATAGCTTGTAGTAGCAGATAAAGCAGGGCTGGTAAAAGTATTTCCTGTAAACAACGGCGTGCCACCGGTTGCAGCTGCATACCAATTGATAGTAACACCGGTAACCGGTGTGGCCGCAAATACCGCAGTTGAATTAGGGCATACGGCAACATTAGCATTGGCAACAACAGGCGCTGCCGGAATTTGGTTAACATTAATAGTTACCGGAGCCCGGGTAGATGCCGTAGCGCAACCTGGGCGGGTTGCCGATACATAATAAGTAATATTGTTAGTTAAGGCTGGTGTAGTAAAAGTTGCACCAGTAAATGCAGCAATACCGCCTGTTGGCTGGGTGTACCAGTTAAAGGTTGTACCCGCCAGGTTGGCAGTAGCATTTAGCGTAACGGTACTGCCGGCACATAGCTGAGCCGTAGTTACCGCTACATTATTCACTTTTATGATTGGTTGTGGTATTAGTATCTCGGCCTCATTCAGATCAAGAGTTGATAACACGCTGGCTATCCCGCCAAGCCTGAGCTGAACACGATCGAATACCTTGGTTGGTACGAAGGTAATCGTTAGCCGTTGCCTGTTATTTGACAAGTCAAGCAAACGTAAACGCAATAATGGTCCATTTATAACCTGTGTATCATTATTATCTGTATTACCGTTAAAAGTTGATACGGTTGTGCCGGAAAGAAGGCCAACATCAAGCAAGGCTTTTGGTAAAGTTAAGGTAAGCCGTACAGAATCGCCAAGTGTAGAGGCCGATTGGAAAATGAGTGTTTGTTGTGCAAATGCACCTAACGCGCCAACACCCGCGTTAAGGGTGGATGCTGTATTTGGATTACCGTCGATAGCGTTTTGAGGATTTACTACCCCCCCTACGTTTAAACCAAGACCAAGTAACGCTGATGATATGCCGTGCAATTCATCATAAGTTGTATTACAGATCGGAGGGCCAGGGGTGGTGTAAAATGCGTCATACAGATATATGCTGCTTAATGCCCCTAACAAACCGCCGCTGAGTGTTACCCTTACCCTGTCATAAGCTTGCGTTGGAGCGTAAATTAACTCCAATTGATTGTTGTTACTGGCAACGCTTGCCAAAGTAGGCGCGGTAACCGGGGTTCCAGCCACATTTCCGTTATACGGAGTAATCGTAACCCCTCCAAGAAGCGTTACATCGAGCAGGTTATCGCCCGTTCCCAGTTTAATGGTCAGTTGCGTATTAGCCGGAACGGTAGCAGGAAAAATTAATTCCTGGTACGTTGATGCTAAAAGGCCAACCGGCACGTTTAAAGTGGAATACGTTTGCAGATTCGCATCAATGGCATTGCCTTGATTGTTAACCACGCAGCCCAAGCAAAGTAAACCAGTAGCGCCGCTTTGCTGAGTAGTTGCAAAATGGCGTTGTCCGAATATTTGACTTGTAGCGAACAATAACAGGCATAACACTATTATGTACCTGCTATAAAAGGTAAAGGTTCTCATGCAAATGAAGTTAAGATAGGTGCAAATAGTTACACCTTTCAAAACTACATAGCCCCCGAGGATAATTATTAATACATCTTATTCACTTATCCAGACCAATCAAAATACTGTTCACAGGACAACGGACTGTTCATTTTGTTCATTAAATACCATTTTAAAACCTACAGCTCTACATTTCTCGTAAACACAGCCAAATACGTCAAAAACCCATGATTTGGGTAAAATATGACTGCAACATTATTTGATATTACCCCCGTATAATAATAGAAAGAACATTAATTGTTTAAATAACAGCAACCTATTCAGATTAATTGCGTAATATAAAATACAAACCTGATAACCTAATTGCTTGAGCCTATGATATCCTTTTCACCAATTCAATTTGAAACGTTGAAATCCCGAGTACTTGCTAACGCTAATATCAGAAGCATTACTCCGGGAGATTGCAAGGCGCTTGCATTTCAAATATATTCAAAAACAAAATTAACCGTAAGCGAAACCACATTGAAAAGGGTATATGGTTTTGCATACAGCAAATTCAAACCATCATTGTTCACTATTGATGTTTTAGCAAAGTTTTGTGACTACGAGGGCTGGGATGATTTTTGCGAACGTGAAAGCGTGCCTTCTGAAAAATCGTTAAATGAACATGTTGACTGGAAAACCCTCAGCCAAAATGCCGCTAAGATCACTCACTTTACGCTTCAGGCTTTAAAAAACCGCTCAGGTATCCCTTTCGGCCAAACTATTCGCCGCAAATTTATCGATGATCATTTTGATGAATTTTTAAGGGGCGATTACACTGCAACCGTATTTGCTGCACCCTCTGGCTATGGAAAAACTATCGGTCTTTGCCATTGGATAGATGAAAAATTAGAATCAGACAGTAACGATATCATCCTGTTTTTTAGCAGCAGTGCCTTAATGAACGTTTTTTTAAGCGGACGGGATCTGAACGACTGGCTGCTGGCTCTATTAGGCTACTCACATGAAGAAGATATTGAGGCGCTGTTTGATATCAATAAACGCAACGACGGCAAATTTTACCTGATTATTGATGGCTTTGATGAACACATGTTCAAGAACGATCAGTTTGAACTGGTGCTGACCCAACTGATGGATATTTTCTCCTTCTATCAATCGCACGAATGGTTTAAGCTGGTTTTAACCATGCGGTCGGCCAATTGGATCAATAACAAACACAACATGGAATTTGGTCTTAAAAACTGGTTCACCGGTTTTATAACGGATCATGACCTTACCACTAATGTGCCTTTGTTCAATATCCAGGAGATCAAAGAACTGAGCCGCAAAATAAACCCTGATGTTCAGAACCTGATTGCCATTGATGTAGCTAATAGCTTCAACCATCCCCTATATTTTCAATTCTACTATAAACAGAATAAGAACAACTTTTCGCTCAACAATATTGACCACATTTGTATTTATGAGCTCATTTCCATATTTATACTCAACAAGGTTTATCTGGGCCATTACGCCACAGAAAAGATCCTGCTGTTAAAAGCACTGGTTGATGAGATGGATTTTCAGGCTGGAGTATATGAACTGGATAAGTTTAAATGCAACGATTTGCTTAAACAATACAACCATGCTTATAACGAATTATTAAGTATTGGTTTTTTACGGGAAATAAACTCCAGCAGCGATTTTCAGTTTAAAACCATGGTTCAGTTCGGGAACAATAATTTCCTGGAATTTACCATAGCCCGCAAGCTGCTTTTAGACAACAATCAGCGGTTCGACCTGCAACTGATCAAACTGATCAATAACGCGTTTAATGATAGTGAGCATAAGCTGCCTGTTATTAAATGGTGTGTGATACATGCTGTTAAAAACGGGCAACAGGAAAGCTTTGAGCTTTTGGCGCAAACCAACCTTAACCCAAAAGAAAAATCGGAACTGATCATTTTTTTAGGCGATTTGCTCCAGCGAGTCTGCTTTGGGTCCACCAACGCTGAAGCTACAGCCAATTATTTTAAGCAGGATTGCAGCGATGGGCTTTTTTACTACTTTTTTGGACTGGAGCTGATTAATACCGATTATAAAAAAGCGCTGCTAACCTTATTAAAATTTGAGCTTTCTGATCATAAAAAGGTACTTACTTACACGGCTTTGGCTACCATAGCCATACTTCAGCTGGATTTGAAGCAACTGGAAGATCACCTGGCGAAATTAAAGAGTTTCCCGCAGCATGATTTTCATCAATTCGCTATCAACCCGCTGCATTGCCTTAATGCTATTTATCAGTACCTGAAATATGGCATGATCAGGAAAGACTTTTTCGCCGAGATCACCCGTTTCTATTTCAATCCGCCCAAACAAATCGAAACTATACATAACAGAAAGGCGAATGATCTTATTTTCTTGTTAGCTGCTTACTCCACTTTTATTTGCCGTAAGCCTTATAAAACATTAAGGTTTGTTAATACCCTATATACCATTGACAAAACCAGCGGCGAAGCATCGTTCTCTTATAATTTCTTTTTAAAGATCGCTGAATCCGATGCTTATTATTTATTGGAGGACCAAACCACCCTACTGGAAAATAACAATGAGATTTCGGTTTCCTATAAACGGGAAGAATATCTATTTACGCCCTTCATGAAATCATTGTTTTATGGGCTTAAAATTAAAAACACTATTGCTAATAACGATTATTCAACAATTAATGGCTATTTGAATTGCCTGAACCAGGTGTCGGACGAGTCGGGGAACAAATTGTCAAAGCTGCTTATATATACCAGTATCTTAAACAACGAGGCACTGCTGAATCTTGATCCGCAATTATATAAACAGGTATCATACAATCATACCCGCTTATTACGCGAATGTGGTTTAAGTGTTGATGTTTTTATAAAGCCCAAAAACGAAGTACTGGCATTAAAAGTAAAGGTTAACAACTAAACCCATCGTATTTGAAGCAATCATTTTACTTTTAAACTTGCACGTACTTTTTTTACTTCTAACGCGGTGACCAAACTGCTGGTGTTTCCAAAATTGTTGCGGATATAGGTCAGCACCTGGGCTATCTGATCATCGGTCAGAAAATCATGTTTGGGCATCACACTATTATAAGGTACATTTTTAACCTTCACAGGACCTTCAAGCCCATTAAGCAGCACCCGGATAGCCGTTTCCTTTTCCATGTATTTGCCCCCGGTAACCCATTCCGATCCGCTCAGTGGCGGAAAAAGATTGCCATCCCCTTTACCGTTTTTCTGATGGCAATTGGTGCAATAAGTAGCGTACAGCTTGGCCCCGCCGGTTAACATCCCGCTCATCAGGTTATTACGCGTTACGTCGGGGGTTTTAAAGCTCGGTAGTTTTTTCCGCAATTCCATTTTTGCCAGTTGAGCCGTTGTGAATTTGGTTTTGTCGCCCTGGTAAAATATACGCCATACCCTACCCTTCTCGGTATCGCTGATATATAAAGAGCCATCGGGCCCCTGTGAGATACCCATAGGCCGATAAACGGCATCACTTACGCTTGCTATGGTCGTACGCCCGGCAAATCCATCGGCAAAAATCTCCCATGAACCAGCCGGCTTTCCCCCTTTAAAAGGCACAAAGCCAATAAAGAAACCCGCCTGTGGATAGGGTGATCTGTTGGTTGAGCCATGAAAAGCGATGAATGCCCCGTTTTTATACCTTGCAGGGAACTGGTTACCTGTATAAAACAACAGATCGTTTGGCGCCCAGTGCGCCGCGAAAGCCATAATAGGCTGGGCATATTTGGCGCCATCACCCGCTTTTTTGCCATCGCCGCCATATTCGGGGTTTAAGAGTTTCTTCTTTTTAATAGGATCGTAATAATAATATGGCCAACCCACATCTGTGCCTTCCTTAATTTTCAAAAACTCTTCGGCAGGCAGTACCGCGCTTTGCCAGGGAGTAAACAATTTAGGAAACTGCAAACGGAGATCATCGCGACCATGCGCTACTACATATAAACAGTTATCAGCCGTATTCCAGTCCATAGCCACTACACTGCGCAGTCCGGTAGCATAGCGCGTGCCTTCGGCCTGTAACTGATTGGGTTTGTCTTCATCAAAGCGCCAAATACCGCCGTACTCTTTCAGCAGCGGGCAGCCTTTAATACCCATGGAGCCGGGCACGCGATTTTGCTCCTGGCAGGCATTGGATGGTGCGCCAAAAGCAACATACATATGTCCTTTGTTATCAAAAGCAAGTGGTTTGGCGTCATGCTCCTGCGGCGGGTGTATATCATGTACGATCAATTCCGGCTTTCCATTGGGCACCAATGTATTAGGGTCGAGCTTCATCCGGTATACATTGATCTCCGAACTGAAATAAAGATATCCTTTATGTACACGCATCGCTGTGCCATAACTCCCCTTATCTTCATAATCCGCGAATTTTTTGATGATATCGGCCTTACCATCATAGTTGGTATCCCGCATGGCTACGTTGCCCCCAATGGAGTCAGGAAAACGGAGTTTTACATATACATCGCCATTGTCATTAACCGCCAAATGACGGGCACGCCCGGCCAGGCTATCCACCACCACTACCGCCTTAAAATGGCCGGGTAAAAACAAGCCCCCATTGTTTTTATCGGCGATGGGTAATGTGTCCTTATTTCCTGTAATGGTAAAACTGATGATAAAAAACGCGGCAATAGCTACTATGAATAAAACAAAACGGTTTTTCATGTACGGCAAAGGTTGATGTATAATAGATGTATCCTGTTAAAAGGATATTAGGCTTGAAATGTTTAATTTAATCTTATTTTTATAAACATGCATATCTTTTTAAAAAAATAAAAGAAGCCTATTGACTGAAGGATTTTAAAAAGCGATTTCCGGTATCCCATAAATATGCTATCTTATCTTCGCAAAAAATTATTGACAACTATGCCTGCATCATCCTCCGAAAAAAATAAATTGGGTTTATGGACCAGCACCTCCCTGGTGGTTGGCAATATGATTGGCGCGGGCGTATTTTTAATGCCCGCCGCTATGGCCTCATACGGTAGTATCGGTTTATTGGGCTGGGTATTTTCGGCGGTGGGTTCTTACTTTTTGGCCAAAGTTTTCAGTAACCTAAGTAAGCTATTACCGCATGCTACGGGTGGCCCATATGCTTATACCCGCAACGGACTGGGCGATTTTGCCGGTTTTCTGGTGGCCTGGGGATATTACCTGGCTGTAGCTTGCGCCAACGCGGCGATCACCATATCCTTTGTAAGCGCGCTGAGTACTTTTTTCCCGGTGCTTGCTTCCAGTGCCATTACTGCCGTAGCTACCGGTTTATGTACTATATGGCTGCTTACGTATATTAATACCCGCGGCGTGGTAACCGGCGGCAAGGTTCAGCTGGTGACTACTATATTAAAAGTAACACCGTTGATACTGGTGGCTATTGGCGGCTTATTTTTTATACAGGGCAAAAATTTTTCGCCATTTAACGGCAGTGGCACTTCTGTTTACGGGGCTTTAACAGCTACAGCCACCATGACCATGTTTGCCTTTATTGGTATTGAAAGCGCTACAGTACCCGCCGGCAGCGTGGCCAACCCTGAGAAAACCATTCCCCGGGCTACTTTGCTGGGCTTAATGATCGCCACATTGGTTTATGTGCTGAGCAGTTTTAGTGTGATCGGTATTATCCCCGCAGAAGCTTTAAAACATTCGGTTACCCCCTTTGCCGATGCCGCAGTAGTGATATATGGCAGCAATGCCCGTTACTGGGTGAGCGCCGGTATAGCCATTGCCGCCTTTGGCTCATTGAACGGCTGGACATTATTACAGGGCCAGATGCCCTTTGCCATTGCCAGCGACAAACTATTCCCCGCCGCTTTTGCCCGTAAGAATAAAAAGGGAGTGCCTTATGTAGGCATTTTGGTGAGCAGTGTAATGGTATCACTTTTTATGAGCATGAATTATACCAAAGGACTGGTAGAGCAATTTCGTTTTTTATTGCTGTTGTCTTTATTATCTATCCTGATCCCTTACCTGCTTTCGGCAGCCTCATATTTAATTATCCGGGTAAAGCAAAAACAGGTTGATGGCTTAACAGGTGCCATAATACTGGCCATTTTAGCCTTTGGCTACGCACTTTGGACCATCGCCGGCACGGGTAAAGAAGCCGTTTATTATGGTTTTTTATTGCTGATGGGCGGCATACCGTTTTATGTGTGGCTGGCTTATCAAAAGAATAGTGGTGATTGAGTGGGCGGTTTGCGGTGGGCAGTTGGTAATCTTCTGATATATAAAAAAACACACGTCATTGCGAGGTACGAAGCAATCTCTATACTATACAGAGTGGCTCTGCTAATCGGGGATTGCTTCGTACCTCGCAATGACGCGTTGGATTATTACTTATACCCCCTCCCCTACTTCTCGTTCGACATAGAGTAAGGTACATCTTCGGCTTTAATACCTCGTTGTTTATTTGGTGTGGCCGACATATCAAAGTTCAGCTCGGCTCCGCCTAACAGAGCTTTATGGCTTAGCCAGTTTAAATCATAAGGTTTGCCGTTTACGATTAAGCTGTTCACGTATTTATTATCAGCATTGTTTTTTGGGGCGTTGATGGTGATGGTTTTGCCATTCTCCAGCTTTACGGTAAGTTTTTTAAACAATGGTGCGCCTAAAACATACTGATCACTGGCAGGGGTTACCGGGTAAAAACCCATAGCCGAAAACACATACCAGGCCGATGTTTGTCCGTTATCCTCATCGCCGCAATAACCATCGGGCGTAGCTTTGTACAATTTGTTCATAGTTTCACGTGCCCAGTATTGGGTTTTCCAGGGCTCGCCCGCATAGTTATATAAGTATATCATATGCTGTATAGGCTGGTTACCATGTGCATACTGGCCCATATTGGCGATCTGCATTTCACGGATCTCGTGGATCACGGTACCGTAATAACTATCATCAAAAACAGGAGGCAGCGTAAATACAGAATCCAGTTTGGCCACAAATTGTTGTTTACCACCAACCAGGTTGATCAGCCCTTGTATATCATGAAACACGCCCCAGGTATAATGCCAGCTGTTACCTTCGGTAAAGGCATCGCCCCATTTAAAAGGATTAAAAGGGGTTTCGAACGAACCATCCTTATTTTTACCGCGCATTAGTTTGGTGGATGGATCAAACAGGTTGCGATAGTTTTGGCTGCGTTTTTTGTAAATATCGGTTTCCGATGCGGGTTTGCCCAGGGCTTTACCCAGCTTGTATATAGCAAAATCATCATAAGCATATTCCAGTGTACGGGCAGCGTTTTCATTGATCTTTACATCATAAGGCACATAACCCAGGGTGTTGTAATACTCCACTCCCCTACGACCGGTAGCATTCGGGCCTTCATTATTGGCGCCATGTTTTAATGCCTCGTACAGGGAATTGATATCATATCCGCGCAAACCTTTTAAATAGGCTTCGGCTACTACCGATGCGGAGTTGTTACCGATCATACAATCGGCATAACCCGGGCTCGACCACTCGGGCAGCCAGCCGCCTTCTTTGTAGGAATTGACCAAACCTTCCTGCATTTCTTTATTCATCGACGGATAAACCAGGTTGAGGAATGGATAAAGTGCTCGGAAAGTATCCCAGAAACCGGTACCCGCGAAATAGTACCCCGGCAATACTTTGCCATTGATAGGACTGTAATGAATTGTTTGCCCTTTAGCGTCAACCTCATACATCCGGTTAGGAAAGAAAAGCATGCGATAAAGACTGGAGTAAAAAGTACGGGTTTGGTCGATAGTGCCACCTTCAGGCGTTAAGCGGCTGAGGGTTTTGTTCCATACATCTTTCCCTTTTTGGCAGGTAATATCAAAGCTGTCGGTACCTATTTCGCGCTTCAGGTTAAGTTCGGCCTGTTCTGTGCTGATATAAGATGATGCCACGCGAAGGTGTACCTGTTCGCTTTTTTTTGTTTTAAAGCTGATCACCGCGCCGGCATGATCGCCGGTGTATTCCAACGAGCCATCTTTTTGGTTATCGTGCCAGGTTGATGCCCCTTCAAAAGGCTTATCTATATAAATAACAAAGTAGTTTTTAAAATTCGCCGGCACGGCACCACTGTTTTTAGTGCTGTAACCGATGATCTTTTGTTCGCCGGGGATAATTTTCACGTACGATCCTTTATCAAAAGCGTCGATCACGATATGCGAACTGTCGCTTTTTGGAAAAGTGAACCGGAAATTAGCCGCGCGTTCTGTGGGTGTAAGTTCGGTAGTTACATCATAGTCGGCCAGGTATACGCTATAATAATAAGGCTTGGTGATCTCGGCTTTGTGCGAGAACCAGCTGCCACGCTGCATATCGCTTAGTTTAAGTTTGCCGGTTTCCGGGAATATGGAAAACATACCATAATCGTTCATCCATGGCGATGGTTGGTGTGTTTGTTTAAAGCCCCGTATTTTGGTAGCATCATAGGTATACTGCCAGCCGTCGCCCATTTTACCGGTTTGCGGGGTCCAGAAATTCATACCCCAAGGCAACGCTACTGCTGGGTAGGTATTCCCATTGGAAAGCGCCGGGTTTGATGAGGTCCCCATTAAAGGGTTTATATAATCAACAGGAGTAACAGGCGGGGTAGTTTGCTGCGCAATAGCTGCTACTGGAAAAAAGGCAAACGCCAATAAGAATAATTTTTTCATTATTAATTTTTAGATGGGCTTATATCAACATCGCTAAATCGATTAATCGGGCCATGCAATATACGGGCAGAATTCAATATTTTATAGTTGTACGATGATATTTTTTGATAGAGCCGGGCGGATTATATGTAACAATATACTATGTATTTATGCGGGTAAAATATGAATACACAACGCCCGCTAAGTTGGGCGCTGTGTAAAAATGATATCATAACTATTAAAAATCAGCGGCTTACAATTTCTTGTAATAGATCAATTCCCCGGCTTCGCCGCTTGCAGACAGCTCCGACGGGATAAACTGGGTAATAACCAACGCGGCTTGCCCACCAACAGTTAAGGCCGTAATGGTTGGATTGGCAAATGCCTGACTGCCACCATCCGTATGGATGTTCAGCTGATCGGCATTGCCGGTTTGGTAATCATACAGGTAACAGCGCCAGGTACCAAAATCACCTTTAGTGCCTTGTCCTTCGATCAAACCAAAGTTAAAGTTCTGAAATTTCAGGTAGCCGTCGCGGTCACCGATATTACCATGCACACCCCAGTACAAAATGGCATTATCAATTTGTGGTTGGGCACTGGCGCTCCACGATGTCCAGGTGGTGGTACCACGTGCCTGGCGGTCAACATCGCAATTGGACCAGTAATGAAAACCCACATCAACAGAAGTACTGCTGGCCGAGTAAATATTAGGTGTACCCTCTGCACAGGTTGATAAAGTATGCGGCGCTTCAAATGACTTGGCTACAGCGCCGTTCTGCAGGTCGGCCCAGCTGTTAAAATAGCTGAATTTTAAGTGATTGTTGGGTTCCTGCTCCCATACCATTACAAAACCACCGGTTGAGGTAGCGGCAATGGCAGGCTGCGACGCTCCGCCAGTGTTACTACCGGCAAGTTCGCGGATCCAGGTCCAGTGCAGCAGATCGGTTGATGAGGCCACATTGGTTTTGAATGTACCGTTGATCATGGTATGATAAACACCGATATACCCACCCGATGGGTTGGCAATGATCTTGAGGCAATCCATGGTTTTGCCTGTATTATCCTTGGCGCCGTAAATTTTACCATCGGCTGTAGTTACGTTTTCGATAATACTGCGCAGGGCGGCCCTCGGCGCATCCGATGGAGGGGCGGCAGCTACTTTTTGTACGCTGTCTTTTTGTTGTTTGTCGGCCGAGGTATTATTGTTCTTTTGGCAAGACGCAAATACCAGCAGGATAAGCATGCTTTTGATCATCATGGCGTTCTTCTTCATAGGTGTGTAATTGAGGTTTATAGATAATTGGTTAATTATTTTCTTACCATTTTAAATCAACCTTAATACCATCCGGACTATTGCCAAAACCAAGGTAAAGGGTATTTGACGATGCATCCCATGATGTTTTTACATCGCTGATATTCTGGCCTGTGCTATCGGTTACCTTGGTTTCTTTGGGTTGTGCAGGTAACAGCACACGTACACTGTTTAATGTTTTGGCCGGACTTTTAGCTACAAACGAATAAATGTTGCCCTGCCTGTTCTCATTATAAATTCTTGATGCAGAAGCCAGTACCTGCGGCAATTTTTTATCAGGCACACGATCAACCACATATAATAAGGACTGCTCGCCGGGGTTCACCACCTTCTCAGCCAGTACCGGCAATTGCGGATCGAACAGATCGATCACCGGGCCTTTGATGGTGTAGGGTTTGCCGTCGGCATTTTCATCCATTACCGATACTACATCATACGGACCACGTTCCAGGTACAGGCTGTTCTTAAATGTCAGCTCCCCGGCTTTGGCTTTTTGCTCATAGGCTTGTTTTACGGTACTGATGTAGTTATCATCTTTTCCGGCTTCCAGCACGTACTCTTTAGGATTTTGCCTCAACACATAAACCGCGCCTTTGCCTACTTTAAACTTTTGCTCATCCTTTGTCGGATTAACACCCAACAGTTTAAACAGATGCTGCGATGGAGCGGTAAATTTGTTCCCTTTGGTATCCCACCATTCCATTACTGTTTGGTATGGATCATCATCTCTGCCGCAATAAATCAAAACCCCACCTTGCTTCACCCAGTTAGCCAGGTAAGTATGCACCGCTGGCGACACCGGCTTCATGTTGGAATAACTCATCACCAACACTTTGATCTCTTTTAGCGATGCCGGATATTCCAGGTTTTCCATGTGCACGGTTTGTACCGGTACGCCCCGTTTTAATAAGGGCAGGGTTTGCCCGTAAAAGTTAGAGAACTGCGGATCTTCAAAACCATTATGCGTTGGGAAACGCTGGAACATTAACGTATTACTCATCAGCACACCAATACCATTTACACCCGATACTTTGTTGGTAGATGCCGGCATACTGTTTAAAGCGTTCACCATGATCTGCATCTGGGTAGAATAAAACTGCGGGATCAATGTCTTTTGGTCGGTACCAGCAACTTTGTACGGATGGGTGTAGATACGCTCGGGCCATGGCATCACCTCGTAATCGGCTACCATGGGGTATAATAGTTTGGCGGTGAAGGTAGCCTGATAATTGCGTTTGTAATCACTCCAGTCGCGAGGCCAGTCTTCAATGGGGTCTGTCAGAAAAAATACCTTGCGACCGGTTGGCGCGGTCATGGAAACCACCGAACCGTATTCCAGGAAAGCGTTCTCGAACACCCGTTCTTTACGCAGGCCATTAAAAAAAGTTGGTTCACGGGCAGTGCCTGTCCATACCTGTGCGATATAACCATCGATACCCGGCAGCGAAGCCAGGCTGGCCTCCGGACTTACAATTTGCCATGATGAATAATTCACCAGCGAGTGGGTAGCGATAAATACTTTAATATTTAACCCTTTGCTTTTACCATAGGCCTTGGCATAGTTGGATACCTCTTTGATGGTTTCAAAATACAGGTGGTATTTCAACTTGCTCGACAGGTAAGTATTCTCGGCCGAAGCATCCTGCGGTTTCCAGGGGAAGCCATAATATTTTTGCCATTGTTCTTTAAAACCCGTGCTATAACCCGCACGTGCCCAAAACTCGGGCTCCTCTAAAAAGATATTGGTGATACCCGCGTTGATCACTTTTTTTACCACCGCGGTTTTCATATACTCAATGAATGAGGCGTCGGGCACTACATAAGGCATGTCCCTTCCATGGAAGATGGTATCGCCTTTCATGGTTACCTGGCCTACGCCGAGGTGATTTTTTCCATCCCACTTTCCTAAAAAATAATCTTTATAGTCGCCCCAGGCTATGCCGGTCATAAAATTTACCTGGTAGCCATGGTCGCGCCATGATTGCACGCGCTGCTCAAAGGTTAAACCTGGACGGTCATTAGCACCATAAACAATGGCAATATCCGACCGTACATCGATCTCGGGGATCCAGGGACTGCTCGTCTGGAAAGCCGTTTTCTCCGACAGTTTTTGTGCATAGCCCGTGAATGATAATGCCATCAGGCAACAGGAAAGTAGAATGTTTTTCATTGGTATATTATTTGCATTTGTAATATAGGGAGGAGACGCATGTGATGCGTCTCTACGCCATTTTTTGTAGAGACACATTACATGTGTCTCCCTATATTATGTGTTTAATTTAAGGAACAGTAACCGTTTTAACATCGGTATAATTATAATAATTTAACCCGTATGAGATCCTTGCGCCTACCCGTATAAAGTATTCGCGTTTTCCCGGTAGCGGACCACCAATAGTAGTAACACTTAAAGTTTTCCCTACCGAAGTACTGGCATCTGAGCTGCTGAGCTTTGGGGTATAACGATTATCATAGTTATTGTTGCCCACGTATTTGTTTGAATTAACAAATACCGCTATATCACTTATATCCTGCTGAAAGTTTGGATCAGTGGTGCCGCGGGTAATTTTAAAGCTGATGGTTATGGTGCCATCGGCGTTAACAACCGGGTCGCCAACCCAATCAATCCTTAAAAATGGTTCTACCGAAAAGTTTACTGTAGTTACGTCCTTCACATCAACTGTCTGGCTTTTATCTACAATAGTTTTGCCGTTATTATCCACCTGCACTAACGGTACAAAAGGACCTTCGGCCGAGATCACGTTTTTACCGGCGAACAGTTTGGTATTATTATAGGTTCCATCCTGAAACGAGGATATATAAAAAGGCGTAGGGTTGCTGCTCCAGCTTATTTCCATCAGTTTGATCCTGGTGCCCGAGCCCTGCTCGGTTTGTACACTTTTACCGGTAACGGCATCAGTTACCACACCTTTTAAAGTTACATCGGGTGCGGCATAATTATCAACCTTTTTGCACGAGCTGCCTGCCGCAACCAGTACACTTAATGCTATGCTATAAAATATAGTTTTCATCTCTCTTAAATTAATAACCCGGGTTTTGAATTAAATTCTGACTCTTCTGTATTTCGCCCTGCGGAATTTGCTCATAGTACCAGCGCACATCAAAAGTATAGCGGCTATTGCGCTCATCTAAACGGGCATCAAAAAAGTACTTACCGTCATTAGCAGAGTAAAATGGCATCAGCGTACGGTAAATGGTACTGTTTTGTTCTTTATCTATCACCCTCCAGCGGCGTAGGTCCCACCAGGTTTTGTTTTCAAAGCCCAGTTCTTTTTTCCGTTCGGTACGTACTACATTAATATTGCTCAGGTCGGTTGGGCTCAGCAACAGGTTGGCACCGGCCCTTTCCCGGATCTGGTTAATGGCGGTAAACGCGTCCTGCAGATAGCTTTTATCATTCTGACCTAAAGCATTCAGCTCCACTGCAGCTTCGGCACGATTTAACAATACCTCGGCGTAACGCAGCTCTATCCAGGTTTGGTCAGACCGGTTTTCCAGCACTTCTGATGTTGGTTTATCTGGCACCAGGTTTTTGCGGATCGAAAAGCCAGATACCGAGCAGGTTCCATCGCCGGTAAAATAACCACTTAAACCGGCTGGGTTCATGGTTGTTCCGTTTGGCAGGGTGTAGGGTTTTTGGCTCGCGTTTGATGATTCCACCATATGATCGGTAGGATAATGCGCTGTTGAACCGGCTGGTAAAAGCGGACTGATACCTCCCGTTGAACTGCCCGTATAAATACCACGGCGGATCTCGATGCTCACACCTTTAAATACATCGCCGGGTAAAATAACCGTAGCCCGCAGCCTTGGTTCGGCATTGGCAAACAGATCCATGGTATTGGTATACAGGTCATACTTACCACCGGTTGTTGTTTTAATGGTACCATCGGCATTTTTAGGGATGCCATCAAACATTTCTACAAAATTCAGCGTAGGATTAATTTCCGAAGAATATCCGTTAGCCCCCATCAGCTGGCGTGGTACGTTATAGGCATCATATCCATGTACCGATTCGGGGTAGTGATATTGGCGTACAAAAACATTCTCCGGACTGCTGGCATCAAAAAACAGGTTTACATAGTTTTGATACTGCGCCGTTTTATCCCCGGCTGCCCATGCTTTTTTATACAGACTGTATTTACCGTCGAGTAACACGGCTGCATCATAAGCAGCTTTAAAATAGGTAACTGCTTTAGCAGCCGGGATGCCGCAAAGCCTGTTGCCACTGGCATCGGTAAGGTTAATACTATTGTATTTGGCGATGGAGCCTGCATACAACATGGCGCGCGATTTAAAACCTGCCGCCACATATTTGTTGGCCCGGCCTACCTGGCTGCTCTCACCTAAATTAGCATAGGCATAATCCAGATCGGTGGCTATAAAATCATAAACCTTTTCTTCTGACGAACGCGGAATTTTTAATTCATCGATACTTTGTTGCGGATACTGCAATACTTTATCAACAATGGGTACACCGCCATAGCGTTTTACTAAGGCAAAATAGGTAGCGGCGCGCAAAAAGCGGGCTTCGCCTAACCAGGCACTGATCTGCGCAGGGGTAAAGTTCGATGAATACTTAGGCAGCGTTTCTGCAAAATAGTTGGCATCCCTGATCAGGGTATAGGCCCCGCCCCAGTAACCAAAAGTTTCCTGTGTGGCGCTGTTCTGGTCGCGGCTCAGACCCTCGCCGCTGATACAGCTGAACGGACTGATGATCCAGAAGAAATTCAGCCCCCGGGTCGGCGAATACCTGAAATCTTCGATAGGCAGCTCGGCGTACATGCGGGCCATATAGGCTTGTATACCGGCGCTGCTTGTAAAAACGTCATCGTCTTTAACGATACTTGGTGGCAGCGTATCGAGCTTTTTGCATGCCGATGTCCAGCAAAGCAAAATGGCAAATATGATATATGTGTATTTTTTCATGATCTGTATGGATTATAATTTAACATTTACACCAACTGAAAATATTTTATCTAATGGGTATAAATATCCGTAAGTGGCCGATGGGTGTTCCGGATCAAGGTATTTTAAACTGGTGATGGTTAATACGTTATAACCATTTACAAATATCCTGGCGCCTTTAATACCTATCTTTTTAGCAACCGCGTCGGTAATGCTGTAACCTATCTCGGCAGATTTAAGCCTGATATACGCCGCGCTGTGGATATTGGATAGCGAGTTCACATCGGCTGTGGTACCGGTAAGAGCAAAAGTGCCCGGCGTCCATACGGTGTTCGGGTTATAAGGATCTGCCTTGGGATCTGTTGGGTGATACCTGTCCAGAAACATGCCCAGCGCACTGCCCCCGCCCCATAACGGTATGTTAAGCTGTTCGATGTAAGACACATTAATGCCTGCAGCTCCCTGCCATACGGTGCTGATATCAAACCCTTTGTATGAACCGCCCAGCGTTAACCCAAATGTGGTTGATGGCACGCTGTAGTTGTTGTTACTTACGTTTTGGGCTATAGGATGTACGTCCTGGTCATTGATCACGCCGTCGCCGTTCCAGTCCTGCAAAATATAATCGCCCACTACCGCGTTACGTGATACAAACTGCGGGCTGTTCAGGATTTGCTGGTAATTTTGGAATTGTCCGTTTGAGCCATATCCCCAAAAGATATTGGCGTAGCGGTTATCATTATTATTATGCCAGTTAAGCTGGGAATTGCCATAATCTGAATGCACCTTGCTGATCCATTGTGTACGGGTATAGCCAAAAGTTCCTTTTACAAAATAGTTAAAGCTGCCAATATGATTGCGGTGATTTACCTCAATATCAAAACCCTGCGCGCGGTCGCTGTTCAGATTTTCCTGCGGTAAGCCAGCGCCTACCACACCTGGTAAATTATCGGCACGGGTATCCAGCAAACCACTCCTGTCGCGCCTGAAAGCATCAACTGTTAAACCCAGCAAACCATGCCAGGCCTGCAGATCGATACCTGCGTTATAGGTTTGGGCCACAAACCAAAAGATATTGGGATTGGGGATGCCCCTGCTTTGCGCGCCGTTTACAAAGGTGCCGTCAAATACCGAACCCGGAGGCGTTTGATTATTATCGCCATCTGAGGGATAGTTATACCCACTCAGATACTGATAGGCGTTTAACTTGGCATCATCACCCAGTTTAGCGTATGACAGGCGGATCTTGAGATCATCTACAAACGATAGCGACGATGAGTTTTTAAAGAAACCTTCCTGTGATACCCGCCATCCTACCGATGCGCCCGGAAAAAAGCCCCATCTTTTAAGCGGGGAGTTTTGGGAACTGGCATCGTCCCTGAAACTAAACTCGGCCAGGTACTTCCCTTTGTAATCATAATTTATTCTGCCAACAAATGATTTGGTTACAACATCAAACGGATAATCATCATCTACAGTAGCCGTTTGGTTTAAGGCATTACCCGCTTTTAACTGGTCTACCGGTAATGATAACTGGCGCTGCGCGTTAAAATTATCACCTTTTCGCTCACTCTCTTCATAAAGGGCTAAAGCTGTAATATTGTGCCCGCCTTTAATAGCGCGGTTATAGTTTAATGATAATTGCATTAAACTGGTTGGCTTCTCATAAAATTGCCGGGTTAATGAGCCTGGCGTTTGATTGGCTATCGGGGTATAAACATTGGAGTTGGCATCATAAGTATACTGGTTGTAGGGTTTTTGGTATAACTTATTGCTGGACATGTAATAATCATAGTTATACAAACCTTTGGCGCTCAGCCCCGGTACAAACGGTACATTATAGGTTGCCGAAACTGATGATTGCAGCCATTTGTTATTGATCTGCTTATAACCGTCAATATCAGCATCAGACATGGCAACCGGGTTTGATCCGTCCACCTCGCCGTTGTTCAGGTATTTTGGGTTATTGTTGGCATAAATGCTTTGTGTGGGCACCTGCCGCCAAAACGAGCGGATGATCCACCAGGCATCCTGGTATGGTTGGTTCTTTTGCTCCAGCGTTCCGCTCAGATTTACATCGACGGTAAGGTTTTTATTGATCCTGGTGGTGAGGTTCGAGCGCAGGTTATATCTTTTATAGTTCAGATCGCCGCTCTTGAAAAAGCCATTCTGATCGGTAATACCCATACTCACAAAATAGCTGCTATTGTCGGTACCGCCGCTGGCATTGAGGTTATGCTGCTGTTGAGGGGCACTGTTGGCAAAAACATTACCATACCAGTCGGTGCTGGTTTTGGTACCATTGCGGTAAGCGGCAAAATCGGCATCGGTATATTTTACCTGTCCGCCGTTTACGTTATGCAGCAATTGCTCGTTAACCAGCGTCATGTAATCCAAAGCGCCCACCGGTTTTGGCATATACGCCGGTATCTGCCAGCCATAAGTGCCCGAGTAATTCAGATCCACCGTACCCTTTTTGCCTTTTTTGGTGGTCACGATAACCACACCGTTTGCCGCGCGCACACCATAAATGGCGGCCGAGGCATCCTTCAGTACCGATATGCTTTCAATATCATTGGGATCTAAACGGGTGATGTTATCGCGGGGGATCCCGTCAATAACCACCAGCGGGTTACCAAAGCCCCGAATATCAAAAGCGTTATCAAATGATCCGGGTTCGGCCGAGTTTTGTACAATGCGCACACCGGCCACTTTACCGGTAAGCATGTTCAGTACGTTCTCGTTTTTAGTGGTCACGATCTCTTTGTTGGTAACCGATGCGATAGACCCGGTAACGGTGGCCTTTTTCTGTGTACCGTAACCTACCACCACTACCTCGTTCACATTGGTGGCGTTGGATGCCAATGATACTTTAATACTGGTTTGGCTGCCGACAGGAATCTCCTGCGTGGTGTAGCCAACAAACGTAAATACCAAAGTTTGCTCGTTTGAGGCGCTGATGCTGAACTTGCCCTCTACATTAGTAACCGTACCAATGGTTGTACCCTTGATCTTGACGCTTACGCCGGGCAGCCCCTGCCCGGTTTCGTCAACAACTGTACCGGTACGGTTGCTTTGGGCCATAGCCACAGAGCACACAAGCAAAAGAAAAAGAGCCATGATACCATGCCGTACCAGCCCTTTAAATTTTGCCGGATAATGGATACCATGGCACCCACCATAATAGGTAAAAATTTCCTTCATAAATAAGTTGATTAAAATGGTTTATAATAATTTGCCCAAATGAGTGTTATAATTAAGCAGGCTGGTTAAACCTGCACATTGGCACTACACACCCATTTGACGCAACAATTATAGACCCGGCGGTATTAAAAGATGGGTTAATAAATGGATTAACACGGCTAAAATTTCATTAACCATAGGGAATTAGGCGGATTAATTAGGGGCGCGCCTTGTCATCCTGAGCGAAGCGAAGGATCTTCTTCGATATGCATATCGCATACCCGCTCTTGGCCGCGGGAGGGCCAGTTACTTTGTAGCTACAAAGTAACCAAAGGCCTTGTCACCAGAAATGCTTCTTTGCCGCACATAGCCTTCGCCCTGCAAACCAGACAGAACCTGGGCTGCTAAACCTTACCTCCACTTCGTTCGCTCATTATCCCCCGCTTCAGGTAAGGTTCGCTATGCCCTACATCCGCACAATCCACCATTGTTCTGCCCGCTTTCGCCCGAAGCTTATCTGCTGACGGGGAAAAAATTAATACACTAATACCTCCGCCGTCGCTCGGCTCCAGCGGAGTGACCACTATTACCCGGCCTCCGGCCGGTTTGTTATTGCCCTTAATTTTTCGTATATTTATATCAATACCAGCCCGCTTGTCTCTCCAGGAGACAACCGGGCTGGTTTGTTAAGGGCAAAACAAGGCCAAAAATCGACCGTTTTTCACATAGTTATTTGATAATCAATAAATTAATACTTTTTAAAGTTTTAAAAACTGCTCAAAACCGTGTTAAAATTTGTTAAAAAGTGTTAAAATCGATGGTTTTGAGTCAATTTTTGAGCGTTTTTAACCCCTTTGCGGGCAGAAAAATGTTAAAATTCAAGGTTTAAAAAGTTTTCTGAGCGGGAAATGTTAAATTGATGGGGTGCGATATTTTCAATACCTGGAATTATTTATCGCGGCTCCGTTTTGTTGGAACAGATCTTATCAAAGGGAACCTGGTAACTAATCCCCAGGGATTTTTCATACTCGGCGATAAACTCGTCATACACCTTGCGGGCATACTCGATTCCCTTAATACGGCGGAGTGCCTTGAGCTTGTATTTCAAAGCGATATCACTAAACGGATCGATATTTAAAACAACCCGGGCAATATCCAGCGCCCTGCGGAAATCGCCGCTTTCATATACTTTTTTTACCTCGGGTAATATTACGGGCATCAGGGCTTCTTCATAACCCAGCTTAATATCATCCAGCCAGGTTTCGGGGATATGTTGCAGCAGTCCACCACGGGCAATAAGGTCAAAGTACTGCAGGATAGTGGCTTCAGTGGTCTTTTCGGGGCCGTTTATATGCTCCAGGGCGCTGGTTACGGTAAAGTAGTCGCAAAAAAGGTTATCGTCAAGCTTAAAGCAATAGGTATCGTTCAAAAAGGTAAGTTCGATACCTGTTATATCGGCAATAATGTTACGTAAGTGGTTAATGGTAACACCTTTAATGTTCTTTGTTTTTACTACGTCCTTATCAGGCCATAAAATGGTGGATATTTTTTTGGATACCACACCGGTAGCATTCCGGCTGTTAAGCAGAAGCAGGATGAACAGCTGCTTTATTTTAGGGCTGAACAGATAGGTAATATCCCGGCTGTTCTTATCGTAAACGGTAAACTCACCCAGCAGGTAAATGGCATTGGCGCGCTTCTCATCGTTCTTTTTATTGATAACGGTTATACTAATATCTTCTTCTTCAAGAGGTTCCTGCAAGCCTCCTTTTACCCACCGCTTTTTGATGATTAGAAGTGTTATACCGATTATCAGGATAGCCGCTCCGCCAAATAGAACATACTTAAAAACCGGGCTGGCTGGTGCAATGGCTTTTTGAGACCGTTCATAATCCTGCCGGCTCACAGGCGGAAATTCCAGCGCCAGGATGCGTATGGTTGATCGGTTTGGATCTGTAAACTCCTGTATGGCGCAAAAGAATTCATCTTGCAGGGAGTTAAAAAACAGGTTGATATCACTCTCGATCCGTTCAGACGTAACCGGGATGGTTCCGCTTACTACCTGGTACGAACCGTCTTTGATAGAGAATTTATATAAGCGAAGCTGAGTTTTTGGATGTTCGTGCGGATAACACAAAGCATAAAAGTATCGGCCGTCTTTAGAAATGATGAGGTTATTGGTGGGTACAAAATCCTCTTCGTTGGGTTTTATTTCCCAGCATTTTCTGATGGTATGATTAGTAAGATTGACCCGGTACAGATCATAAAAATGCCTGCCGCCCACTATCTGGTTACCCGACTGGTTACCATAACCTCCGAATATGTACACCTCATTGTTTTCATTGGCCTGGCTGCTAGCCGAAAAAAAGCGCGGGGTGATCCTGTCGCCGGTGAATACTATCTTATCCCAGCTATCGGTTTGCTTATTAAGTCTAAAAAAGTCGTTATGATAGGCAAATGAACCATAACCGCCAAACAGATAAAGATCGTTTTGATCTTTATCATAAAAAATATTGTGGTGGTGTCTTTGCTCTTTGATATTAGCATTACCCACTACGTCCCATTTCAGCGCGACCAGATCAAGAGATGCTATGCAAGGGCCAGGTTTAGGAGCCCGAAGCACTTCGTAAGCGTACAGCTTATTCTCACGTGTATTGATAATACTTTTACCCAGGAATAAAGGTACAGGCACTTTATTTTGAAAAGCCTGAACTGATATGCTACCGTTTTTCATATCATAACGGATCAGCGAATCGCTTTTAAAAATAAGTAAGGATTGATCCTTCGGGTTAAAATTGGCACCCGCTACTTCGCGAAAGCTAAAAGCCGCTCTTTTTTCCCAAAAATAAGAGCCGTTAATGAGCCAAACCGGATTATCAACATGCCCGCGAATTTCGCCGGAACTATCATGCACGTCACTGCCTGACCACTCATTGAGGGGGAAAGTATAAGTTTTACTATCATCGCTAACAGTTAAATTCTTAATGGCCATTTTGGGCACATCCGAGTAATGCGGGTTTTTCCCAAAAGTGATGATCGGTATTATTTTATTATCAAAGCCAAAATCAGCGGCCCTGTACCACTGCCCGTTTACATAGAAACCAACGGTATTGGCTTTTAGGTTGATATCCACTTTAACATTTATCCATGTCCGTTTATTCAATTGCGACAACCGAAGCGGGATCTTGATCTTGTTGCTTTTGCTGTCGATATTAAAATTAAGCGCGGGTGACCCATCAAGATTAAAAATGTAAGTTAGACTATAAGAGTTTTTATGACCGTCGATAATATTAAAAACATAGCCCAAATGTTCATTGTCCCATAACGACAGATCGAAGTCCATCCGCAGATGGTTATAAAAAGTCGGCACATCCGAGCTGAACACTGTGTAAGAAGTGCGTTCGCCCATCAGGCTGTCGTTTGAATTAAACATTAACCCTTGAGCCTGGCTTTCAAGCGTTGGTGCGAGTAAAATAAAAAGAAATATGATCTTATATACCTTTAAACCAAGTATTAAAACTTTACCTTTTTTTATCATTGCAGGGAATCCGTTTACAAAAAACCAACCTGGGTGGTTAGCTTAAATAACAATGCTAAAATATACTTTTTTTAAGTAACAGACGGCCAAAAGACTGTGGTGTTGCCTGCCTTTTTTACATTAACTTCAGTATTAAAATTACACTCTTCTTTGTTGATTACAGGGCGTTTTCATAAATTTCGTTACAGGAAAAAATAATTCACTAAAGACAAAAGCAATATAATTATTACAAAGATCGGAGCTTATTGGGAGTATTACCTTAAACATTTTTAACGTTTGGTATATTTATATATGGTGACTTCTGGCTTTCAACATTACTAACCATCAGCTACTTATAAGCCAAATGTTAATAAATGTTAAATTCACATGTTAATTTACTAAAATCTTTTGAATACTAAGGTTTTAGTTATACCTTGGTTTTCATAAAGAACCTTATGAAAATCACAATACCTGCACTAATAATAATACTTTGTTTATGTACGGTTTCTGTATTCGCGCAAAATACTTATTCTGTTAAGGGGTCAGTTGCCGATACCGCCACCAGTTCCAAATTAACCAATGCCACCGTCAGCGTATTAAATGCCAAGGACTCCATTCTCCAAAAATTCACCAGGGTAAAGGATGGGAACTTTGAGATCAATAATCTGAAAAAAGGGAAATTGATATTGCTGGTAACTTATCCTGGCTATGCCGACTATGTAGATCGCTTCACCCTGGATTCGGCACATACCACGCATGATTTTGGTCGCATTAAAATGATCTTGAAAACCCAGCTGCTTGCTGAAGTGATCATTAAGGCTAAAGCAGCTGCAGTTAAAATAAAAGGAGATACCACCGAATTTAACGCCGCGGCGTTTACCGTACAGCCCAATGCCAAGGTGGAGGATCTGCTCAAAGAGCTACCCGGCATACAGGTAGATAAGGACGGTAAAATTACAGCCCAGGGACAAACCGTAAACAAAGTATTGGTTGATGGTGAAGAGTTTTTTGGTGACGACCCTACACTGGTTACCAAAAACTTGCGTGCCGATATGGTTGATAAGGTGCAATTGTATGATAAAAAGAGCGACCAGGCTACATTTACTGGTATTGATGATGGCGTAAAAAACAAAACCCTGAACATCAAACTCAAGGAGGACAAGAAGAATGGCTACTTTGGCAAGATAGACGCCGAAGGGGGCACCGATAAATACTACCAGGAACAGTTGATGTTTAACCGCTTTAAAGGCAAACAAAAGTTTTCGGTTTACGGTACTATTGGCAATACCGGTAAAACAGGCCTGGGCTGGGAAGATAACTCCAAATATGGCAACTCAAGCAATGGCTTGGAATTTGGAGATGGCGGCGAAATATATTTTTATGGCGGCGGTGGCGATGATGGATTGGATTCATTCAGTGGGCAATACAACGGTCAGGGTATTCCACTGGCACGCTCAGGTGGCGCTCATTATGATACCAAATGGAATAGCGATAAAGAATCTATCAATACCAATTATAAAATAGGATCCTTAAACGTTGACGGTACCCGTAATACGCAAACGCAAAACAATTTGCCGGGAGTTAACGATCAACCAGGAATTGCTTTGAACAGCAATAGTGACCAAACTTTCCACAATCATATGTTCAGGCAAAAACTGGATGCTACTTATCAATTAAAGATAGATACTTCATCAAACCTCAAAGTATCCGTTGATGGTACCACCAAAAGCTCCATTACCAATAACCATTACAATAGCACAAGCTTTCGTAACGACACCTTGCTGAATAAGAATACCAGGGACGTGATCAATAATGGTGATCAAAAAATATTCAATGCCAATGTATTTTATAATAAGAAATTCAAAAAAGTAGGCCGCAGCTTTTCAGTAAATATCACCGAGGCGTATAATCAAAATAAAACAAATGGCTTTTTGAAATCAGAAACAGATTTTTTTGGCAAACAGGCTGGCACTCAAAAAATAGATCAGTATAAAACCGGCCTGAGCGAAAGCAATATTATCAATACCAATTTTACCTATTCAGAACCCTTTACCAAAGCGCTCGCGCTGGTACTAAACTATGGCATCAATATTAACAACGGGCGGTCAGACAGGCGCTCATTTGACAAGGATGCCTCGGGAAATTATACTATACTGGACGACACGCTAAGCAATAATTTTAAACTAAATCAGCTATCAAACCAGCTTGGGGCCATATTCAATTATAAAAAGAAAAAAGTGATCATTAATTTCGGCTCCAAAGTATCTACAGTAAACTTTAAACAAATAGACGAGTTTACCAATAATACGCTTACCCGCAACTTTGTGAACTGGTACCCGCAAGCCAGTTTCCAGTACAAATTTTCGCAACAGCAATCATTCCGGATAAATTATAACGGTAATACTTCACAACCTTCTATTGAGCAGATACAGCCGGTAAGGGTAAATACTGATCCACTAAACGTAACACTGGGCAATCCCGATCTTAAACCATCGTTTACCAACCGCATCAGTGCCAGTTACAACTCTTACAAGGTTATCAGCGGACAATCCATCTGGTTGAGCGGTTCTTACTCGCGTACCATTAACCCTATTGTAAGCAATGTAACAACCGACGATGCAACCGGGGTAAGTACGTATCAATCATCAAACCTTAAAGGGCATCAAACCTCCAATATGTACTTTAATGCCTACTTTGATCAAAAAATACCCAAGGTTGAAATTAACGCGGGCATTGGTTTAAACATGAACGGCAGTAATTATTTTAACCTTGCAAGTAATCAATTGGCTAAAAATCAGCTCAACGAAACCAAAGTATACACCTACTCTGCCAGCTTCAGGCTGTCAAAATACAAGCAAAAGAAATATGATTTTTGGGCCGGTGCTGGCCCAACCTATACGGTAAACTCCCAATCCTTACAACCGCTGATCAATAACAACGGAAGCGGGTTTAATGGCTACGCGGGCTTTAACGTTTATCTGCCAGCCAAGTTCCAGATAGGTACCGACGCTAATTATCAATATAACGCGGCTACACAATCCGTTAGGGAGGATTTCAGGCGTACTACGCTGAATGCCAGTATCACCAAATCATTTATGAAGGACGAAAGCCTTAAACTATCCATATCCGGTAATGACCTTCTGAATCAGAACGTCGGTTATAATCGTACGGGATCGGGCAATCTGCTTACCCAGGAACGGTATACCTCTATAAAAAGATACTTTATGCTTTCGCTGGTTTGGGATTTTAATCACATGGGCGGTGGCACACCTAAAAAATAATCATATGAAATACATCATACTAACCATCACCATATTGTTTGTGCTTGGCAGCAACAGGCTGTTTGCCCAAAACAAACACTTTACCGAAAACGGCACCATTACATTCGAAAAAACGATAAATATGTATGCCATTTTCGAAAAACAGATCACCAAGGATAATGAAAGCTTTCTGCGACCGGCATTTGACTCCTATAAGAAAACGCAAAAGCAATTCAAAGTACTCAAAAGCACTATGACTTTTGGCAATAACAAAACGCTATATACGCCTATTGAACCCGAAACTGTTACCGGAGGCTTTTTTAGCGATAGCCCGATGGCCGGTCAAGTAAATACTGTTTTTACTGATCTTTCTGCCGGTAGTGTTATCAATCAAAAAAAAGTATTCGAAGAAACTTTCCTGGTGAAAGACAGTACCCGCAAAATAAACTGGAAGATCACCAGCGAAACCCGCGAAATTGCCGGTTATACCTGTCGCCGGGCTAATGCCCTGGTGCTTGATTCTATTTATGCCGTGGCTTTTTATACGGATGAAATACCCGTATCGGGCGGTCCCGAATTATTTAACGGCCTACCGGGGATGATATTAGGTGTGGCCCTGCCCCATGAAAACGTTACCTGGTTTGCCACCAAGGTAACGGATGTACCGATTGACGAGAAAGCTTTGGCACCACCAAAAAAAGGTAAAGCGGTTAATAACAAATCATTGTATACCACGCTGTCGTCAGTAATGAAAAACTGGGGCGAGTACGCTCAGATTTATTTAAAGGCTTTCATGCTGTAGCATAACTAAAACGCAATCAACCTAAACATTATACAATAGCTTACCGCAAATTGCTGTAAACAAATAAAGCCATACGTAAATCACGTATGGCTTTTTAATTTTAAAACCTTTAACCTGATGCTATTCGGCGTTGGCTAAGGCCCTATCCAGGTGTACGTAACCGCCATCTACATAAATAAGTTGCCCGGTGGTATGGCTTGAGCGTGGTGATAATAAAAACGCCGTGGTGCTGGCAATTTCTTCGGCGGTGGTCATGCGGTTACCCAGTGGTATTTTGGATTCGATCTCGCGCAATTTACCATCCGGATCTGGTAGTGTTTTTATCCAATTGGCATATAACGGCGTCCAGCATTCGGCTACCACTATAGCATTAACGCGGATGCCGTATTTCAACAATTCAACCGCCCATTCACGGGTTAAGGCATTGCGCCCGCCGTTTGATGCCGCATACCCGGAAGTATGCCCCTGACCGGTATCTGCCGTTTTGGAGGTGATATTCAATATCGCTCCTTTTGATTTTTTCAGTTCAGGTAAAGCATAATGCGCCATCAAATAATAATGCACCACGTTTTTATGCAAGGAAGCCATAAAGCCTTCGTAATCACCACTCTCTAAACCTACACCATCATTTACACCGGCATTATTCACCAGGCCATCAATACGGCCGAATTGCGCAACCACAGCTTTAACGGCGTTTTCGCTTGCTACGGGATTCGTCAATTCAGCAACTACCTGAAAAGCTCTCCCCCCTGCTGCCTCTACCGCTTGTACAGTTTTCAGATTATCCGCCTCTACCCGGCCTACTATGACTGGTATGGCGCCTTCGCTGGCCAACACTTTTACAATCCCTTCGCCAATGCCCTTTGCACCACCGGTTACTATAATTACCTTATCTGTGAGTTCTAAATTCATCTTTATATATTATAATTATCTAATATTGATCAATGGGAAACAGAAAGTTTCACCTCTTTTACTTTCAGGTTTTTTATGGCAAAATAAAACACAAACAAAAAGCAGGCTGCCGGTACCAGGTAGGCTATTTGTATGTTGGTTAAGTCGGACAAGCGCCCCATGATAGGAGGAAAAACAGCTCCACCCACAATAGCCATGATCACTAACGACGAGCCTTCCTTTGTTTTGGCACCCAATCCCCGGATGCTTAAAGAAAAAATGGTAGGAAACATAATCGACATAAAAAAATCAACGGCAATTAAGGCGAACACCGGGAACTTGCCATGCAGAAAAACAGATGCCACAATCAGTATTACATTGGTGATACCAAAAATGGCCAATAGTTTTACCGGATTAATAAACGTCATTAAAAATGTACCGATAGCCCTGCCGGCCAAAAACGCGAACATTCCTGCTGTTAAATAATAGGCTGCCGATTTTTCATCCATCCCTGCCACCCGTTCAGAAAAACGGATGAAAAAACTACCCACGCAGGCTTGCGCACCGACGTAAAAGAATTGTGCAATAACGCCAAACCGTAAATTCTTTTCTTTAAAGAGCGAACTCATCCTTTGAAAAAGCGACAAGCTTTCGTGGTGTTCCATTCCCTCGCCTTCTTCAACTATCTGGGGTAAATGCGTTCTGTATAAAAGTACAGCTACAATGAGTACGCCTACACCAATGATGATAAAAGGTGTTTGTACAGATGAGGCTTCTTTATTTAAATAATCATTTAACTGCCCCGCCGACATGGCTTTTTCTTGTGCGGCTGTTAAAGTTTTGCCCGATAAAATAACCATCCCCCCAACAAGTGGAGCCAGAACTGCCGCCAAACCATTAAATGATTGTGCAAAATTGATACGCTGTGTAGCCCCTTCCGGGTCGCCGAGGGCAGTAATATAGGGATTCGCGGCTGTCTCTAAAAAAGCTGCCCCCGAAAATATGATGAATAATGCGCCCAGGAAAAACGCGTAATTACGAACGATAGAAGCCGGATAGAATAAAAATGCCCCGACCGAAAACAAGATCAACCCTAATAATATACCGCCTTTATAACCGTAGCGTTTCATGAATTGGGCAGCGGGTATAGGTAATAAGAAATAGGCAATATAAGAAGCAGAATCAACCAATGACGATTGCAGGTCGCTCAACTGGCAGGCCTTTTTCAAATGCGGAATAAGGATAGGATTAAGATTTAACGCGAAGCCCCATATAAAAAACAGAGAGGTGATGAGGGCTACGGCAAACAGATTGTTGTTCTTGGTCATTGGGTGGTTGTAATGGGTTTAATAATTAGGTTTTGAATGTTTATTTAAATGTTGTGGGTTTTATCATGAAGCGAAAAACCAAGCGTTTTCCAAGCTATCTTATTCAGGGCATTTATATCGCCCATAAAATGAAATACACTATGCTTGTGTGATAATTTTTCGCCCGGTTTTAAAAATGCCGCGGGTGATACGCTTTCCAATTCGTAAAATGGCCCCATCTGGCTGCCATTTGCAAGGGGACCGTCGTTATAAGCATTAACGGCATCGCCGGTAAAAGGTGCGGTGTCTGGCTTCCATTCCTGGTTTAAATAATCGCCTTTATCGTCCAGATCAAAAAATACAATAGTTAAAATATCATTTGCGCCATCGTAGCTGCCGATCATGTTTTTAGCTCGATTGGGCGGGATACCCAATTTACCGCGTGATTTGCCATCAGCCTTAAACAACAAGGTTCCATTGTTGTACACAATCCTGTCTTTAGGGATCTCACCAAAATAGTTAGTGGTGGCAACTTTACCTGTAACATCTTCTTTGTAAGGCACAATAATTACTGTTTGTGGCGAAGGGGTAAACATATCCAGGCTCCACAAACAGGGCGCACCAGCAGTTTTATTCCAGGTGGTAGTACCGCTGTTGGTAATGGTGTTTACCGTAGTAAAGCCCACTGATTTTACCGTACTATCCAAATCATCGATCCCCAGCATTTGCTTAATAGCCGCAGGCTCTAATATTTCAACATCACGCTGTAGCTTAATGGATAATGTTGTGCCCGTGTAATTTTGTATGCTGGTGTTTTTTGTAAGGCTGGCTTTTTTACCGGTTGATGAAACCAGGTCCCAGCTTTCATTATCGATAGCCGGTGGGGTATGCCAGTTATCGAACTCCATTTTGGTGCCCGGCTTAAAAAACAGGGAAAACCGACCGCCTTCGGGGCCAAGCCACAAGCGGTCTTCACCGCCATAGGCATTCATATGGGCATCCAATTGTTTGGCATTAAAAGTTTCGTATTTTATCCAGCCAAAGCTTTTACCATCTGATCCATCGGCCGTTGAAGTAAATATCTTTCCCTGGTATTTGGGCGAAATAATAACCCGTCCCCTGCCATCATCACTATTCAAAACAACAACATTATCCTTTGCTTTTAAAAACTCCAGATCGTAACCAAAAGTGCCTTTTGCATGTTGGGGCACTTGCATAGTGCATGCGCTTAAACCAGCTATACATAAAGCAAAGAATACAATTTTAACGACTCTCATACGATGATCATTTATGTTTTGGATTTAATGCGATGGTATTCACGAGTGTACCTATGCTGTCGATGGTAATTTCAACCACATCACCCGGTTGCAGGGTAAAAGTAGGTGGTGGCACCAGACAGGTTCCTGTCATTAAAAATGCACCTACGGGGAAATCACATTCGCTGTATAAATAGCTGGTTAATTCGGTCAACGATCGTTTCATCCGGGATACGGTGGTGGCATCCTGGTAAGCTATCTCTCCATTACGTTTAATAAGCATCTTAATAGCCGATTCCCCGGCAATGGGTTCTGTTGCTACCAGTAAACATGGGCCAAGCGCAGCACTCTTTTCATATATTTTTGCCTGCGGCAGATACAAAGCGTTTTCGCCTTCAATACTTCGTGAGCTCATATCATTACCAATGGTATAACCTTGTATGTTTCCTTTGGAGTTGATAAATAAGGTGAGTTCTGGCTCAGGCACATTCCATTCGGAGTCCTTACGGATATAAACCTCGGCACCGGTTCCCGAAACCCGTTGCGCAATGGCTTTAAAAAACAATTCGGGGCGTGGGGCATCATAAACCTTATCATATAAACTCGCTCCGCCAGAGCTTTCCGATTCTTCCATGCGGGCGTCCCTGCTTTTAAGATAGGTAACACCTGCGGCCCAAACTTCCTGACTGCCAATGGGGGGTAATATTTTCCCATTTAAGTGTTCGTTCTTTACTTCGGCATTGATGGGAGTGGTATCAGTTGATATCAGTTGAAGGTATCCGGCCAGGTCATCACGATTGATAAGGCTGTCCCATTCATCATCAATAATGTAAGCGGAGTTGTTATGTTCCAGTAGGATGCCTTTTGTTATTTTATATAATTTCATGAGGTAAATCTATACATCAACATTAATTAACTTCTAATTCATCCCGTGAGGGGAACTTGGGGAAAGGGCCATGCGGCCCGCTCTGATACCAGAAAACGGTAGAAGCGATATCATCTTGTAAAGGCATGTATCGCCCATCGTGCCGCCAGCCCAGTGCCTGTATGGTAACTTTTAAGCTTTTCTCAAACCGTATTGGATCAGCAATGTGCCAGCGATACAGGCCAAAGCGCTGCGCTATATTATAATGACCATCACCCCGGATCACCTGGTGCAGGCCGCTGTACGGGCTGCAAAATTCGGTGTATTCAGTTTTATCTTCTTCTTTGCCCTTAGCATCTTTATGATGGGTATCAAAATCATATGATCCACAGAAATAATCTTCGGTTCCGGTACCGTTTATCGTAGGGAATTTGGTATCGCCATCCATAAAAAACTTGATCTCACCTTCGCCCCACCACCCATTCTTGTTGGAGCCATAGGCCAGGTAAGTGCCCACATATTGGCCTTTGCCTTGGATGCTATCAACTAAAACATAATCTTTTTTATATGGTAATGGATTTACCCTCCGAAACTGCGCATGAAAGTAGGCGGCATCTTCGGGTACTTGTGTCAATGTGTAATCTACCTGATAATAGAGCACCATATCGCGGTCGTCAATATTTTCCATAGTGATACGGCATTTTTTACGGAAAGGCATTGGCCAGTAGCAGTTAAGAGCACTGCCCGGATTAACAGCTACAGCCAGTGATTGCAATGGCGCGTATTTACCCCAGCCCATACAAAAAAAATCACCAACCGGTACTTCCACAGAAGGCGTAGTTTCATCATCCCAATAAAAACGGAGTATAGAATAGCGCCAGTTCCCGGTGGGTGTCATCCAGATATGCTGGATAGCGCCCGGGCCATCAATATTGGCAATGGTATAGGTAGTTCCTTTTTTGATAATAACGCTTGGGCTCACTTTCCAGGTTTGCCCCAGATCCCGGGAAGCATTGGCGCCTGTTCCCGTAGTGGCCATTCCGCCTTTACCTTTTTCACCATTAAAATTCTCCGGACTTATCGACCGGGTTTTGGCATCAGACAAACGGTAAATGTTTCCGAGGTTTACATCTAGGCCATTAAATTTTTGCTGACCAAATGCAGATGATGTAACAAGAACAAACATCCAGACTACTAAAGCATAATTCTTCATCATAAGGCTATTTATTAACAATTGCTGCATGCACTAATTGGAAATGCACATCGGTTTACATTGCTTGCAATTTACCTCGGGGCATAATATCTCAAGGTATTCACAATCTTATCAATAATTTTCAATTTATAAATGCGGCTTATCAGCATAACATACCTTTATTTTGGCATGAGGGACCGGGCTAAATCATTGATTAATGAAAGCTAATTTACATTTTATAAAAATTAAATTCATTTTTGCGTATGTCATTTCAGCTTATACTGGATAATCTTGCCAAACATATTCATCTAACACCCGATGAACAGGATATTTTTATTGCCTATTTACAAACCAAAAAAATAAAGCGGAAACAATTTTTGCTTACCGACGGCGATATATGTAAATATTCAACCTTTGTTATTTCGGGCTGCCTACGAGGCTATACCGTTGACAAGGGAGGCATTGAACACGTACTGAGCTTTGCCCCGCCAGATTGGTGGATAGCCGATATGTACAGCCTGCTTTCGCAAAAGCCCGGCATCCTGAATATCGAAGCACTGGAAGACACGGAAGTACTGCTACTATCCAAAGCTAATCAGGAGAAACTCTATCAGCAAATACCCAAGTTTGAGCATTTTTTCAGGATACTGACCGAAAACTCCTTAGTCGCCAGTCAGCAAAGGCTGATTGATGGCCTAAGCCTGACCGCCGAAGAACGTTACAATAATTTTTGCAAACGCTATCCAACATTGATAGATCATTTGCCGCTAAAACAGATAGCATCGTACATTGGTGTTACCCCCGAATTTTTTAGCCGCATGCGAAATAAAAGACACTAATTACACGAATGGGAACGAATTATACGAATGAATAAGCACTAATTAAAGTTATGATTTAGGCTAATTCGTGTAATTCGAAATAATTCGTGTAATTCGTGCCTGTTTTTCTTAATCTACATCAAGTGTGCATCGTTGCCATTGCCTTAAATTTGTTATATAAACAAAAAGGTAAACATCATGGCACAAACCATTTTACATAAAGCAGAAACCCGCGGTCACGCTAACCACGGTTGGTTAAGCAGCTATCAATCATTTAGTTTTGCGGGTTATTATAATCCCGACCGGATGCAGTTTGGCGCGTTACGCGTATTGAATGACGATACCGTAGATGCAGGTATGGGCTTTGGCAAGCATCCGCATGATAATATGGAGATTATTTCTATACCGCTGGAAGGCGACCTGGAACACAAAGATAGCATGAACAATGTGGCGGTAATCAAAAATGGCGATATACAGGCCATGAGTGCCGGTACAGGTATTTATCACAGCGAATACAATAACGACAGGGCAAGCCAGGTAAAGTTTTTACAGATCTGGATATATCCCAATAAAAGAAATGTAGAGCCCCGGTATGATCAGCTTACCTTAAACCTGGCCGACAGGCACAACAAGCTACAACAGGTATTATCACCCAACCCCGATGATGCCGGTGTATGGATACACCAGGATGCCTGGTTTCATTTGGGCAAATTTGATAAAGGCATCGATACTGATTATGCTATCAAAAAACAAGGCAACGGCGTTTATGCTTTTGTATTGAGCGGGCAAGTTGAAATAGACGGACAGCTATTGAATACCCGAGATGCCTTAGGCATTTGGGACACTGATCAGTTTAAAATAACAGCACTTACAGATGCCGAATTTTTGCTGATAGACGTTCCTATGACATTTTGAGTTTTTGAATGATGATTGATAGAGCGTTGTTCGCTCCCTCTTTTTTGCCTTTGGCGGAAAGAGGGGTGCCGGGCAAGGTGATCACTAATCATTTCACTATTGATAAGAGTTAAAACAATGGATCAAGTAGAAATATTAGTAATAGGAAGACACCCGGAGATCTTGCAAACGGTGATACGCCTGGTAAACAATAACCCGGCATGGAATGCTACAGGCTGCATAACTGACCAGGAAGCTATCAGTGCTTTTAAAACGCAGGACTTTGCCCTGGTATTACTGGGTGGTGGTATCGAAGAACAATCTGAGCAAGACCTTTGCGCCTACTTTAGGGCCAATAAACCTGATATTAAGATAACGCAGCATTATGGTGGTGGAAGTGGGTTATTGAGTGCTGAGATTTATGAAGCGTTAAAATCAAATCAATTATAGTGCGGTTGTTGGTATTTTACTAACTCATTTACCAGAATTTCTCTATTTAAAATTTCCGGTTGAATAATAATCACTCCTTTTCCATACATACTTCTCATAAATGACGAAATACTTTTGTCATACAAATTAATTGTACCGTTAGATTTAACCTTAACCATCAGGTTTTCCCAGCGAATGTTTTTATAAGGCATCATTTCAACTTTAGCCTCAACACCGCTATCATTCAATATAATTTGAAGTGTTCTGTAAGATTTTAACAATTTATTAGTAGCCCTGAAAACTGATATGCTTAAAATTAATGTGCAAAAAAACATTACTCCAATGATAATCAAGGTTTCCCCCTTCTTAGCCTGAAGAAATTGTAATACCCCCGCGCATAATGTAAGTAATAGAATTATCCTTATCCCCCGAAATAAAAGTCTACGCTTTAAATTATCAAGTTGATTTTCATCTATAATGTAGATCTGATTTTGCATCATATAAATTTATCGAACCGCAACGAAAATAATAAATTCTATTACCTTATCTCAAAACGATTATCATTAATAAAGTCGTTTTGCCAAAGAGAATTTACAAACTTAGCATCGAAAAACTTTCCGCACAAAAAAGCCCTTGACTGTTTCCAGCAAGGGCTTGATTTAAGATTGGGCACCGACCTACTCTCCCACGTTTTACCGCAGTACCATCGGCTCTGGCGGGC
>NZ_JBFUPN010000034.1:0-49314 GCF_041355315.1 Mucilaginibacter sp. RCC_168
GCCCGCCAGAGCCGATGGTACTGCGGTAAAACGTGGGAGAGTAGGTCGGTGCCCAATCTTAAATCAAGCCCTTGCTGAGTAATCAGTCAAGGGCTTTTTTGTGTTTGTTTTTTCCTTGAAGCCTTAGAAACTTATGCAGATGGTGTTCAAGGATACTATGATAATGTTCATCCCGGAGTTAATGCTGACATTCCTTCCTGGTGAACATTTGCAGATATATTAAAGGAGACTTCGATACAGGAGTGAGAGAAAGGGGATCTATCTCAACGCCTGTTGAGCTATCTTAATATCAGGCTTTAATTTATTAGAGTACAAATCAAGCTTATCCGAATCTATTATGCCTAATCGCTAAGGGAGTATTGATAGTTACAACAGGTTGAAATTTAATCAATTAAATCTTTTGTATTTGCACGTCCTTTGTAAAATGGACTGTTATTTTTATGAAAATTTGAATTGTACGTAAAATCGGCCATGATCCCATAATGGTAAAAACAAACGCCATAGCTATTTAGTAGAGTTCCTGATTCTTTAATTGCTAAACCAGAGGCTAAAAGAAAGAAAACAGAATCATAACTTACTATATTCATTCTATAATCTTTGATTTTACCGAATGCTTTTAAAGCAGGCAAAGCTTTTAAATTCATAGTATCTAATGCAGCAGTTAAAATCAATAAATCATCCCAATTCAGCATGTTTTTGACGTGTGCCAAAAACAAATTGGCTTAAATTTTAGATTTTTCAAGTGAAATAAATCGCTCGTTCATTAGTATGATTTGCTCAATAACTTTGTTTTTATATGAAACATCACTAATGAATTTATTTTGAAATGTGTTAATTTCATCATCAGAAAGTTGTCCTTTGTGAAAGGCTTGCAAAAAGATAAGTAGTTTCTTAATAATAAAGGCTTCTTTCACTTTTAAAACGGAGCTATATAATAAAACACCAGTTTTAATAAATGGTATTGATTTTAAAACATCATTTTCTAAGAAGCCATCTAAAACCAGTTCAGCATAATCAATGCTTAAATCAAATGTTGGTTTAATTAATTCGTCGTTTACAAATTTTTCCACTGAATTATCTTTATCCATATCATAAAATTATAAAAAAACCTGCCGGGTACAGCAGGTTGATATAATATATGATAAGATACAGGAAGGTTACTGTGTAGAAACTATGCGGTAAAGGATCCAGTTGTCGGTTTCGTATACGCGTTGGTAGTTTACGCCGCTGTTCACTATCTTAATGAGTGGGATATAGCGGCTACTCAACTGAGTATAGCCCGTAAACGGATTCTTTTGGGTCGCTATCAGGATATAATTGTCATAGCGGTAAGGCGTTTCTATAGCACTTAAAAACAGCTCCTGGTAGGGTAGGGTCAGTTTCTGGATGTCATGGGTAAACGCGGCAACAGGGTAGGCTACGGCATCATCCATTAGTACACGCGAAGTTTTGGGCAGACTATTAATAATATCTGCCAGTTCCATACTTTCTTCCTGGTCGGTATTCTGTTTGCCTGTTGTGAGCGTTGTTATAAACCTCTTTTCGTCGGTTATTAAGGAATCGCTCAGGAAAATATAACCGGTATATAATTGGATCAATATTACAACCGATAATATTACCTTAAACAGTAGTTGCCGCTTCACCGTTTGCGCCTTAAACACCAGGCACAGTAACGCCAGGATCAAGAAAATGAGGTAATACTCGTAGTTTAAAAATATCTTATCGTACTTGATGTGCAAAAATTCAATAAAGGCAAATGGCGTTAAAATAGTTAAGGCCTGGTAGGTACTTTCCCTGAAAAGATAAATAGCCACCAATATGAGCGGACAAAAATAGATCACCCTTAACGATACCATGATGGATAGCTCGGGCAACTGATAGTTGGCGCTGGTAGTGGCAATATCAAAGTTAAGCTTATCAACCAGCACGTTCCAGGTGGCATAAGGGCTCTCGATAAAATAATTCAGATCGTTGGCGTGCGTCAAATTGAGCAACTTATAACAGATCACCGATGCTACAGGCAAAATAAACAGGATAATGTAGATGGCAAATGTTTTATTGATGAGCTTACGGCGCAGCGAGGGACTGTTAAAACTTAAAAACAAGCGGAAAATAGATTCCTTTTCGCCCAGGTTTAAGCTTTGAACAGTAATGGCCAATACCAGCGGAGCAAAGAATAAGGTGAGCCAGATAAACTTATAATCGCAAAAAATAAGGATCACCAAACAGATACTGGCCAGCGAAACGTGAAACGTGGTATTGGAACGATAAAACTTAAGCAGGTTAAAAAAGAACAGGAAAAAGAAAGTGAGCACCATGTAGATGGATTTTCCCGAACAGGCTGTGTATAACAAGCCCGGATGCAGAAAAAACAACAATAACAGCGCGTATAAATAAAAATCGTCCTCAATACGTTTGGTTAGGGTACTGGCAATAATGTAAAATAAAACGGCCGTACCAATAGCCGATGCTATTACCGGCGCCAGGTAGGAGTCTATCCAGCTAAAAAGAAAGGTATTGTAAAAAGGCAGTAAGGGCGATGTAAGACCCATTACTTTAATGCGGTTGCCCAGGCCCTCAAAAACTATTTTGGTTTTCTCGATGTAAAAAATGCTTTCCTGATTATAATAACCCAGGTGATTTAAATAAATGCCGATCACCAGGTAGTAAACGCCAAGTATCAGGGTTAAAATAAAAAGGTATTGATTTTTTGTGATCTTCATTACAACAATCTTATTTAATAACGTTTGTTGGATTAGGCAACAAAGGGGCCTCATCCCAACCATTCTCCAAAGGCGAAGGACTTAAAAATGAATATTTATTCATTCGGCACGTCAAAGTCCTCTCCATTGGAGAGGATTTAGGTGAGGCTATTATTAATCTATTTAATAACATTTGTTGGGTTATTAACTTTACTTAATCCGTGATTGGTTTTTTCCCAGTAAAAAGGGTTCACTATTAACTGGTACAGGCCCATATAGGCTGCTGCCGAGTGCATTAACCAGTAAACCGGGTTGGCAATGGCAAATAATATCAGTTCAAAATACCGGCGTTTAAATACCGCCATCATGTTGATATAGATCATCAGGATGTTGCCCACCATCAGGTTAAATATCGCCATAAACAATACCCAATCAGGGAACAGGGTACGTATAGTCGAAAAATCAAATATCAGGTAGCTGATAAATATGATGAGCAAAAGCGGATAGGCCAAAAATGTGGCCGAGGTACCGCCTATAAAAAAGTTAAAGCCCCAAAATCCCCGCCATCCAATTTTTTTAACCAGTGCAGCCGGGTTGCGCATGTGCACCAGGTAAGTTTGCATGTACCCCTTGATCCAGCGCGAACGCTGGCGTATCCAGTTAATAGGTTCGTTGTTAGCTTCCTCGTAGGTGGTGGAATTGATGATGGATATTTTATAGCCTTTGGCGTAAGCGCGTACACCCAGGTCGGCATCTTCGGTAACGTTGAACGGATCCCAGGCGCCTAACTCTATCAGCGCGTCCATCTTAAAGTGATTGCTGGTACCACCCAGCGGAATAGGAATGTCCAGCGTATCCAGTCCGGGAAGCATGTAATCAAACCAGTAGGAGTATTCCAGGGTAAACATCCGGGTAAGGAAGTTCTCGTTCCTGTTAAAATAGTTTAACGCGCTTTGTATACAGATATAATTTTGCGGCAACTTGGAAAAAAGAGATACCACTTTTTTGAGCTGATCGGTATCGGGAATATCCTCAGCATCATAAATGGTGAGGTATTTACCCTTTGAAAAGTGCAAACCATAATTACAGGCCTTGGGCTTGGTTTTAGGCATATGAAATGGCACTACAATTACTTCAAAAACACCAGGGAAATCCAGGTTTTGAACCGCCTGCAGGGTTTTGTCGTCATCTTCTTCAATCAGTAGTTTAATATCCAGTTGTTCGCGTGGATAATCCAGGCTCTGCAGGTTCCAGATGAGTTTTTTGATCAGCTTATCTTCTTTATAAACCGGCAGCAATATGGTGTAAACCGGCAGGCTGTCTTCCACAATATCACGTACATCAGTTTTGGTTACCGCCTGGTGCAGTTCAAAACGCGAACCAATGAGGGCCAGGAATAATTTAAAAACAATGGCGATCAGGAAAAATAAACTCACCATCACATTAATGATGATAGAGGTGTTTTTAAAATTCAGCACCAAACCTACAGCAGTGATACCGATGATGATAAAAATAGTAACCAACTGCGGACTGGTAAAGGTGGTGGATGCCGAACTGGCCGGATCGCGTTTTAAAAGCTCATACACAGATGCTTTTACATATTTTTCGCCCAATAGTTTATGGCTCAGCCAGGTAATGTCCAGATCGCTGGCTACAATGATATGTGGTTCCAGATCATAAGTGAAGCGAATAAACTCAATAAACAGCTGGTTACTCGGATCGCTCATTAACGTCACTACCTTATTGTTCTCGATACGGAGGGGTAAGGCAATATGATCGTTAGCAAATTTCAGATCTATCTTTTTCAGTATTTCGGTATCAAAAGCTTCTTCCCTTACCGGCGCGAAGGTAAAGCCCGCGTTGGTTAATGACCGCTCGTAATTTTTACGCGAGATATAACCAAAGTTCAAAGCGATTTTGGCGTATGACATTCCCGACCGTTCTGAAAAATGCTTGATTTTTTCCTGATCGCCTGGTGTGATGAACCTGTCGCTAACCAAAAGTTCAGGAATAGAAATACTCATATTTTGGGTGTTTTGGTATCAAGTAGTTAGTATCAAGTATTAAGTACAGATTTAAATGTTACAGAAAAATCGTAGTACCTGATCCATAGTATCAAGTAGTTAGTATTTGGTACCCCAAAAGTCGTGATACTTGATACTAACTACTTGATACATAAAAGATTAATCGTTAAACAACTCCTGTGATTTTTGAACTTTTGAACGTACGTACAGGAACGACAGCAATATCAGTATTAGTAAACCCAGCAATATATACAGGTTGTAATTGTCCCAGAAACGGGTTAAACCGCTTTTGGTGTCGATATATTCCAGGTTCTCGCTTGATTTATTGATGTTGAACAAATATTTGTTGGAGTTAACATCAGATATGCAAACGTTACTTGACAGGGTTGAAAGCTGTTCGGTAATGGATTTTGATACCGCTAAAAATGCCTCGGATATGTGCTTGCCAGTGGCTGTAAGTACCAGTGTGGCGTTATTGCTGTGCCCGTAAAATATCTGGGCCAGCCCATTTGATACCGTGTCTGACAGGGAATAAACAGGATCATGATTGTCGGTATTATACAGCCGGAAATCACGTTCGAATTGTATTGGCGCTTCCGCAAACTCTTTCAGCAGTTTATCATCCTTTGAAAGCAGCGCAATGATATTGTATTTTTTAAGCTCGGTTGGCTGCATGGTATCTGAATAAACAAACTCAGGAAAGTTATTGGCGTTGATGTTGTTATTCAGCTCATAAATAATTTCGCCAAGCGCGGCAGCAGTATATTTGGCATAGTCCCTGCTTATTAATACACGCGTAGTACCTGTGTTAAAAGCTTCCGGGTATTGATAAAAACTCAGATTGCTGGTGATGAACGGATTTTTTGACTCCAGGTATGATTTATCTACGTCAACCTCGGCAAAGAAATTGATGAAGCTGTCTTTACAATGCCCCGTAGTTGGGAAAAATCTGAATTCGGCTTCCAGCGTATTGTATTTATGGTGCTGGTAACGATTAATGGTGATAGAAGTATTTAACTTTCCGGATGCATCCAGTTTCTCACTGCTGATGAGCAAACCATTGAGGTAAATATTAAAGAAACCGCGGTCGCCGGGGCTTAAACCGCTGTAGTTGGCCACAAAATGGATCTCTACTTCTTTTGGCGTAAAGCTAAAGTCGCTGTTTTTAAAGGAGTAGGCACTTTTTAACGAACCAATACCTGATAAAAAGTCGCTGATACCACCAATTTGTTTCAGTGATAATTTAGAGCGGTTTTCGTCGATGCTCTTAAAGAAAGTGTTTTGTGCTTTCTCGATCAGTAGGTAATCGCCATAGGTGGAGTTCAGGATATTCATGTTACCCAGGGCGGTAATAGCTTTTTCAAAACCAGTGTCGTCACCGCCGGTAACAAATAAAATTTCTTTAGATACGCTTTCCTGGCTTACGGTTTTAACGGGGGTAAGCGTACCGTTTGGCGCAGCAACCATGCGGGTAATAGTATCTGTAACCATGCTTACCGATTTGTGCAGGTAAAATAAACCCTGACCGCTTTGCGGGGTTACTTTTACTAACTCGCGTTTGGCGGCAGGCAGGCTTGCTATATTACCCACTTGTATATAGTTACGCACGGAATCGGGGAGTTTATCTTCCTCAAAAACCTGGATGTTGCGTGTTTGCGTCTTCTTTAACCTTGAATAGGCCCATGCCACCGCTTTAAGGTCAGACAGGCTTGGGTTTGCCGGATAAACAATAGCCCTTTTAGAGTCGAAGCAGTTGCTAATGTTGACGTTATCAAAAAAGCTCTTATTGCTTTTTAGTAATGACAGGTATGAATAATTTTTGATCTTTAACCACATAGCCGGGTTATCCAGATCCTTACACTCATCATCGCTGATGGTTAACAGGGTTTTTATTTGGATCTTCAGGAACTTATCGGCCGACAGATCCGCACGGGTCAGATTCAGGACAAGCTTCTGTATAGAATCCCTGGTTAAGCGGGCGCTATAGGCTGGTTTGTTATTGATAACCACGTTAATGTACGAACGCTCTTTGATCAAAGCCTGTGAAGGCTCAAAATATAACACCAGCTTGCTGCCATTCATTTCGGTAAGCGGGGTTATTTTCACATAAAATGAATTGGCGCCACTCATTCCGTATAGCACATCGTCTTCATGCCCAAGCGATTTAAAAGTTACTATACTTTGTGCTTGTGTCGATGTACTCACTAAAAATACAAAGGCTAAAAGGGCTAAAAATTTATTCATCTGGTTGTAAATATTAATTTATAACGTAAAACTCAACTCTAAAATAATTACCGTTATCGTCGCTGCGATAGGTTAGTTCGCCGCCCATTTCCTGGGTCATTAGTTTGGCGATGGAAAGGCCTAAACCAAGGCGGCTTTCATTGGTACCTGATGTGTCATTAAGCGTTTTTAGCTTGTTAAACATCATGTCCAGTTCTTTTTGGCCAATGGCTATGCCTTCGTCAATAATTTCAAAAACAAAACGCTGGCGCTGCAGGCTGGTCACTACCCTGATATCATTATTGGTTTGCGAAAACTTAATGGCGTTTGATAAAAGATTCTGAAATACCTGACCCGCAAATACCCTGTCGAGCCTAACATTAAGTGGCAATTTCAGGATATTATCCGTAAGGTGGATGTTTTTCATCTGCGCGGTTTCATATAAGCCTTTGAAAACGTGGGCCACCTCTACATTGGCATCAAATATCTCGAGCTTAAACTGCATTTCCGGCGATTCTATCTCTTTTACATCCATCAGCTTATTGAGCAGATATTGCATTTTTTCGGCCGACTCCGCTATATAGCCCACATACTCCTTTTGGTCGTTACTGAGGCGATAATCCTCTTCCTTGATCATGTTGTTGCTCATCACTACCGAGCCAATGAGATTTTTAAGGTCGTGCCCGGCTATATTGATAAAGCTGTTCTTTTGCCCATCTATCTTGCGTAATTGTTCATATTGCGCGTCGATCAGGTTGTTTTTGGCATTAATGTCGGCATTTTGTTGTTTGAGCTGCTCGTTTGATTTTTCGATCAGGATTTGCGAGCGCACATCCCTCCGCATTACCTTGTAACGGGTACCCGGAATGATACATGAAATAATAGCGGTTATAATAAAAAACTGCCCGCCACCTGTGCCAATCACGATATCCAGGTTGTAATCACTAAACAGATTAAAAAATATAGCCAATAGCAGCACAGCTACCAATACCTCAATAAATGAATTTATAGGTTCCCAAAAAACCTGCAGGTTAAAAAATAATACAATAGTGGCAAAAACCAGGTAATAAATATTAAGGTTCTGGATCTTTACAATATTGCATAAAAGCGCCGATGTTACCGACAGCATAAAGAAGCTGATATGCAGCAACAGGCGGTAATCATATCTTTTAGCTGTAAAAAGACCATGCAGACCGTATATGAGCGCGCTGGTGATCAATCTTACAATAAAAAACTGTATCCAAATTTCGGGAGCATATACGTAATCAATAATGCTGAAAACCGGGTAAAGCAAAATAATGGGCCAAATAATATTATTGGTTTGGAACCACGCTTTTTTATAGGTCTCTTTTATTAATTCGTCTTTTGCAATTTGAACAAACATTATTCGTTATCTTAAATTATAATTAAAAATCAAGCCCTGTTTTGTTATGGATTTTTATCAAGCTTAGGTTTAAGAGGTGAGAGTGAGAATAATTCTTTTAACGCAAATCTTAAACTATGTGTTAATACTCATAGTATCAACTGCTGGCGCTCTTGCAAAAAGCAGTCCAAAAATGAAGCAAGTCCGTTCGCTGGCTTTTAAACGTGCGCAAAGTTTAGATCATGGCATCAGTATTTCATGGCTGGAGCAAACATGGGTTAAACAAACGTTTGCGGAAGAGGATTTAAAAAAAAGCGATCTGGAATTATTGAAGAAACTTGGCTTTAAAAGCATCAGGCTGCCCGTTGCTTTTGGGTGGTTTGAAGAGCAGCATGTACCTGATGAGGAAGTGTTCCGCCGTATTGACCAGGTAGTAAAACTATGCCATGATTATGGCTTTAAACTGGTGATTGATTACCACTACGGAAAGTTAAATGATACCAATTATTTGGTAGAAACACCTATAATTATTAACCGCTGGTTAAAAATAGTAAAGCATTATATCCATACGGGCGCTAATGATGTTTTTTTTGAATTATATAACGAACCGCCCAGAATTGACCCCAAAGTGTGGAAGGACGCCGCCTATAACATGGTAACCGCCATCCGCAAAATTGATAAAAAGCATACCCTCATCATTGGCGCATCCAATTACAACAGTATTTATGAACTGAGCCGCTTTGTGCGCCTGGCCGATGACAACATTATTTACACTTTTCATTTTTACGAACCCTTCTTTTTTACCCACCAGGGTGCAGCATGGGTGGGCGACCAGGTGGCAACAACCGGGGTATCATTTCCTTATAATGCGGAAAATTTTCCAGCCCTCAACCCAAAAGCACGGGGAACCGCCGGCGAACTCAATTATAACAAGTATAATAAAGACGGTAATGAACAATCCATTAACGATAAACTACAGATAGTTAAGGATTGGGCCACTAAATACGATGTACCTATACTGTGCGGCGAATATGGCGTTTATAATAAATATGCCGATCTGGATAGCCGCTGCCGTTATATTAAAGCTGTGCGAATAGCCCTTAAACGACTAAACATACCCGGCATGCTTTGGGATTATAGCGGGTCGTTCTCTCTGTTTACCGGTAAACCGGCAATGAATACCTTACCTACTTGTATGAAGGAGGCTATTGGGTTTGTGCGATAAAGGGGAGGGAAGTTTACTTTCACGCGTCATTGCTGTAAAGGATGAAGACAACCGACCAAAGGGAGCTCATTAATACCAACAGAAATAATATTAATAATCTCTATGCTGTACAGGACGGAGATGTATAGCGTATACCCGCTCTTGGCCGCGGGAGGGCCAGTTACTTTTGTCGCCACAAAAGTAACCAAAAAGGCTGTCACCAGAAATGCTTCTTTGCGCTCATAGCCTTTGCTCTGCAAAGCTGGCAGAACCACGGGCTGCTAAACCTTACCTCCACTTCGTTCACTCATTACCCTCCGCTTCAGGTAAGGTTCGCTATGCCCTTACAGCCGCACGGGTCAGCATCGTTCTGCCCGCTTTAGCCCGAAGCTTATCTGCTGACGGGGAAGAAGAAATCACTAAATCACTAAATCATTAATTAGTTGCCGCGTTAGGGATAGCAGCGGATACCGGCCTGTGGCTAATGCCCGGGCAGTATGAGCGGATAGCCCGGGCCGTAGGTAACGCCCTTCTTTAACTAATAGCCCAAAATCTTTACTCCCAAAAAAATCCTTTATCTAATTATTTTTAATCCATTTCCCCCTGTCCATAAAATCAAATAACATAATTATTCATTTATTGATTACCTTTGCCAGGTAATATACTGTTATGAAATTTTTTGAAGAAAAACGTCGGGAGGTTATGGAGCATATTGAAAAATATATGCTTGAGAAGATGTTTGAATATTTAAAGCCTGTTGATACTATTTGGCAGCCATCTGATTTTTTACCTGACTCTACAAGAGATTCCTTTTTTAGTGAAATAAAAGAGCTGCAGGAAAGCGCCCAGGGTTTAAGTTACGATCTGATAGCCGTTTTAATTGGCGACACCATTACAGAAGAAGCGCTGCCTACTTATGAATCATGGCTGACCATGGTTGAAGGCGTATCTAAAGATGAAGAAGGCGGCTGGATGAAATGGACCCGCCACTGGACCAGTGAAGAGAACCGTCATGGTGACCTGCTAAACAAATACCTGTACCTGTCGGGCCGTGTTAATATGCGTATGATGGAGGTATCAACCCAGTATCTGATTGCCGATGGTTTTGATATCGGTACCGGGACCGATCCTTACCGCAACTTTATATATACCTCGTTCCAGGAACTGGCAACAAATGTATCGCACAGACGTGTAGCATCACAGGCTAAAAAGGATGGCGATACCCTATTGTCAAAAATGTGTGGTACCATTGCCGGCGACGAAGCCCGCCATGCCAGGGCTTATAAATACTTTATCGAAAAAATATTTGAGGTTGACCCGAGCGAAGCCATGATAGCCTTTGAGGATATGATGCGTAAAAAGATCGTGATGCCTGCTCACTTCCTGCGTGAAGTAGGTTTAAAAGTAGGTCAAACTTTTGGGCACTTTACCGATGCCGCTCAGCGCCTGGGTATATATACCGCTATTGATTATGTGGATATATTAAAAGAGCTGATAGAAGACTGGCATATTGAAAGCACTATCGACCTGAACGAAGCCGGCGAAAAAGCCCGCGATTATATCATGAACCTGCCATCGCGCCTGCTGCGTGTTGCGGAACGCATGAAAAACCCCATGCTGGAATACAAATTCAGCTGGATAAACGGATAATTTTCCTTATCAGAAAATATGAACAAAGGCGCCTGAATAGGGTGCCTTTGTTGGTTTACAGGGATATCCCTACACGTCAATTGCGAGGTACGAGGAGAAATCTTTTACGGGTGATGTTCTGTTCATTGCGAGAGTTCCTACGTTCCCCTCTTGAGAGTAATAGCTCATCAAATGACAGGAGGGGTAGCCCGCTACGGGGCACACCAAATTTTTACAATTATTTTCTACAAATATGTAGTCCCTACGGGACATAGAGCAACAATTTAAGCTGCAAATGTGGCTGTATTTCATGTCCCGTAGGGACTACATATTTGTAGAAATAGAACCAAAAGGTTTTTTGCCCCATCAGGGGCTACACCTCTTGAATTAGTATAGATGCTGTCTTTTCATGGGCTATTCCCCTCTTGAGAGAGGGTAGGGTGAGGCATGTGCAAAAGCAGGGGTGTGTTCTTCAGCATCGTAGATAACACACCCCTCCACCCCTTTCAAGAGGGGAATCGCACGTCCTCGTGCAGTTAAAATCCTATTTCTCTTTCTCCACCTTAAACCCTGGTTTGCTATACCCTTCCGGTACATAGCCATCCGGGATTTGGATGTGGTTACCATCGCGCAGGGCAAAGTAATTCGGCGACATGATCTCGACCCCGGCCTCGTTAAACTTGTCCTGTATATTCTGATGCAGTCTGGAATAGATAGCCGCCATCTGATTCGATAGTTCGGTATAGGCATTCAGCTGATAGGCTACATTAAAGTCATTCAGCCCGGTTTGCAACACAAAGGGTTTATGATCGGCAAGCAGGATGCCCTCGGTAGCTTCGGCAGCACTGATAAGCAGGTTGTGCACCGTTTGCCAGGGCACATCGTAACCAATAGTTATGGTGGTGTTGAGTATCAGTCCCATGGTTTTGGCTACTGTGCTGTAATTGGTGGTATGCCCGCTTAATATGGTAGCATTAGGTATGGTGATATCCTCGTTTTTAATAGTACGCAGACGGGTTACCAGCAGGTTTTTCTCCACCACATCGCCCATTACATCGCCTACTTTAATACGGTCGCCAATTTTGTAAGGACGCATATAGGTAAGCACAATGCCCGATACCATATTGGATATGGCCGAGGATGAGCCCAGCGAAAACAGGATCCCTAAAAATACCGTTACCCCTTGAAAAACTTTAGAATCGGAACCCGGCAAATACGGAAATATCACCACAAACATAAAAGCGAACAGCAATACCCTGATAATATTATAGGTAGGCATGGCCCATTCCGGGTAAAAACCATTAATGGTAATGGCGCCCTGGGCAATTTCGTTAGCAATAAATTTTACCAGCTTTACGATGTACCGGGTTACTATATAAATTACGGCAATGGTAAGCAGGTTAGGTATGTAGTGCACAATGCCCAGCAGTATACTTTTAAAGGGATTAACAATATAACTAAGCAGCTGTACCGCTATAGGTTTTGACGCGGGAAAAATAAAGAACAACACCGGCAGCGCCAGGTAAACCAGCAAAATGATCAATATAAACCTGCCAATACGCAGCAGGCCGGTAACCAATGGCAGCAGGCGTTTGGCATAAGCAACCGGGGCGCCTTTGGCGGCCAGTTTATCCATCCGGGCTTCCCAGGCTTTTAGTGTTTTTAGTTTTAACCAGCGCGAGCCCTTGTTAAGCGCCCATATTAAAACAATCAGCAGTATCACTACGGCAACGGCTTCCATGATATTAATAACCACTTGTTTGGTGCTGCTATCGGTAAAATAATTACCCAGTTTCTTTTTAAGGATGACCAGGTAACTGGCTGCCAGTTGCGGGCGGTTAAGTTCGGTGAAGGTTGCATCCTTATTATTTACCGCCAGAATAATTTGCGAATTATAGGAGATCACCGAAACCGAGGTGTCGTTTTTCAGCGTGAGCGAATCGGGGTTGAAATCAATGCGATCAACCAGTCCCTCAATACGTTTAGTAACTACCTGGGCCCGCTCGGCCGGTTCAAACAAGCCCTGCCCGGTATAAAAGGTAAAAAGCGTATCGCGGTTAATAGTGACAGGATAACCTTTGGTTTCAACTGGTTTTTGTGCCAGCGCAGTAAGGGTCGCTAATAAAAACAGAACAAAAAGGTAATAACTTTTAGGCATAACAGGCAGATTTTCTGTTAAAGCTAAAAATTATATTTCAATTCTTTTTATCCTTCCTGCACCAGGTCGGTACCATGAGAGCCTGCCAGATCCTTAAACAGGTCGTTCAGGATAGATTCAATGGTGAGGGAGTTTACATCATCTACGTAATGTTCAGACCGGGTTATCCACAGTTCTGCACCATTTAGAGTGAGGCTAAAGAGGAAGCCTTCATATATTTTGGGACTATTTATTTCAATGGAACCATTTTTTTGTTCAACAGTGAAATCAATATCGCTTTTGCGGCGTTCATGAAAAAGGGGGTTAAGTTTTTGCAGCAACAGATTGTACAACTCCTGTATCTTGATGGCTTTATGGAGGGTGATGATCTTCATGGCGATGGGTGTTTATATTTAAAGTACAAGCCGGGGTGGGTATTGTTTGTTGTTATATAAAAGCGATATTTAAGCGCAGGAATCGACTCACCCTGGCTTTGCTTCGCTCGCCATCCCTCTCTTCGCCTGCGGCGGAAAGAGGGATGATGACTTAAAAGTTGCGTCATTGCGAGGTACGAAGCAATCCCCGATTTTACAGGGGCGCTTTGTATAGCATAGAGATTGCTTCGTACCGCAATGACGCATGAAGAAAAAAATTTCTTAACCCTCTTTCCGCCGTAGGCGAAGAGAGGGTCGCCCAACGAAGTACAGGCGGGGTGAGTCGGCTCGCCAACTATGAATTAAAAACACACACCAATGAATTACAAATTACTGGGCCGCTCGGGCCTTAAAGTTTCAGAATTATGTTTGGGCACCATGGGCTTTGGCACCGAAGCCGGCTGGGGTGCCGATAAGGATACCAGCTTTGCCATTATGGATGCCTATGCCAATGCAGGCGGCAATTTTTTGGATACCGCCAATATTTACAAGCTGGGTACCAGCGAAAAGATCATTGGCGATTATATGAGTAATCACGACCGCGATTATTTTGTACTGGCCACCAAGTACACCCTGAAGGATAACACCACCAACCCCAACGCATCGGGCAACAACCGCAAAAACATGATGCGGAGCGTAGAGGAAAGCCTGAAACGTTTAAAAACCGATTTTATCGATGTGCTGTACCTGCATATCTGGGATGACATTACACCTATAGATGAGGTGCTGCGCGGTATGGATGACCTGATTAAGCAAGGCAAGGTAAACTATGCTGCCATTAGCGATACACCGGCCTGGGTGGTAGCCAAGGGCAATACCCTTGCCGAATTAATGGGCTGGAGCCAGTTTATTGCTTTGCAGGTAGAGTACAGCCTACTGGCCCGCACCGCCGAGCGCGAACTGATACCGATGGCCAAACATTTCGGGATGACGGTAACCCCATGGGCGCCTTTAGCAGGCGGAGCCTTAACTGGAAAATATCTGAAAGGCGATAAAGGCCGTATCAAACCCGAAAGCAAACGTTTGGATAGCCGTGCCGAAGGCATTACCAAAGTAGTCATGGACATCGCCGCTGAATTGGGCGTATCGGAAAGTCATGTGGCCCTCAACTGGACCCGTCAGCAGGGTTTTTCGTGTATCCCGATAGTAGGTGCCACTAAGGTTGATCAGTTGTTGGATAACCTGAAAACAGTGGAGGTTGCCCTGAGCGATGATCAGCTAAAAAGATTGAGCGATGCCAGCGCCATCGAGCTCGGTTTCCCCGGCGACTTTTTTAAGGAAGAAGGTGTGAGGATGAATTCCTTCGGTGGGTTTTATGATAAGGTGGAGAAAAGGTAAATAGGCCTCACCCCGACCCTCTCCAAAGGAGAGGGAGTAAAATTGCTGAGTAAAGTCCTCTCCTTTGGAGAGGATTATTACATGAGGGCTTCGCCGTTTAGGTGAGGTCCTTTTTGATCTCCGCCAAAATTATCGTATATTTATGTCAATCGGCACAGCCCGGCTTTCCAACCAGAAAGCCGGGCTGTTTAGTTAAAAGAAAAACAAGGCCAAAAAACGATCGTTTGATATATGGTTATTTGAATGCCAATAATTTAATACTTTTTAAAGTTTTAAAAACACGCTAAAACCCTGCTGAAATTTGTTAAAAAGTGTTAAAATCGATTTTTTTCGAATGCTTTTGAGTTGTTTTTAGCCCCGTTTTGTACAGGAAAGTGTTAAAATTTAAGGTTTAAAAAGTTTTTGGGGTGGTGATCAGTCAAATCGTTTCAAATATGCTTTGCTGATGAGCTCGCCATAAAGGATAGTACTTTTTTTATCCAGACCGAACCAGGGGTCGCCATTATCCTGGAGTACCTGAACATTTTGGGCGGGCATAAAACTTTGTGCCAGCAGGAATTTTTTATGATGGCGGGCATCTTCTGCCACATCCAACACAATAAAACAATGCCCCGGCGAACCACCCCTGATAAATACATCTCCGGTTTTAAGCTGATCCGGGTCGCTTACTTTTTTGAGTTCTTTCTGTAAGGACAAAGTACCGGCATAGCTAAAAACCAGGTTCATATAGCGCAGGAAATTGGGGTAGCTGTAGTCCTTTTTGGCTTTTAATACCCAGTGCTCATTGGTATAGCGGTAGCCATTAGCATAGTGCACAAAATCACATTTGAAACCGCTGGTAAAATTAAAAGTGATGGCTTTATAGTTCTTTTGCTGATACAGGTATTCGCCACGGAGGCGCATTACGGCATCGGCACATTGCTGTAAGTCTTGGGTACCTATGCTCATATCTACAATGGCCGCAGTATATAGATCGGTGCGGGCAATTTCGCCTTTGTAGGTGCGGGCAGGTGTACCCACGGGTTTAAGAGGAAGCCCTTGCAACCAGGCCCCAAAACTACCGGGTAATGCGGTTACTCGCTGAAAACCCACCGGGGTTTTAAACCGGCTTACAACATTATCGGGTTTGACAGTACCAATAAATAATAATAATGTCAGCAGGAGGATGAAGGCTTTCATATAGTTTTGGCTTTTTTCAACTGTAAATAAGGATTATAGGGCACAGGCAGATCATTCACTAAGTGAAACGCCGAAAAATGCAGGTGCGTAGGCGAGCGTTTTTTGTATGCGTTATAGCCTGTTCGGCCAACTTCGGCAATCTTTTGACCCTGTTTTATCTCGTCTCCGGGCTTTACAAAAATGGCCTGGTTGTGTGCATAATAGGTGAAGAAGTTTTGTGCCGGATGATATACCCAAATGAATTTTCCGCCACGGAGACTGCTTGACGGGTCCCATTCGTTGGTACAAGCTATTACAATGCCGTCGTCAACAACCAGTACATCAACCGGCTGATGGGTACGGTCGTCCAGGCAGTCTTGATTGCGATCATTAATAAAAATATCATGAGCAGGATGGGCCGCGTGCTTGTTACCATCAAGAAAATTGTAGCCCTTATCTGAGTACCCGTTGCCGTTTGTACCCCCTATGGCGCTGCTTCTGTAGCCTTTGAGCGGAAATACCCAACCGGATGATGAGGCTTTATAACCGGTTTTTTTGAGCTGGTCTATTAGCGTTTTGAACTGACCGGCAGCATCCTGCCTTTTTATAGAACCATTTAAAATAGCCGTATTTAAATTATTGATGTTGTTGCAAATGGTTTTGATATCCTGCGCGTTTGAAACAGCAGCAATACATAAAACACTAAGCAGTAGGATGATCTTTTTCATAAAGTTTATAACCCATTAAATTTATAGAAATTGTAAATGCCCCGGAAAATTATTCACAAGTCGATTACTTTTACAAAATGTATTTTTCTTGGCGGTAAACAATATCGCATTTTAATTTATTATAGTAGTTTAAACAAAAACCTTAACATGTATTCACTTTCCTTAGAGGCCACCATTGTAATTTTCGTTATAGGGGGAATCATTTTACTGATCCTGTTGCTGGGTCTGATATTTTCTATTGTGCTTTTGGCCAGACAAAGAAGAAGCCGGGGTTTGGAGATCACCGCATGGATATTCAACTCGTTATGGTTTATTTTTGATATGGTGGTGGCGGGTGCCGGGGTTTTCAAAAAGGCTGATTATCCTAATTTTTTTATTTTTCCCATACTGCTAACCTTCTTTTTATTGTGTCAATACCGCGCAAATCTTCATTCAGGCACAAAACTTAAAGTATGGTATGTGGCCAAAACTGCTATTATCCTGATCATTTTTTTTCAGCTCAATTCAGAGGCCATCAATTTTATATACGGTCGGTTTTATGAGGCTATGAAACAAAATCATCTCCTGCTTATAGCACCTGTAATTAGCCTGATATTTACACTACTCATCAGCTCAATTGCTGCTTTTCGATACCTGAAACGAACCGGACAGCCACTGGTAAACAACGATGTTTTAAAAAATGCGGCTATCTTCCTGCTCTGCACTTTTTTGTGTGCGGAACTGGCCCAAAGGCTAATCAGTTTTATAGACATACTGGGAATGGGAAACATTAGGGATACGTATCTCAAGATCTATTTTAACGTCATGAATATTTTGAGGACTTTAGGATATTCCTTGCTTTGCACTATATTGGGTACCCTAATAGCAGGATATAGCTATCTGAATTATGCAAAAAAAAATAAAGTGGAGTTACCGGTCTGATCAGCCTTCTATTTTGGTAGTTGGCTTGCGTAGGGCAAATTTAAGTTTGAAAGGTAGGTTTTCAGTATAAAATTATGCAGTGGCATAGCTATTGTTGTTTTATAAATACATCAATATCTATAGCTATGAAAACATTAAAAACCGCGGCGACAGCACTAACCATGGGAATGTTGCTGAGCTTAACAAATCCATTATCGGCCCAAACAGTTCAAAAGGATACCACAGCTACAACCAAACCAAATGGCTCGGGTGCCGGCACAGGTGTTAGCCAGGGAGCACCTGGTGCTGCAACCGTGTCAGGTACCGGAACAGGTACATTAGCAGATAGCAATGCCTTGCCGGCCGGTGATTCCGGAGTGAAAAAAACAGCATTGATCAATGATCTTAAAACAGGTAACGAACATGCCGGTAGCGGTCGCAATAACTGGGGCCTGTTAGGCTTGGTCGGCTTATTAGGCTTATTGGGATTAAGGAAAAAGAGTAACAGCCAGGTAAGTTAATATCAATAGATAGGGTTATTCGATTTTTAATGATAAGTGAGAATTGCAGGCTTCTACATATTCCTCCGGTACTGCCCGCCAACCTCGTACAGCGCATGGCTGATCTGCCCTAATGAGCAATATTTGCAGGTTTCCATCAGGCTTTCAAAAATATTGTCACTGGCAATGGCGGCGTGCCGCAGGGCTTTGAGCAGCTCGGGGATACGTTCCTGGTTACGCTGCTGAAAGGCGTGCAAAGCCTCTATCTGGTATTGTTTTTCATCCTCAGTAGCTCTGATCACTTCGGCAGGCACAATGGTAGGCGACCCTTTTTTATTCAGGAAGGTATTAACCCCGATGATAGGATATTCGCCGTTATGCTTTAGGGTTTCATAATACAATGATTCCTCCTGGATCTTGCCGCGCTGGTACATGGTTTCCATAGCGCCCAATACGCCGCCGCGATCGTTAATGGCCTTAAATTCGGTTAATACGGCTTGTTCAACCAGATCGGTGAGTTCCTCTATAATGAAAGCGCCCTGTATGGGGTTCTCATTTTTGGCGAGGCCCAATTCGCGGTTGATAATCAATTGTATAGCCATGGCCCGCCTAACCGATTCTTCGGTAGGGGTGGTAACGGCTTCATCATAGGCATTTGTATGCAGCGAATTGCAGTTATCGTAAATGGCATAAAGCGCTTGCAATGTAGTGCGGATATCATTAAAATCGATCTCCTGTGCATGCAACGACCGCCCGCTGGTTTGGATATGATATTTGAGCTTTTGCGACCGATCATTCCCCTTGTATTTATTCTTGATAGCCTTCGCCCAGATGCGCCGGGCTACACGACCGATCACCGAGTATTCCGGATCGATACCATTACTGAAAAAGAACGATAGGTTGGGCGCAAAATCATCAATATGCATACCCCGACTCAGGTAATATTCTACATAAGTAAATCCATTGGATAAGGTAAAGGCCAGTTGGGTAATAGGGTTGGCCCCGGCCTCGGCAATGTGATAGCCGGATATGGACACCGAATAAAAATTGCGTACTTTCTCCCGGGTAAAATATTCCTGCATGTCGCCCATCATACGCAGGGCAAACTCGGTGGAGAAAATGCAGGTATTCTGAGCTTGGTCTTCCTTCAAAATATCGGCTTGCACCGTACCGCGGACTGTAGAGATGGAATAAGCTTTTATTTTTTCATAAACATCGGCAGGGAGCACCTGATCGCCGGTTAAGCCCAGGAGCATTAAGCCGAGGCCGTTGTTGCCGGGAGGAAGAACCCCAGCCTCACCTAAATCCTCTCCTTTGGAGAGGGTTGGGGTGAGGCTATTATATTCCGGTCTCCCCAGCCCCTTATCATCATACGACTCTTTAAATTTGGCTTCTACCAGATGCTCTAAACCATGTTCTTTGATATATTTTTCGCATTGCTGATCAATAGCTGCATTTATGAAAAAACCGAGCAGCATGGGGGCCGGTCCGTTAATGGTCATGGATACAGAGGTAGACGCGGCGCAAAGATCAAAGCCCGAGTATAGTTTCTTGGCGTCATCCAGTGTTGCAATGCTCACGCCGGAGTTGCCTATTTTGCCATAAATATCTGGTCGGATGTGTGGATCTTCACCATAAAGGGTAACCGAATCAAAAGCAGTGGATAACCTGTGCGCCGGCTGACCAAGCGATACATAATGGAAGCGTTTATTGGTGCGTTCAGGTCCGCCTTCGCCGGCAAACATGCGGGTTGGGTCTTCGCCCTCACGCTTTAGCGGGAATACGCCTGCCGCGTAGGGAAACTCGCCGGGTACATTCTCGGTAAGCAGCCAGCGCAGCACATCGCCCCATGCTTCGTAACGAGGTAAAGCGATCTTGGGGATCTGTAATTGAGATAAAGAAGTGTAGTACAAAGGCTGTTTGATCTCCTTGTCGCGCACTTTATAGATAAAACTCTCGGCCTTATATTTTTTAACTGCTTCGGGCCACTCTTTAAGCAGGCGCTTACATTCAGGATGAAGCTGAGCTTCCAAATGAGCAAACACCTCACCTAAACCCTCTCCAAAGGAGAGGACTTTGCCTTGCTGATTTTTGTCCTTGCTCCTTATTCCTTGCTCCAATGTCTGACCAAGCTCCATCACCCCTTTTACCTGGAACAATTGCTGGGCAATCCTGCATTGTTCATTTACCCAATCGTCATAAGCTTTGCTGCTTTCGGCAATTTCTGCCAGATATCGGTTACGCTCGGGAGGAATGATGTAGATCTTTTCAGATTCTTCACCCGAGCCAGGCAACACATTCCCTGTACCAGCTAACAGATCAATCCCTGTTTTAGCCTTGATAGTTTTCATCACAGCGAAGAACAGCGTGTTCATCCCCGGGTCATTAAACTGGGAGGCCATGGTGCCATATACAGGCAGATCATCATCCTTAGCCGTAAAAAGCTGATGATTACGTTTATATTGCTTGCGTACATCGCGGATGGCATCCAATGCACCACGTTTATCATATTTGTTAAGGGCTACCAGGTCGGCAAAATCCAGCATATCGATCTTTTCCAGCTGGGTAGCCGCGCCGAATTCCGGGGTCATCACATAAAGAGATACATCGCAATAATCGGTGATCATAGTGTCTGACTGGCCAATGCCCGAGGTTTCCACAATGATCAGATCGAAACCAGCAGCCTTGCAGATATCGATGCTCTCCTGCACGTGTTTAGATAGCGCCAGGTTGGCCTGCCGCGTAGCCAGCGAGCGCATGTATACCCGCGGGTTGTTAATAGCGTTCATGCGGATCCGGTCGCCCAAAAGGGCACCGCCTGTTTTACGTTTAGATGGATCAACCGAAATAATGGCCAGTGTTTTATCCGTAGCCATCAAAAAACGGCGCACGATTTCATCTACCAATGACGATTTGCCCGAGCCACCTGTACCGGTGATACCTAACACTACAGCCTTGCCTGGGTTTTTATTGTCCTTTGTCTTTGCTCCTTTGTCCAGGGCTTGTGTGTGGAGAATATTACCTTCGGCCATACTGATCAGTCTGGCAATAGCACCCGCGTCTTTTTCGGGTAGATGGTCCATTTCGCCGTTGAGATGGGTAACCGTAGGGAAATCGCATTGCTGCAGCATATCGTTGATCATGCCCTGCAAACCCATCGTACGACCATCATCGGGCGAATAAATACGGCTGATACCGTAAGCTTGTAGTTCTTCGATCTCCTGCGGCAGGAATACCCCGCCGCCACCGCCAAATATTTTGATATGGCCCGCGCTGCGTTCGGCCAGCAGATCATGCATATATTTAAAATATTCCAGGTGACCACCCTGGTAGCTGGTAAGCGCTATGCCTTGTACATCTTCCTGTATGGCGCAGTTCACCACCTCATCAACCGAGCGGTTATGGCCCAGGTGTATCACCTCGGCACCGCTGCTTTGTAGTATCCGGCGCATGATGTTGATAGTAGCATCATGTCCGTCGAACAGCGAAGCCGCTGTTACAAAACGAATCTTGTATCGGGATTGATATGGGGCAATGCTTTCCATGAAGATAAATAATTGGTCAGCACAAATTTAGTAATTGTTTTGAGGTGGATATTATGCATGCATAATAAAATAAGGCTGTAAATCCGTTCATTACTTATTATCTTAAGCATAATTACTATCTTGCATATATGTATTTTACCAGTTTGCCAGATCATGCTAAGCCCGGCTTTGATGAGCAATTGCATTTCAGCAGGTTCAAAAAACATAATATCGTTTTCAATGCACTGAGTAGTTACAGCCATTGCGACAATCATGTGGGCTGCCTGTCTTTTAAAACTGTACTCAGTGGCGAAGAATGGTATGGTATCAATAACCGGAATATAGCGGTAAGGCCGGGGCAGTTCCTAATACTGAATGACGATCAAAACTATTCATGCCACATGGATACTGGTGAAAAAGTAAGGTGCCTGTCGATCTTTTTTAAAAAGGAATTTGCTTCGTCGGTATTTCATGATACGCTGCATGGTACCGAAATATTGCTGGATGATCCTTTTAATCAGGATAAAAATACGCTTGAGTTTTTTCAGAATCTTAACTATATCGAACCGGAGTTACAAGGGCAATTATTGAACCTGATCACTACGTTGGATACTGGCGACTATAATAACAGCCTGATGGATGAGCACCTGGTATTTTTATTACACCAGCTGATCCAAACGCATAAATCCGAAGCAAAACATGCCGAGAAAGTGAATGCGCTTAAAGTAAGTACTCAAAAAGAGGTATACAAGCGTTTATGCATCGCCAGGGATGTATTGCACTCCTCCTATATGGATAATCCCGATCTGGATATGTTGAGTGGTGTAGCTTGTCTGTCCGTATCGCAACTGGTGATGCAATTTAAAGCCGTTTTTCAGGTAACACCTCATCAATATCTCAACCGGTTCAGGCTTGAACGTGCCGCCGAGCTATTAAAACTGACCGATAAACCCGTACATGAAATAACCTGGTTATGCGGGTTTGAAAATATAAGTGCTTTTTGCCGGGCGTTTAAATCGGCACATGGCGTTCAGCCGCTGAGCTTTAGAAAGTGTGCTTAAAAATTGAGCATTTTTGCACATATCCCCTCCCGATGAAGTTATAATATTGAACCGGTATTGTCATTTTATAAAAACAAACAAATTCAGGAACAGTGAAGAAAGCCATCTTACTCATCATTTTTGTACTATTTATTGGTAATGCTTATGGGCAGGGTCAGGTGATTGCCTTGTATGAGAAAGATATCCCCAATTCCAAAAAAGCGCCTGCAAGCTTTATGGAGCTAAGGGATAGCTCAGGGTTGATCAGCAATGTGACGCACCCCAACCTCACTGGTTATTTTCCGGAGAAAAACAGGGCAACTGGTGTAGCGGTGATCATATGTCCGGGCGGCGGCTATTCTGTTTTGGCGGTTGATGGATGTGTGGAGGTTGCCAGGGAATTTAACAAAATAGGGGTCGCCGCCTTTGTATTGAAATACCGTTTACCTAATGATACCATTATGGTTGATAAAAGCATTGGTCCACTGCAGGATGCACAAAAGGCTATCATGACGGTACGACAAAGAGCCGCAGAATGGGGCATAGATCCGCATAAAATTGGATTGATGGGTATTTCGGCAGGCGGGCACCTGGCCTCCACCGCCGGGACTCATTTTGACAAGCCGGTAATTAAAAATAAAGGACAGATCAGTCTGCGCCCCGATTTTATGATGCTGATATACCCTGTTATTGTTTTTGACCTGAGCATAGCCAGCGGTACCCGCGAATCTTTAATAGGCAAAACGGCACCCGCAGCTACCTTGAATTTTTTTAGTAACGATAAGCACGTGACCGGCAACACACCTCCAACATTTTTGGTACACGCGGCAGATGATGATGTGGTACCTGTAAAAAACAGCCTGTTATTTTTTAATGCACTGCTAAATGCCAAAGTACCCGCCGAGATGCACATTTTTCAGGCTGGCGGTCACGGCTTTGGATTAGAGAACCCCAAAAGCAAAAATAAATGGTTTGATTGGTGCCGGAACTGGTTGGATGAAAATGGGTTTTTGAAGGCAGTGGCTGAAATAGCGCGTTAACTTTTAGAGTTGTAATTCCTTTGCTATCGTTTAGCTTATGGTCGGTGTTGTCACCGCACCATTTAATTGATGTGTTTTTTACTGAAGCTGACTTAATATGCAAGTGGTGCGGTGATAACACCGACCACAGGCAGAACTTCATTTCAATCCCCATAAGCAATTAATCCACTTTGATTTTCTCCGGCGATACCAAGTAATGAGAGCAGCTGTTTTACATCAGTGTCGGTTTGTAATTGTTTTTGCTGAATAGTTTCACACATTTGTTTGATTAAAGCGGTATTCCATCTGAAATCCGAATAATAATCAAAGCGATCCGCTATGATTTTTTTGTTTTTTAATCTGTTAAATGTTTGATCATCCAGCTCTCCAATAAATTGAAGGTCTTTTTGTTCTGGATAATTGGGCTTCGCCTGATGATCATCTATTAAATAAAAGTCTAACATCTTTGTCTTTTCAGCTTATTGATTGGTAATCTAATATAAAGTTTACGCTGCACAAAATAAAGTAAAACTCTGCTGACATAGGGTTGTCAGTAGCTGGTTTTAACTTTGGTTATTAATAAATCAATAACCAACAAAATGGCTGCAAAACATACATTAACAACACTCGCCACCAACTGCTTTGTAGCAGATGATATGGCTGCGTCGAAATGTTATGCGGAGCTGCTGGGCATCGACGCTTACTTCGCGCCCCAGCCAGTCGGGGGTTATGTAGAATTTTGTATTAGCGATAATGGCGAGGAGAGCTCATCTGTATACAGAATGAGCGAGGCTGCATAAATAGCAGGCATTGCTTATCCGCAGAATATGCGTAAAGCAACTTTTTACCGGCAAAAGGAAATAAACCAGGCTCTTGCCATAGCGTTGTCATTTGCTTTTTTAGCTTTGGTTATTATTAACCTTAAAACATACTAAATGACTGCAACACAAACATTAAGGGGGCTTGCTACCACCTGCTTTTTTGCCGACGACCTGACCGCCGCAAAAAGTTGGTATGCCGAGTTCCTGGGTATCGACGCCTATTTTGCTTTCCCACCCACAGGTAACCCAGCATACATCGAGTTCCGCATCGGCGATTATGAACATGAGCTGGGTTTTATTGACCGTAAATATGCACCCAAAGCAGCTACTGTTGGCCCGGGCGGCGCCATTGCCTTTTGGCATGTTGATGATATTGAGGCAGTGTTTAAAAAACTCATAATTATGGGTGCCAAAGAGTACGAACCGATCACTAAGCGCGGGGAAGCCGGTTTTGTTACCGCCTCGGTTATTGATCCGTTTGGCAATGTTTTGGGCATTATGTACAATCCGCACTACCTGGAGATTCTGGGTGCTATTAACAAAGCATAACCCCAAATGGCAAAGGAATTAAGCACAATTTCGCCCGAAAGCCGGCAGCAATGGCGGGATTGGCTGCATGAAAATCATGATAGCGGCGAAACTATATGGGTTATATGCTCAAAAAAGAATGCTGGCGGGAGAGGTGTTAATCATGACGAGGCGGTTGAGGAAGCGCTTTGCTATGGTTGGATTGATAGTCTGGCCAGGTCATTTAACGAAGAAAGTTACATGCAGTCTTTCACCAAACGAAAACCTAAAAGCGTATGGAGCAAGATCAATAAAGAGAAAGCGGAAAGGTTTATTAACGAAGGATTGATGGCCAAACCCGGCTTTGCGAGCATTGAAGCTGCTAAAAACAATGGCTATTGGTCGATTTTGGATGAAGTAGAAGAGTTGATCATTCCGCCCGATCTGGAAAAGGAATTCAATAAGAAACCAGTCGCTAAAGTTTACTTTTTAGGATTGAGCCGCTCCGATAAAAAGCGGATCCTGCAATGGCTGGTATTGGCAAAACGGCCGGAAACAAGAAAATTAAGACTTGATCAAATTGTGGAATCTGCAGCTCAAAACCAAAAGCCAAAGCAATTGAGTTGATCAAAATAAAAAGGGTCACAAACTATACGTGTGTGACCCTTTTTATCTTTCATATTTAATATTTTATTCGAAAACAGGAGATTCAACAGGCTCTGGTTTGGAAATTTCCGCAGGTGCTTTTTCAATTACTTTGTGTTTCGCGTTTTCTTTAATAAAGCTCAGTCCAAAGGATAATAATAACAGCGGTATCGTCATCCAGATCACCTGGTGGATGCCATAATGCGCGATAACAAAGCCTCCCAGCAAAGTACCTACTGTAATACCCGCATTAAAAAAGGATGGCAGCAGGCTGTTGATGAAATCAAGCGCGGTACCGTGTATGCCATCGATAACCAGTAAATTAGCTACTAAAAAGCCCCCGGTATGTACCAAACCCCATACCGATAAAATGATCACCATGGGGATAAACAATCCGCCAAACTGGTAAGCCAGTGCATGCATCACTACCAATGCTAATAAAAATAAGCGACTGGTAACCATAATGTTTTTGCTGAGCGCAATACCTGTAAGCCAGTTGCCAATGATACCTGTACCACCAAATACCAGCAGCATCACACTAATTTGCACACCATTCATGTGCGAAACTTTGTTAAGGTATTCGGCAAGATAACCATAGGTGGCAAACATACCGGCCAATATAACGGTGGCGGTTAATAGTTTTACCCATATATGTAGTCGGCCCAGTAACTGTACCTGACTTTTGGGACTTGCATCGGCTTCGTTAACCGGCATAGATGGCACAAATAGGGCCAGCGCGCCAAAGGCTAACAGGTTAATTAAGGCAGATAAAACAAATGAAGCCCTCCAGCTAAACAGATCGGCTATATAGGTAGTTAATGGCACGCCCAACACGGTAGCTACACTGAGCCCGGCCATGATTATAGCAATGGCTTTTGGCGCGTCTTTTGGTCCGGCTTGTTTGGAAGCGGCCGTCATAGATACCGCCCAGAACACCGGGTGCAAAAAGGCCGGTAAAATACGGGCAATCATCAGCACCGTAAAATTCGGCGCTATTGCCGAAAGCAGGTTGGATATCACAAAGATCCCCAGCACCAGGCACATGATGGTTTTGCGGTTCATTTTGGCGGTAAGCATATTGGTGAACGGTCCTGCCAGGGCAACAGTTAAGGCAAAAGCACTTAACAACCAACCTGCCGTATCAATGGAGATATGAAACTCTTTCACCAGCATAGGCAGTATGCCGATAACCCCAAATTCGGTGGTAATGATGCCGAATGCTCCCAGGGCCATGATATAGATAGATTTTTTCATAGATTTTAGTATTTAAATATTCAAATGTTTCGATATGTAGGGTCAAAATAAACCTCTTCTTTTTGGGAAGAGGGGCTAATCTTTCAATTCGCTCAGGCAGGCTATATATTCGTCGAGAACCTGTTGATTCAATACGTATTTTAAGTTGCGACCTTCTTTTTGGGGCAACAATAATTCAGCATCAACCAGTTGTTTCAGGTGATGGGATACAGAGGGCTGGGTCAGATCCAACAGATCATTTACCTCGGCGCAATACAGGCAATCCTTCTTCTTTTTAAATTGTTGTAAAATAGCTATCCGGTTAGCATCGCTCAATGCCCTGGATATTTTTTCTATTTTTTTATTGTCCATTATTTCCGGTCGATCATATTCGTTAACCTATGATCTTTGTACGACACAAAGGTAAATAAAAAATATTAATACATAGAAATGTTTCTATGTATTAATTATGTCATTTAAGTAACAGCAAGCTAATTATGGTTTACACTGTAAACCCACATTTTGATGGTAAAATAAATTAATTATTTGATTTTAAATTGTTTAAGTCAATGTTAACCATGAAGAGTTTAGACCATGTAAACCCATTTTTGTACTGAAATAAAAATCCGGAGATCTGATGCAGGCCGCATCAGATCTCCAGGTAATGAGTAAGTAAAATTAATTATCCGCTTATTTAACCAGCGGCAGCAGGTTGCGTAGTTTACTATTGGTGAGGTAAGCACCCAGCCAAACCAGTATGCCAAATACTACTGAGAAGTAAAATGGTTGCCCAACACGCACCATGGTAGCGGTAGCTCCACCAAGATAAGCGGTAAGCAGAACTGCTCCCAATATTTTGGTTTTTGGAATGATGTACAGTATGGTAGAGACCAATAAAGTAATTCCCATTCCCGGTAAGGTGGTTTCGACCCAGCCTAATTTAGCGGAGGCGCTAACTGCGTGTTTTTCGAGTACTATTTTGCCTATCGCGTCAAATAACAGGAATAATATACAAAGTACACTGATAACAGTACCCGTAATAAATGATGCTTTACTGTTTGTAGTTGCAGGTTGTGATTGTGTAGTTTCCATGAGTTATTGTTTTTTTAGTAAAGGTAGGTTGGATTTAAACCGCGTGTGATGCGCATAAATGACAATTACAGGGGGGAATTACGACAAATGGATGTGATCAGGCATAGCCTCGCTTTAACTTATTGCCTGTTTAACAGCCAGATAATAGCTATAGTTACTACTATGGTAATAAACCCAATGAGTTTAACCCACCCATCAGCAGCTTTGGGTATATAGAATATGTGTCGGTAACTGGGTAGCTTTCTTTTGTGATATGCCGATCTTATTAACCAATAACAATACCGTGGTAAGTTGTACAGGTATATGGTCAACAATCCTATAATTTCAAAAAAGGCAGGCAATCCTCGCTTTGTCACAGTTTTAAAAAATACTAATATAACAGCTTAGCATAGTTAAACAAAATACGTTAAGCTATACTGATCCAAGTTGGCACTTCTCATACCCATAGAAAAATGATTATCTTTGCGGCAAATGCAGGTAACAGAGTCAACAACAGGGGTATGGGAAAAGGGCTATAATAATTATGGTCCGTGGTTGCGCGATAAATACAAAGGGCAGCGGGTGTTCAAGGTAATTGTCGACGGTGGTTTTACCTGCCCTAACCGTGATGGTTCCAAAGGCTATGGCGGATGTACCTATTGTAATGTTGATTCCTTTACCCCATCTGTAAGCCGCAACGCGCCTACCGTGCGCCAGCAGGTGATAGAAGGTATGGAGCGTGCCCGTAAAGGCAACAGGGCGGATAAATTCATTATTTACTTTCAACCCAATACCAATACTTACGCCCCGGCGCATTATTTAAAAATGATGTATGACGAGGCCTTGAGCTATGGTACCGAAGATATCGTAGGTCTGAGTGTGGGAACCCGTCCGGATTGTATCGACATGGAAAAAGTAGCTCTATTGGAGAGTTATACCGACCGTTTTGACGTGGATCTGGAAATGGGTATGGAATCCATCTATAATGATACCCTGTCGCAGATCAATCGTGGTTGTAGCCACGAGGAACTGGTAAAAGCTCTGAAACTGGTGGAGAACAGCAAGCTGGATATTTGTGTGCATACCATATTCGGTTTCCCCTGGGAAACGCATGATATGATGCTGAAATATGCCGATGAGATCAATCGCTTCCCACAGATTAAATTTGTAAAATTCCATCACCTGCACATTGTAGAGGGTTCGGTAATGGGCGTAAAATATAAACGCGAACCATTTAAGGTTTTCAGTATTGATGAATATGCCGATTTCCTGTGCGAACTGCTACCCCGTGTACGTCCCGATATTGTGATACAGCGCCTTTTTGGTCTGAGTGATCGTGAACTACTGATAGCACCCAACTGGGGCCTCAAAAAATCAGAGATCCAATATTATATTGACCAAAGGATCCTGAGCCGTGGCGTAGTGCAGGGCTCAGCTGTCTGAACCGGAATTTTTCGAATGAAAGAATTCTGGAATTAATAAGTTAGAATTTTAAGATAACTGTGAGTTGTAAAATTCTATAAATTCATTAATTCCATAAATTCGAGTTCAGACAATTGGTATCAGATTTGTAAACCTTTAGTTATAAAATAATGGTTTATTAGTTAAATTTATACCTGATTTGTCACAACGAGCGCAATCCAACTATATTCCTGCTTTAACCGGTGTACGTGCAATGGCCGCTTACCTGGTTTTCATATCGCATTTTGCCTATGTTTTTGATGAAAGTTTTCCTCACATTGTGCAACGCTTTCTGGGTGAGTTCCACATTGGTGTAAGCATTTTCTTTGTGCTTTCAGGCTTTCTGATCACATTCAGATATTACCAAAACTTTGATGGTTTAAGTAAACCCTGGTTTATGCAATACCTCAAAAATCGGGTTGCCCGCATTTATCCCATGTATTTTTTACTTACCGTGGCGGCCTTTGTTTACTACTTTATAACTAAGGACGAAACCATTACCAAAGGATATGAGCATCCTATTGCCCTCATGCTCATGAACGTTACTTTTATCCGTGGGTTCTTCTATCAGTTTTGGGATACAGGTATAGCGCAGGGCTGGTCGTTAACGGTAGAGGAATGTTTTTACTTTTCGGCACCGGTTATATTTTTGATCGCCAAGCGTTTTGGTCAATTTTATATACAGCCGGTTGTGCTTACCTTAACTGGTATTTTATTATACTTTATATCCAGTCATATCAACTGGCATGGCTTCTTCGGCAATTTTACCTTTGTCATGCTGTTCACTTTCCTGGGGCGTTGCTTTGAATTTTTTGTGGGAATACAACTGGCACGTTATGTACTCAACAAGGGTTTTACCCGTACCAATAAAATAAACTATACCTATACCGGTTTCCTGCTCATATTTGCTTGCGTTTTTGTAATGGCGCTGCAACCTATCCCAAAAGGCTGGGCCGCTGGTGTTGAAAGTCCTATCGGTATTATTGTTAATAATTACTTTTTATGCATAGCCGTAGCCCTATTCTTTTACGGCATATTGACCGAAACAACCTTGTTCAAAAAATTCCTGGCGCTACCTTTTATTGAACTGCTGGGTAAAAGCTCCTATATATTTTACCTGATACACCTGGGCTGGATATATAACCTGATGCATACCTGGTTTGACCAGTTAAACGATAAGGTTTTTGAGCTGTATGACAAGTGGGGGGTAACCTGGCATTCGCCTTTTCAATATGACAGTTTGAACCTGTTGTATGCTTTTATCTTATTAAATATACTATCTGTAACCTTGTTTAAACTGATAGAGGAGCCATTAAATCACTATATCCGCCGGTCGAATTTTTTGGTCAAGTATAAACCAAGTCATACCAAGTCAATTGTTTAAATAACTACCTGAACCAAAGATGAAAAAACTGATACTATCCTGCTTATGTATGCTGGTTTTTATAGGAGCAAACCCCTATAGATCATTTGCCAGCTGGCCCATAGGCAAATACCGAGATATTGTGATCCCCTCGATGTTTCTGTATCATCAAACTGACAGGTTTGACCGTAATGGGCACCGTGTTAAAGGCGACCCGGGAGCAGGGTTCACTTCTTACTCAGCCAACCTTTATGTGGGTTATGGTATTTCACGCCGGTTGGATCTTATTGCCAGCGTGCCTTATGTGTATACGCAAAACAAATTTGCTAATGGTGATAAAGTAACCAATCAGGGTTTGGGTGATCTGTACATAGGGCTGAGCTATAACCTGGTTAATTTTAATTATGTACGTTATCTATCGGTGCAAGTTTCAGGCATAGCCCCGCTCTATAACCGTAACGTGGAATTGGGCTTAGGTAATTATGGTGCTGAGTTAAAACTGATGTATTGTGGCAATCTGCCCAAATCCATTGCCAGCAAAGGTTATTTCAATACCGAACTGGCTTATCGGAGATATTTTGATGTACAAGGACCGGATCAACTAAGCTTAAGTGGAACGGTTGGTTATCCCATTAGCCATCATGATCAATTGAGTTTGGAACTGTTGTTTTTCCGGTCATTCAGCTCCAACAAGGCTTTTAATCCCAATATTAACAATGCCCGGGATTACGCGTTTTTTAAACCATCATTAAACTATGGACATCAGTTTACCCGCAGGTTCTCGACGTTTATAGGGGGGTATTATACACCTTTTGGTAAAAATACAGGAGTAGGTTATGGTGGTTCTGTTTTGGCAATTATAAAAATATAATATTAGCGATGCGTAACATCAACACATATTTAAAATGGACCTTGTTTATGCTGCTGACCGCGATCGTCCTGGTAGCTAAAGCTCGTGCCTTGTGCCCACAACAAAAGAGCAATGAAGGCGAAGTAATACTGGATGCTAAGCCGGCTAACAAAAACGGTTTGTTTAAAACGGGTGAGGAGATCAGCTACAAACTAAGTGTGAAAAATACTTACAATGAAAAACAGGAGGGCAAATTCTCTTACATTATCACTTCTGATGATGGTAAAAAGATCTTTGAGAACACCGCCGATTTTTCTATTGGAGCAGGAAGTTCTAAAAGCCTGAGTGTAAAAGTAGCACCGAAAGGGCCAGGTTTTTACCACATCAATTTCATGTTTAACTTATCAGCGTATGATGATACCGTACGTAAAGTTTTTGGGGTGAACCCAGAGGCTATTACCTCCGAGCTGCATAAACCTGATGATTTTGATCAGTTCTGGCAGGAAACCCGCCGGCAATTGTCAAAAGTAGCGCCGCAGTATAAAGTGATATTTCGTCCCGATCTGTCAACCAAATACAAAAAGGTTTACTCGGTGGAAATGAAATCATACGAAAACCTGCTGATCCGTGGTTGGCTCGTGATCCCTACCGATGGCAGCAAATTTCCGGTGCATTACCGCGTGCCAGGCTATGTGGTGGAGCTTAAACCCAATATGGATAACGACGATTATATAGCGTTTGATATTAACGTTCGTGGTAATGGTAACAGTAAGGATGTAGTACACATCAATACCGATAATTATAGCACAACCAACATACAGGACAAAGACAAATACATTTACCGCGGCGTTTACATGGACTGCCTTCGCGGGCTCGATTTTTTGTACTCACACGCCAATCTCGGTATTGATACCTCCAAAATATTTGTAGAAGGTGGCAGCCAGGGTGGAGCGCTGGCCGTAGTTACCGCCGGCCTGGATAAAAGGGTTAAAGTACTCACTATGCAGGTACCATTGTATGCAGATATCCGCGATAATTACAGTATATCGGCATCATATAAAGAGCAGGTGGTCCCGTTTAAAATGTTCAGGCAATATAAAAACCGGCACCCTGAATTTAGCTGGGAGCAGTTTTATACCACGTTTGATTATTATGATCCGCAAAATTTTGCACCGATGGTAAAATGCCCGGTATTGATGGGCATTGGTCTGCTGGATCAGTTTTGTCCGCCGCGTTGCAGTATGGCTTTGTTTAACCATCTGGGCAGTACCAATAAGGAATTTGTGTGTGTACCAAATTCCACACATGAGGTAGATTTTAACTATTTCATGTTCCAAAACCTTTGGGTTCGTGAAAAATTCCGCATACCCTGATTACGGCACGGTATTAGACTACCGTATGCTGTGTGAGGATTTGTGGGAGTTATTTTAAGCAATAAAAGATAGCGAAACGGTATTTGCGGAACGAGGCAATCTCCTGAAGATGGAAACGATGTGACTATATGAGGTGGGAGTTGCTTCATGCCCGCAAAGAGTAATCAATACCTTGTAAATATGATCTTTAAAAATACTTTTTATAAATGTTTACCAATGGCCGTTGTGCTGCTTATCATAGTGCAATATAAAAGCTATGCGGGCGGCGGTTTCCCGGTTAGGCCGGGACGGCTTACTTTATCTCCATCGGTCAGTTACTTTTTTGCTGATAAACAGTGGGATGCGCATAGAAATAAAGGTCCTTTTGCAGATAATGGCAAATTCTCGTCGTTAAGCACATCATTATACACCGAGTATGGCCTTAGCAGGCGTTTTACCTTATCGGCTTTAATCCCTTATGCTGCTAATACCTTTAAGGATAACACTGCCACTTATAAAAATTACGGCTTTGGCGATGCTGAGTTAGGCATACGGTATTACCTGGCTAATATCAACTACAAATACTATTTCAGTCTGCAGGCTACGGCTATTATACCTATGTATACCAATCTTAACCTGGGTTATAACCAAAAAGGCGGTGAATTAAGACTGGCTTTTGCGGGCAGCGGACACCTGTTTGGCAAAAACAGCTATTTTATACTGGAGAACGGTGTACGCGAATACTTTGGTTACGAGTCGGTTTTTCAGGATAGATATAATGCTACTTATGGCTTAACACTGGATAAAAAATTCAGAGAGCAGATATCGGTAAGCTTTGGTGGGTTTTATGCAAGCAGTAATAACAAAGCGTTTTCGCCCAATCCAGTTACTAATAAAAACTTTGCCTTTAACCAGGTATCGGTAAGTTATGGGCATTCATTCAGTAAAAAAGTAGCCTTGTTTGTAAGTGGCGGAACTTTTGTAAGCGGCAGAAATACCAGCGTTGGCAGCAGCGTTTCCGCATCGTTAAATTATCATATTGATACTAAGTAGCTATCAAGTCTTAAGTCCTAAATAGATAAAATGGTAAAAAAAATTAAATATACATTTATCCTGCTTGTTGGTGTCTGTATTGCAATTACGGGCAACGGCAAGCCTGTATCAAAAGCCGATGAAGAGGTGGTAACCACCCTGATAGCACATAGCGATGATGGTATCTTTAATTCAAACGCCAGTTATACTTTCGAGGTAAAGAACACTTATCATACCGATCAGACAGGTCGTGTGGCCTATGTGGTCACTACACCGGCAGGCAAGCTCTTAGTAAAAGATTCTATCGGCGTTAAGATCTCCAAAAACAGCAGCAACAGTTATAACTTTACCATACCCGCCATGAAACCGGGTTTTTATAAGATCAATTTCATGATCAATGTATCTGATTATGACGATACCACCAAACGTGTTTTTGGTATACGCCCAAAAGAGATCAGGTCAAGCCATCCTCGCCCCGCTGATTTTGATAGCTTTTGGCAAACGGCGAAGTCGCAGCTGGCAATTGTTAAACCCAACTATAAAGTAACCGAGAAACCTGAGCTGGAAAAAGATAACCGTCGGGTTTTCCTTTTCGAGATGAAATCATTGGATGACATTACGGTACGTGGTTGGTTAACTATACCTAAAGGCAGTAGCAAGAACCGCCGGTTTCCGGTGTTTGTAGGTTTGCCCGGCTACCAGGTTGATCTGAAGCCCATGCTGGGTGAGGATGAGGACCTGGCCATCATTACCATTAATGTGCGTGGGCAGGGTAACAGCCGTGATGTGATACATCCTAAACGACCGGATTACATTACCCTCAATATCGAAGATAAGAATAAATATGTGCTGCGTGGCGCCATTATGGATTGTATACGTACCATTGATTTTATCTGTTCGCGACCAGATCTGGACTCTACCCGGATCGAAATATCGGGTGGCAGTATGGGGGGCTTCCTTGCGGTGGCATTGGCAGGTTTAGATAACCGCATCAAACTGGTATCGGCCCAGAACCCTATTTTGGGTGACATCCGCAATCTGGCCGGTGTAGCAGAATGGCCTATCAATGATATTAAAGAATATGTTGCCAATAGGCCTACTCTAAGCTATAGCAAGGTGATGGATAACCTGGATTATTATGATATCAAGAATTTTGCGCCAAACATCAGATCGTCTATAATGGTGGGTGTAGGTTTGCTTGACCATCTGGCACCACCGGCAAACTCATTTGTTTTTTATAATAACATCCCGTCTAAATACGCCACCATCCGCATATATAAAGATTTGGGGCACGAGGTTCCTAAGTCATTCTTGGATGAGGATGGGCATAAGATGCGGGATGTTTTTGGATTATTCTAAAGGACATACCTTTTCCACGCGTCATTGCTTCGTACCTCGCAATGACGGGCTTGTTGTTCTCTTGATTTTTGCCCTTGATTCTAATAGCCCTTCCGCTCCCTCGGGGTTTCCTGAAAGGGACACTAAGGCTGCTTACAAGCCTGTAAACACATGACAGGATTATTCTAAAACTTGTATACTAAGACATGTCCAAACCTCAGGGTCCTCTGCGAGAGACCCGGAGGGGACAAAAATCTCTATGCTATCTGCTGTCGCGAGCTTTCATCTCATGGTATACATGGTTTCAGCTTTCAGCTGACGTAAGCTGGAAGCTGAAACCATGCCTCCCACGAGATACGCTGCGCTAATCTCGCGGGAGCGAGGAACTCACTAATTCAATAAATCACTAATTCAATAATTAAGACATCTTCCCAAATATCTCTTCAATAGCCTTTTCTCTAAAAGCGAAGATCTCCTTTACTTTATTGGCTACGAAAAGAGTATTGCTCAGCCTGCCTAAAATACCGTAAGGGATCGCATAATGTAAAATATCATTCATCAATACACCGCCATCGATCTCTTTAAAATGATGCTGGTGGTGCCATAGGGCATAAGGGCCAAAGCGTTGTTCGTCAGTGAAATATTGTTTGTCGGCTACATGGGTTATTTCTGTCATCCAATTCATACTGATACCCAGCAGCGGCGCTATTTTATACGTAATGATCATGCCTGGATATATTTTGGTATCGGCGGCATAATCGGATGTTACCACAAAGCCCATATCAGGAGGCGTGATCCTGGCCAGGTTTAATGGCGACGAGAAAAAATCCCAGGCAGCATCCAAACTAATGGGAATGGCCTGTTCTGTTTTTAATATGTATGATTTCATCGGTGAGTGGTGCCAATAGGTAAATCCCTGCGCGACCATTCGCTCCAGGAACCCACATATAGTTTTGGTCCTATGATGCCTGCATAGGCCATCCCGAGCAGGGTATGGCAAGCTGTAACACCCGAGCCGCAATGTACAATTACCTGGCTGTTGTCTACCTTTTCAATAGCATCATTATAAAGCTGTCGCAGGGTTTCTGCCGGAAGATATTTGCCATCGGCATCCAGGTTATAAATATAAGGCAGATTAAGCGCGCCTGGGATGTGCCCGGCTATCAGGTCTATCGGTTCGGTTTGGCCCAGGTAACGCGGCGTTTCGCGAACATCTATTACAATACGACTTTCATCTTGTGCGGCGCTCCCGGTTTCTTCAATGTCAACCGTACCTTTAAACCCATCGCTTACAGGGTAGGGGGATACTGGTGTTGGTGTATATTCTTCGGTGCTTAATTCAATGCCGGCTTTAATCGCGGCGTTCAGGCCACCGTTCAGTACTTGTACATGGATATGACCAGCAGCATTAAGCATCCACCAGAAACGGGCACCGCCAAAAGCTCCGCCCTTGTCGTCATAAACTACCACATGGCTTTGTGGAGTTATCCCCAGTTTACCAAGCAAAGCTGCAAAATCATGAATATCAGGTAGCGGATGCCTTCCGCCCTGGGATGCATCGGTAACTTTAGCAGCAAGATCTTTATCAAGGTCAACAAAAGCCGCGTTTTTCAGATGGCCGGCAAGGTAGCGTTGATGTGCATCCTGCCCGGCACGGGCGTCGATAAGAATGGTATTCGCGCCGGACAAAGCCGGATCGTTGATTTCTATTAGTGGCGACATAGGTATGTTCGATTTGTATAAAAATCAAATATAAATACGTCTCGGCTACTTTTGCGCTTTTTACTGCACTATTTTATTGGCGCAGTACGAGCTGGCAAAAGCTTCGGGTTTGGCCTTAAACACAAAGCCCATGCTTAAAATATAACCCATAGCCTCATGCAGGGCCTGGTTCGATTTAAACATCGGGTTGGTGTTGATATCGGCATGTACCTCCAGGTCAACGTCATACAGATCGAGCAGGTCGCAAAGCTTGTAAGCAATGTCGATCGACTTTTGCACTTCGCTCAGCATCCTTTCCTTGATGCTCATTTTTTGCGAGGTACGTTCCTGATGAATGAACATAAAACCGCCACGTTGCTCCCGTAAAAAAACAATAACGGTTGCAAAATCGGTTACAGCCCCTTTCACCTGTGAGTCGGTGCCGATACATACTTTGAGTTTGTTGCCGAGGGCAGCCTCCCTTTCAATCGCTCTTTCAACCTCTTCTAAAATGGACGATTGGATAACCTCGCCGCTGAATTTTCTCCAGGTCATAAAATTTGTATTAGGTAAATTTTTGCCGACCTTTTTTATGGGTCTATAAAAATAAGCGATAAGGTTTCATATTAACGTAAACACCACGTCATTTATTTGTTAACATTTAACTGATTATTAACACGTTGGGGATTTTAAGAAGATTGTCTTAACACGATTACGCGGATTAAGGGATTACCACGAAGACAATTATTGAATTACTGATTTATTGAATTTTTCTAAAACCCTGAGAATCCTTTAATCCGGTTAACCGTGGTTCAGACAATATCCGTCAAAAAATCACTAATTCACTAAATCAGTAATTCAATAATTAATTGCCTAAAGCTTCTTTAATGCGGTTTTCAGCTTCCAGCACCAGGTCTTCCATAGGGGCATTACCTGGTTCAATAGGAGCAAGCACTTCCCAGGTCATGGGTGTAAAAGTATTAAGCGGATAATAACCATAACGGATCAGTTTCCAGGAGTCTTTGATAGCGATGGGTACCAGCAGCGCCTCTGGACATTTTTTTAATATAGTTGCTATACCACCCACCTGGAAGCCTTTTACTTCGCCATCTTTAGAGCGTGTGCCTTCGGGAAATATCACTGCCGACCATTTATTCTCTTTCATACGCAGGGCCAGTTTAACAATTTCAGCAATGGATTGACGGGAATCTTTACGATCGATATTGGCACCGCCTCCATGTTTCAGGTTGTAGGAAATGGAAGGAATACCCTTGGTCAATTCAATTTTCGAAATAAATTTTGCATGATATTTACGCAGATACCATATCAATGGTGGTATGTCAAACAAGCTTTGATGATTAGCCAAAAATATAATAGGGCGACCAGCTGGCAGGTTTTGCTTATTGATAAAAGTAACCGTGTTGCCCAGTAAGTAGGCTGTACTTAGCAAGCATAGGTTTAAAGCGTCGACCGATCGTTTGTGTGCCGCGTATCCAAACAGACGGAAGCTCACCCACTGTATGGGATGAAAGATAAGGAGTGCCAAAAAAAATGCTACAATAGCAAAGGGAGACAAAATATAGCCTAAAAACTTTTTCATCGACCAGCAAATTTAATTCTTTTTGTGTAAATGAGCCGTTTTATAAGCGATTTTCTAACAAAAGTAACTGCACTTTTAGCACCGCGGCTACGGTTACAGAATCGGTGATTTGGCCATCGCATACCATCCGGTATACATCGGCAAAGGGAACTTTATGGACGATCAACTGTTCGGTATCTTCAGGCTCAGCCTCAAACTGGCTAAGACCCCGGGCCAGATAAATAATACTCAGTTCATCGCTTACAGAATTGCTCAGGTGCATACGTTGAATTTCGGTCCACTGGCTGGCTTTCAAACCTGTTTCTTCCAATAGTTCACGCTTAGCCGACTCGAGCGGATCTGTACCCTCCGGGCCGCCGCCTTCGGGTATTTCCCAGCTATATTGGTTCAAGGGAAAGCGGGATTGTCCTACAAGGTAGGTGTTTAGCTCATCATCAAGTGGTATTATACCAATAGCTGTGTTTTTAAAATGTACCTGGCCATATATACCCGGATTGCCCGAAGGGTTGATGACCTGGTGTTCGGTAACGTTTATCCAAGGGTTATCATAAACGTTTTTGGATGATGTTATTTTCCAGGGATTTTCTTCGGGATGGAACATAGCGTTAAAGTAGTAATAAGAACTAAGAAAGCAAAGCGTTAATTGGCCATGTCAGTCTACCGCAAACGTATCAGTGTTTAAAAAACGAGAGATAGATCTGTTTCACAATATGGTACCCCGCAAAAGCGAAAAACAGAATGGCAATACCTGTATTGATAAAACGCGTGCTTAGTGCAAATTTTTGCTGCATGAATTTGGCGAACCGGGCATACAGGAAAAGGCAAAGAAATGCCCCGGCGGCAGAGCCGATGCTGAAAATAATGAGTGCCACGCGGCCATCCAATATCCACTCGTGAGTAATAAGATAGGTGCCGGTCACCATCCAGAAAGGCACCTGCATGGGGTTTAAAAAACCAAGCAATATGCCATATTTGATACTGGCATGTTCGGAGTAATTGGTTTCGGGTGGTTTATTGCGATTTATCCACGTAATAGTCCCCAAAACGCCGAATAGGATGACCATTACCCAGTCGATAATGACAGCTAACCTTAATTCGCCCGATAGCCAGCGGGCTGCATGCATAATAAAATAGGTGAAGAAAAACTCAACACAGGAAAAAGCGGTAATAAAACGCACGGCCTCTTTCATCCCCCGGTTAATGGTGATCTGTATGAGCGTAAGGTTTATATTTCCGGGAGGGATATAACCAATAAAATTGGCAATAACCCCAATAAAAAAGGTTAGGAATATCATTAGTGCAAAGATAAGTTCTAAATGTGCAGATGTGCAAACGATAGATGTGCAAATGTGCAGATGATAGATTAGATGTGCGGATATGCAAATGTGCGGATTACAGATGTGCGGATTTTGCCTGAACTTCGATAAGCACATTTAATCTATCACTTGCACATCTAATAAATCATCTGCACATTTGCACATCTGCATATCTGCACATTTGATTTATCATTTGCACATCTGCATACCCGCACATTTACACCATGTCAACTGATAAAATAGTTTCTTTACTACCGTCTGCTACCGAAATCATCTGTGCCCTGGGACTAGAAAATAACCTGGTAGGCCGCTCGCATGAGTGCGATTATCCTGCATCCGTAAAACAATTGCCGGTTTGTACCGAAGCTAATTTCCCGGATAATTTAAGCAGCAATGAGATTGATATCAAGGTAAAGGAGATTCTGGCCAATGCACTATCAGTATACACGGTAAAACGCGAACAGATCAAAGAACTGGCACCCGATGTGGTGATCACGCAGGATCAATGCGAGGTTTGTGCAGTTTCCCTGGCCGATGTGGAGCTGGCATTGGATGATTATCTGGAGAAAAAGGCTCGAATAATTTCGCTTCAACCCAACAGCCTGGATGATATCCTGAGTGATATTATCACGATAGCTAAAGCATTAAATGTTCCGGAAGCGGGTGCCGAACTGGTAGAGAACCTGGTGGAACGCATAGATATAATCAAGCATAAATTAAAATTCAGCGAAAGCCGGCCCACGGTAGCTTGTATCGAGTGGCTCGACCCAATGATGATATCCGGTAACTGGGTACCCGGCCTGGTAAAAATTGCAGGAGGAACCCCCATATTGGTAGGAGAGGATGGCAAACATTCGCCTTATGTACAATGGGATGATATCCTGCTGCAGGATCCCGAATTTTTAGTAGTGATGCCCTGCGGTTTTTCTATTGAAAGAACCCTTAAAGAGATCGATATTTTAATGAGCCTGCCCGGCTTTACAGAACTTAAGGCGATCAAAAATAACCAACTTTTTATAGTTGATGGTAACCAATACTTCAATCGTCCAGGCCCTCGGATAGTTGATTCTATCGAGATACTGGCCGAGATATTCCGCCCCAAACAGTTTGCCTTTGGCTATGAAGGCGAAGGCTGGATCAGGTTTGGAGTGTAGGTTAGGGAGTAAGGATTTTTGGAACAAGGAACAAGGATTTTTAGAGCAAGGACGAGGGGAGTAAGGATGAGGGGTTTTTTCTTCGTCGATTTATTTTATCTTCCTTTTTCTGTCTTTGTTCCTTATTCTACTCATCTTTTCTCCCTTTGTCCTTGCTCCTTGCTCTCCTCGTCCTTGCTCTCAAAGTGTCTTCTTAAATTTTTTTAAAAAGTATAGCTAAAATTGAAATGTTAAATTATATTTACCATTCAATCTATTATCAATCACGGTTATACTATGCGCAAAATCTTCACAACGATGCTGGTCGTAGCACTTTTCATGAGCACGGCCTTTACCCTTCATCAGGATATCAAGTTCAATATAGCCGATCTGCACATTACCTGGCAGGTGGTTGATAACAATTACCAGAATAAAAACCAGGCCCTTACCGCTTTGATTATCACCAACAGCGGGCACGAGGTATTGCCTGCCGGCGGATGGAAGTTCTATTTTAATTCAGGCCGTGGTTTTGTAGAACATGCGGTAAGCAATAACGCCAAAATAAACCAGGTGAACGGCGACCTGTACAGCATCACCCCAACAGAAGGTTTTAAGGAACTGAAACCCGGTGCATCAACCCGGATAGAATATATTAATGACGACCCGGTAGTGAACGCCACGGATGCGCCCGAAGGTATTTACCTGGTTTGGGACGCGCAACCCGAAAAAGGATATTCCATCACCTCATTTACTGTGGAGCCCTACAAACCCACTTACCAGGGTTTAATAACCCCCGAAATTGTTTTCGACCGGAATAAAAATGTTGCCGATATCCCGGCCGGGCAATTGCCAAAAGTTTTTCCTACACCCGCAAGCTACCAGGAAACAGGCGGCGTATTTACACTGGATGATCAAATACGTATTGATGCCGATAAAGAGTTTACAAAAGAAGCCGGTCAACTAAAAGCAGGTTTAAATCAATTGCTGATCAGCCCGATCATCGGTATATCCAAAACCTCGGTTATCAGTTTAACCAAAGTAAATGGTCTTGCTCCTGAGGCTTATGAATTGAAAGTAACACCACAAGGCGTCACCATTAATGCTTCAACCAGTACCGGCGCTTTTTATGGTGTTCAGTCTTTAAAATCACTGATACCCGCTACAGCTTTTGCCAAAAAACAAAAATCGGTACAGATACCCGCGGTTGATGTGAAAGACCAGCCCCGTTTTGGTTATCGTGCCGTGATGCTGGATGTGGCCCGTAATTTTCAGCCTAAAAAGCAGGTGCTGAAACTATTGGAAGCCATGAGCCTCTATAAACTGAATGCCATGCATCTCCATTTAACTGATGATGAAGGCTGGCGACTGGAACTGCCATCGCTGCCTGAGCTAACTTCGGTAGGAGCTAAACGTGGCCACACATTGGATAGCAAACATTTTTTACCCGCGTCGCATGGTTCCGGGCCGGATGTGAATAATACGGTGGGTACCGGGTTTTACAGTCGTGCCGATTATATCGAGATATTAAGATACGCTACTGATCGCCACATTGCGGTGATCCCCGAAATTGAAACACCAGGCCATGCCCGCGCGCCTATCAAAGCGATGGATGCCCGGTACGATCGCCTGATGGCCGAAGGTAAAAAAGCCGATGCCGAAAAATACCTGCTGCGGGATCTGAATGATAAATCGGAGTATCGCTCCGTGCAGTATTGGAACGATAATGTGATCGATGTATCGCTGCCATCAACTTATAACTTTGTAGAAACCGTAGTGAGCGATGTTGCTGCTCTTTACAAAGAAGCAGGCGCACCGCTGCAAACTATCCATTTTGGTGGTGATGAGGTGCCTGCGCATGTATGGGAAAAATCGCCGGCTTACCTGGCGCTAAAGGCCAGTCACCCCGAGATACAAAGCACTAACGATCTCTGGTACTATTTTTATGGTCGTGTAAATGATATATTAAAAGCCAAAGGCCTGTTGCTTTCTGGCTGGGAAGAAATGGCGTTGCGTAAAACCACGCTGGATGGTCGCCCGGCTTATGTACCCAATCCCGATTTTACCAAAGAACATTTGCAAGCCGACGTATGGAACAACGTATTGGGTGATGGACAAGAAGACCTGGCCTACCGTTTAGCCAACGCAGGTTACAAAGTGGTGCTTACCTGTGTTACCAATTTGTATTTCGACATGGCCAGTTACAAATCATTTGATGAGCCGGGTTATTACTGGGGCGCGTTTTTGGGCATCGATAAATTTTACTCGTTTATCCCCTTTGATTATTTCAAAAATGCGGATGTAGATAAAAATGGCAATCCCATTAACCGGTCCTTATTTATAGGCAAACAGCGCCTTACCGATTATGGCAAAGGCAACATCGTAGGCTTACAAGGCGCGCTTTGGGCCGAAACTGTGAAGAGTACCGAACGGATGGATTATATGATATTCCCGCGTTTACTGGCATTAGCCGAACGGGCCTGGGCACCTGATCCGCAATGGGCCACCGAAACCGACCCCGTGAAAGCCAAGCAGGAATACGAAACGGCATGGTCGGGCTTTTTGAATGTTTTGGGTAAACGTGAATTGCCACGTTTGAGTTATTACGAAGGTGGTTATAACTACCGGATCCCAAAACCCGGCATTAGTTTACAAGATGGAAAATACCTGAGTAATATTGATTATCCCGGCTTAACTATCCGCTATACTACTAACGGCAAAGATCCGGATGATAAAAGCAAACCATATACCGGTCCAGTGAATTACAATGGCGGTGTGATCAAGTTCCGCGCCTTTGATGTAAAGGGCCGGGGTGGCAATGTAGCCGAAGGGGGGAGCAATAGTTTGAATCCGTAGGGTATTAGTTTTTGAGTGATGAGTTTTGAGTAGTGAGTTCTGAACTTTAAGCAAATCTGTTTATGAAGATTACTGGCTACTCAAAACTCACCACTCAAAACTTCTAAAATACCACCCCCATGCCCACCGTATAATTTCGCAATGGTGATGCATTATAGTAGCGGTTGCCTACGGCGTTCAGATCGTTACCCAGACTGTATTTTTCATTCAGGATATTATCTGCACCGGCATAAATTTCCAGGTGTGTTTTGTGGCCGATGGCAGGCTGCCAGCTGGCTTTGGCCTGTAACAGGTTATAGCTCCCCGCATAAACCGTGTTGCCATCATTCAGCGGGATTTTCGAGGTGTAATTATGCTGAGCAAATACCGACAGGTTATAAGGTACCCTTAACTGCAAACTGCTCACAAGAATATTACGCGGTACACCGGTAAGATTATTGCCCGAATAACTGGCGTTGGTTACCGCATCTGCATAATTTCTGAAAGTAAATTTGCTGTAGGTGTATGATTCGTTAAATTGCAACCCTCTTACAAAATGGGTACTATTTGGCCGGATAAGCCAATCGGTAAATGACAGTTCAACTCCGGGTTGATTGGTGCCGCCGGCATTGATGTAATGCTCCGTTTCATTAGCATTTACACGGCGCACAATAGCATTGCTGATGCGGTAGTAAAAGGCCGATACATCCAGGAACATGGTCTCATCCTGGTTACGCAGGCGGAAACCGGTTTCATAGTTCCAGCCGGTTTGGGCCTGCAACGAGGTGTTCACGATATTGTCAGTTGGCCGTACCTCGGCAGTAGTAGGGGTAGAGTATCCACGGCTTACGGATGCGCGCCAGATAAAGTTATTGGTTACCTGGTAGCTTAAGGCCAGTCTTGGCATCAGCTGCGGTGTAAAACTGCGGTTGGAAAAGTTGGTTTGCTCCAGTGGATAGATATTCTTGAAATCATAGCCATACCAGTTCAGGCTCAGCGCTGCTTCCAGGTGCAGGCGTTTATAAATATCGGCCGAGTAACGGGCGAATATAAAATGCTGGTTAGTGTGGATATAATCGCTGGTTTGGGTGGTGTCTTTTGCGCCTGCCTTATTGCCATAATTGCTGATCACCGAATTGGTTTGCTGCCACTCCATGCCCAGGTTAACCTTCCAGTTGATGCTTTCGTGCGGTAAACCGGCTAACTCAAAATAGGTGCGGAAGCCAAAAGTGTTTTCGCCGCGCTGTTCGTAATTGGTGATAAACGGGTTGGCAAAATCAACATGATTACCAAAAACTGATAACACGTTACGGATTCGATCGTTGAAGTGGTACTCATTTACCAAACCGGCCAGGTACATTTTGGTAGTGATGCCGATGTGTTGCTGTATAGCTCCTGGAATGGTTGGTGTTGGTAGCCGGGCCAGTCTTGGATCGGCATTGAACTGGGCAAAATTTAATCCGCCGGGTGTTTCATAAGCCAGGTCGGAATATAGACCCAGGAAACGCAGCTCATTTTTACCGCTATAGTTCCATTTATCAGCCACCTGTATATAATTGCGGCTCATATTGCTGTTTTGCCGATAGCCCTGGTAAGCCTGGTAGCTTTGGTTTATGCTCAGCAGGTTTTTGCCAAACTGTTGCTGTATGCTGGCCTTTTCATGAAAAAGTCCGTAGGAGCCGGTGTTGATACCGATGGACCTATAGCTCGTATCGGCATAGCGGTTTACCGGGCTCAGCAACATTACCCCACCTGAGTTGGCGCCGAATAAGCTGCCATCCGGGCCTTTTAATATCTCGATGTTGGGTACGCTGGCAATATCCACCGCGTTTAAATAGGTGTTGCCGCCGGCATCGGTAAGCGGGATCTCGTCAAAATAGATTTTTACATCCCTTACCCCAAATGGCGACCGCAGCAAACTACCCCTGATAGACAAGCGGTAACTACCCGGCGAACGTTCTTCGGCCCGTACCCCCGGCACGGTATTCAAGGCGCTCACGAAGGAGTTATCAGGTTGTAGCTTTAACTGTGCCGCTCCCAGCACACTTACCGAAGCGGGTACACTGAGTACCGGCTGCTCGCTCAGGTAACCTTTAACAGTAACCGCTTGCAGATGGGTGGTATCTCTTTTTGAGGTCTGCGCAACTGTATTTGCCGCAATGATAAATATGAAAAGTAAGGTGGTATAAATTTTTAACATGGATCAATAGGTAGAATCCAAAAATATGTGTTTTAACCTGTAAAACCATGTGAGTTTAGGTAACAAATTAAGAGCAGGAGTAAGTGCGATTCCTTCCCTCGGGAAGGGGAGGGGTTTTAACGGATTACCTGACGCATACCCGCTCATGGCCGCGGGAGGGCCAGTTACTTTTGTCGCCACAAAAGTAACCAAAAAGGCTTTCAGCGGAAATGCTTCTCTGCCGCACAAAGCCTTTACGCTACAAAGCCAATAGAACCACGGACCGCAATTATTTGCCCTGCTTCGCACACTCGAACCCCCATCTTCTGCAAAACTTGCTATGTCCCACCTCCTCACAACCCATCATCGTTCTATTGGCTTTCGGCCGAAGCTTACCCGCTGAGGGGAAGAAAAAGAAATATCTAAGATGTTTGTACGCCTTTACAAATTACACCAATAAGTCCATTTCACAACCAACTGCCGGTTCTTGACCATGAAGGGCGATGGTGTGTTGTTATCGCCGTAAACAATAAAAAAGTCGGATGCTGGTTTGTAGCGCCATTGCATACGGATATTGGTATTGATATTGCGGATCTGCCCGTTGTATTGTATGTAAGTGGTAAAGTAAAGCTTATTGCTTACGGTAATATCAGTACGTGGGCCAATGAGCCAGAAACTGGTATTGCCATAGGGCAGTGCCATCCGCAAGTCGTTAAAAGAGCTGTTCACCGCGATATTCACATAAGGCTGAAAACGATAGCCTAACTGCATGGTAACGGTAGTTTTATGACCGTTTTGATAATAGCCGCCATAAGCAGTTTCGGCCAGGTAGGTGAATAGGGCCTGTGGTTTGGATACAAACTGTGCGTCGATGGTATTCCAATGGTTTTCTGTGCCGATAGGAAGCAGCGGCTTGCCGGTATTGGTAGGATCAAAAGGTACCAGCAGTTTGATATAATCATTAATGGCCGATAAGGTAAAGGTGCTGCGGTTGCGCAGGGTGATAAGATAGGAGAGTGTACTTTCGTTATCGGTACGCTTAAACTGTTCATCAAAATAATAGTTGGATACCAGCTGTACGCCATGACTCAGTATCCCGCCTGCTTTTGGAAAGAAATTACGCAGCAACAGCGGACTGATCTTGTTATAGCCAGTCCGTGGTACATAACCTACGCCGGCGGTATAGTTTTTACCCACGTATTCGTCCTGCAGATAAGCCGTCCAGTATTTACTGAGGTATTGGAGGTGACCCGCAGCTACGATGTCATGTCCCTTCAGTCCGGGAGTAAATGATTTAATGCCGAGCAGTTTACCCGTGAGTAAATTGTTTGATGATGCCAGGTTAAACTCCATACCCACATTACGGTTGTACTGCGTACCCGGAGTGGCTGTACCCGTAGCATCTTTGTTGATAAACATAAAGCCGATGTTGGAGCGGGCAAACACCCGGCGTTGCAGGGTTAATACGCCGTAGTTTTGAGCAGGCATAGCTGCAGCATCCGCCTCGCCGGTTTGTATATCCATCAGGCCCACGCGCCAGTCTTTATCAATTTTGCCCGTAAGCCGGGTGCCAAAGCGGATAGGCGCGTTAAGCCCTATGCGGCGCGAAAAAAATGGCCGGATATCTGAATAACCGAAATTGGCGAACAGGTCGCCATTCTCTAAAAAGAACTGGCGCTTCTCGGGAAAGAATAACTCATATCTGTTCAGGTTAACTACCTGCTGGTCCACATCCACCTGCGAAAAATCGGGGTTCACGGTCAAATCCAGGTTAAGGGATGAGGTAAGACCGATCTTGGCATCGCCGCCGATCTCTTTTTTCCAGGCTGTACCCGTTTTGGCCTGATAATCTTTGGATACACCTGCCAGCGCGTAGGGGATCAGTGATATATTGGTACCGGCTTCGGGTGGAGGCTCATCCCAAACCAATGACCCGGTATAAGCCAGCGAAGCGGTTGGGAATTGCCGCGGTACGGGCGCCCAACTTGATTTTTCGGTAGTTTTAAGATCATTGCGGCTAAAATTGATCCCCCATACATCTACCCCTTTTTTGTACCGGATACTTTTGAACGGAATAGCCGCTTCAAACACCCAACGGTCGGGATAGTTTTTTACTACCGATACCCATTTGTTATCCCAGCTCAGGTCTACTTTGCCGCCCTCGTACATGGTGCCATCCCATTGGCCCCCTGCGGCGTTGGCGCCGAAACTAAAGCCATCGGTTCGGGCATCAAAAGGATCAAGGAAAAATATAAAATTGTCGTTTTTTTGAAATGCAAAATCCCGCTTCATTGATTCCACCATGTATTGCCCTGGTCCAGTGGTATAACAAGTGGCAATAATGTAAATATTGTTATTGTCATAGGTCATCCGTACCTGGGTTTGCAAGCTGGCTTTGCTGGTATCCATCGGCAGCACCATAAAGAAGCTGCTGGTGGAGTCGGTTTTATACCAGGCGTCATCCATCATACCGTCAATAACTATCGGCCCGGTTGCCTTACGGATGTGGTATTGATAAGCGGCATTCTTTTTTTGGGCCGATGCCGTAAAAGCAAGCAGGCAGCATACCATCAGCATTAATAATTTTCCTGGTGATAAGGGATAGATAAGATTCAAAATTAATGCTTTGTTAGGTTTTATTAAATCGATTTACTTGGATGCGGTAAGGTAGCGATTTACAGTGTTTTGAAGAAATTAATTAACAGGGCATCCCGAATTTATTTCGGGATCCAACAGGCATGGTGGATATTACCATGCATTCAGGATGCTTTCCTTCTGATGAATATGCCATGTGACGAAGACTCACCCCAACATCGTTGCACTCGTTGACCCTCTCTTCGCCTTCGGCGGAAAGAGGGTGGGAGGAAATCCTATAAAACACGTCATTGCCTTTAGATTAGCTTCAACAAATAATATAGGTTGTTATTATTGTTGAAGCTTTCTTTTTGCTTCTTTTT